>NZ_JBFTQH010000053.1:0-30925 GCF_056398905.1 Rhizobium sp. 01T417 | reverse complement strand
CCTTCGTCACTGCTTACAACTTCGCCAAACACCTCAAGGCGCTCCGATGGCGAACGCCCTATCAAGCAATCTGCAACGCCTGGACAAGGGACCCGTCAATCTTCAAAATCAATCCGCACCATCTCATTCCGGGACCACACACCTAGAGCAAAATGAAAATCAGGACGGAAACACCGGTGAACATCCCAAACCCGAGCCCGATCTTGTTAGCCTTGGCCCGTGCCTTACGCTGCATTATTCGGCGTTGCGCTGTCTTGATCTGCCCATTCACCAATTGCTCCGCCTCTTCGTAGCGCCGCCTCTGCTCCTTAGCCAGCTCCTCGCGGACTTCCGGCGTGTCCTCCGGTATCAATTTGATACGGGCCGTGTAGCCGAGGGCTTTGCGACATTCGACGTCGGCAAGAGCCTCTCTCATGGTGTCGAAGACGCCTTCGATCACGTAATCGACCATCGTAAAGTATTTCATGGCTCCGTCCCCTACCCCGGCTTCATCTTAGACCTCCGCTGGCTTTTGAGCCAGTATGGCGCTTGGAGTAGTCTGCGAACGCGAGGAACGTATCAGCCAGAAAGTTCCGGGAAATACCGCCGGTCGTGGCCGAAAAATTTCCCTGTTCAGCTCGCTGGAATTTGCTATGTCTCTATAGGTACGACAGGAACAACGATCCTTTGATGGGACTGCCGACATGGACCAAGAAATCCATCCTGCCGCGATTGAGCACCTGCCAGTCTTCATCACCGCACCTGGGCAGACCGACTATCTTTTCGTAGCGGTCGCAATCTTTCTCCTGGTCATGGTCCTCGTTATTGGCAATCTCTATTTTCAGCTACATGCGCTTCCAGAGCGAATGGCGCATAAGACCAGCAAGATCCAGCTGGAAATCGTGGCGGTGCTGGGTTTGATCTCGCTGTTCACGCACAACCATCTTTTCTGGATTGCCGGTCTTTTGCTGGCTTTCATAGAATTTCCGGACTTCTCAACACCGCTCTACTCCATTGCCCGGTCGCTCGGGAAACTGTCCGGCCGTGACGTCCAGTCGACAGGAGACCCAGCGCTGGTTCGAGAAGAACCGATCGTGTCAGAATCGAAGGTGGACTCCGACGGAGAGGGCATCTGAGCCATGTTCGAACTGATCCTGTGTTCCCTGCTGACGATCGTTCCAGACTATCTCTACCGACGCTACGGCCAAGGAAAGCGGATCGGCCGCGAAATCACCCTCTATAGCGTGTGGTACGAGCTTCGCTGGGGCATTTCTGCGTGTCTCCTGCTGACAATTTCGCTGATCACCATGATCTTCTACTTCCATCCATCGACGTCGAATGTCACCGCCATATTCCGCACCGTAACAATTCTGCCGGAAACAGGCGGGCGCGTGGAAGAGGTTTATGTCGGGATCAACCAGAAGGTCCAGGCCGGGGATCCGCTGTTCAGGCTCAACAGTGACGCCCAGCAGGCAGCGCTCGATGCGGCCAAGCGCAAGATCGCCGAAGTCGACGCCGCAATGAAAGTGGCTCAGAGCGAACTTGCAAGCGCCGACGGTGAGATCAAGCAAGCCCAGGGCGACTACCAAACGGCCGTCGACGAGTACGAGATGAAGGTGCAACTCTTGAAGAACGACGCCGTGGCCAGGCGCGAGGTTGAGAGGCTTGAAACCAACATCGATAGTCGAAAGGGTGCGCTCGATTCAGACATCGCCAAAAAGCAGACCTTGCAAACGCAGATCGAAGAACTTCTGCCGGCTCAAAAGGCGAGCGCTCAAGCGGCCGAAAAACAGGCGCAGGTCGATCTCGACAAGACCGTCGTCAGGGCCGGCGTCACCGGGACGGTGCAGCAATTCACTCTGCGTCGCGGCGACGTGGTCAACCCCCTGCTGCGTCCCGCCGGCATCCTGGTCCCAGAGAGTGCGGGCAAAAACGTCCTGATCGCCGGCTTCGGGCAGATCGAGGCGCAGGTGTTGAAGACGGGAATGATCGCCGAGGCGACTTGCATCGGCCGGCCATTCACCATCATTCCGATGGTCGTAACCGAGGTTCAGGACGTTATCGCCGCAGGTCAATATCGGCCGACGGACCAACTGCTCGACGTTCGGCAGGTAACGCAGCCTGGGACCCTGACCGTATTCATGGAGCCACTCTTTACCGGCGGCCTTAACGGCGTTCCCCCCGGAAGCAGCTGCATCGCCAACGCCTACACGAACAACCACGACGCGCTTGCCGACAAGAACATCGGCACCTTACGCTGGATCTTCCTGCATGTCGTGGACACTGTCGGGCTCGTTCACGCGATGATCTTACGGCTGCAAGCCCTGTTGCTGCCGGTACAGACCCTTGTTTTGCAGGGCCATTAAGTCTCATCGATCCCGCATGCCGGAGCGGCAGAAAATCGGCGGTTCTGCTGACCGCCCCGCCGCCCCCGGCGAAGGATGGCAGACGAGGAGCCCGTTCGACCTGTAACTTGGGATAGGCCAACTCGGGCGGGCTTGGCAGCAGTTAAAGAACCGGGCAGGAGCGCAGTCGAATTATCAGGCGCAGGAACAAGCCGTTGAACGGTGGGCCGACACGGCGGCGCCGGTAGAGCGCACAATCATATTGTGTGGCGGCAGGAGCGGGCGAGCGAAGGCTCTCGGCACTCCTTTCCTCAGTGACGGCGAACCTTTTTTAACAATGACCGTTTTCATCTCACGGACAAGGATCCGCCCATCCGCAGCTCTGTATGGGAGTTTTGAAATGGCAGGCAAGTCACTCGCAGATTTATCCGAAAAGATGCGCAAGATCGATTTTTGCATGATGTCGACGAAGACATCGAGCGGAGTAATCGCAAGTCGCCCCATGAGCAACAATGGAGACACCGAGTATGATGGCGATAGCTATTTCTTTTCTTATGACAACACCTCAAAAATCACTGACATCGATCGCGATCCTTGCGTGACGCTCGCCTTTTGCGAAGCACCGAGCATGCTCGGCAGGCCCGGCATGTTCATCTCGATTGAGGGCAAAGCGTCACTTGTCCGCGATCGCAGCATGTTCGATGGCCACTGGGTGAGAGATCTGGAACGCTGGTTTCCACAAGGCGTTGAGACCCCGGGACTTCTTTTGATCAAGGTCCATGCGGATCGGCTTAAATATTGGGATGGCGAAGACAACGGTGTCATCGAGGCGTGACTGAGACTTAGCTCCGACAGAGGCTCCGCCCCTTCGTTGTTCCTATCTTGAGCAACGGGCTATAGCATCCACCCTCTTTCGGCCTAGGGAGGAACAGTAGACGGCTGAACTGACCTGTTTGATCTTTCCGCTCTCTAGTTGCGCCAGCGACAGGCCTGTTCCACCTATTCGAAAATTCCCCGGAACGAGAGGCCTAGAATTGGAATCGGGACAAGTTTTCACCGGGGCTAATGCTTTTGAGCAAATGGACCGCTTTCGCGGGTAAACGTATATTAGGATTGTCAAACCTTAGGGAAAAGACAAAGGTTAAGGCCTAACTCCAGTCGTGCGGATCCCCGCCGCATAGGAGTTCTCTTGAGAAGTGCAGGGGGGAGGTTCTCGCCCTCTCTTGAACCTCCCTCTTACTTCCACAACATGCGGACCGAGCGCCTGAACGATTGAGATCCTGCTAATATGGGCATCTGGACGCGCTTGAAACTTTCGGCCATGGCGTTTAATCTCGAGATGCAGCGTTCTGCTGTCGGGCCCACACCGTCTGTAGGCCCATGCAAAAAAGCCCGACGACCCCGTCCGTCGGGCTTTGCTTTTTCAATTTTCTCACACAGGGCGCGTCAGCGACATTTGCAACAGTGAACCACTTCGATCTCGATACTTTACTACCGTACCGCGGCGCCGACGTTACTCGGCATCGGCCAAGCGGGCCTGGCACTGGTGCAATGGTCTCGATGCGCAGTTCAGTCGAAAGAAAGCTAGCGCAGGCGCCGTGGAGAAAATCATGAAAAACGCCACGACAACTACCTCAGTGTTGGGTTCAGTTAGTTTGACCGTCCTCGACAGCACCCATTTTGGATCTCGCGGAACGGGGGTGAAGCTTAAGCACCTTGCTGACGCATTGATCGACGCGGCTGGCCGAGATACGATGCAGCGTAAGGAATTTCTGACGAACGACGTTCCTCCCGGCACGGGTGGCTAATGGACCGTGTCAATTTCTCCGTCGTGAATGCTGTCCTTAAGACGATCTGTCGCGAGAATGGAATTGCTAGGGACAGGAAAGCAGTACTTCAGATCGCCACATTGCTGTTGGCGCTTTGGAAGCAAGGCGAGCACGAAGAAGACGCGCTGGAACGCGTTGCGCGGGAAAAACTGGCAGAGGCTTCGATCATCCTCCCCGATACAGATACGGAACAATCAAGCCTGGATCAGGTTTAGCCATACACGGTCCCTAAGATCGCGGAGGCGATGATGTGGGCAATCCTGATTGGCGCAGCTCTTGTAGTCGCCGGAACACTCGTCCTTTTCCGGCCAACGCTTGATAGACGGCTGAGTGATCCGCATCGAACGTTGCATGGTGGCCGCACGCTCGAACCACGGGGCCAGGGTCTGAGGTTCCTTGGTATCTCCAAAAACTGGCCAGCATTGGCACTGATTGCGATTGGCGCGTTCATTCTCGTTTTTGCTGGATACTGGTGACGGCCTGACCGCGCCATGCGGTGGCCGCATGCTCCGTAAGCTGTACTTGACGCTTCGTCGCAAAAGTTTACAGTCAACTCATCATGTCTCTGACGGCTGACCACGGATGTACTGGCAGCTGTTGTTGAGACAGATTACGAGAGGTCGGCGCCGAGGGAGGTGCCGGCCTTTTTGTTTGCACGCCTGACACGACCTTCGTGACGCTAAAGGCGCCCGAGCTCCTGATTTGCCAACGACAACCAATATTTGACGCCGTAGATGATTGCTCTGTCGTCGAAATTGTATGCGGGGTGATGAAGGTAGGCACTGTCTCCATTCCCGACGAGAATGATGGCGCCCGGGCGCTGCTCAAGCATGTATGCGAAGTCTTCAGCTCCCATCGATGGCGCATAGGCCGTCTCGACACGGCCCGCCCCCACGACATTGGCGGCAGCCGACACGGCCACGCGGGTCTTCTCCTCGTCGTTGACGGTAACCGGATATCCTGGAATCCAGGTGATCTCCGCCTCTGTTTCGAAGAGCTTGGCTGCCATCCCCACGATATCGCGGAAGCGCTGCTCGACTGCCTTGCGCGTTTCAGGCTGCATTGTTCGAATTGTACCGCCTATCTTAACCGATGCCGGGATCACGTTGAGAGCCTGGTCGTTGCCTCCGTTCATGAAGGTGACCGAGACGACAACCGGATCGAAGGGATCGGTAAACCGGGACGCAATCGACTGCAGCGCGGTGATCATATGCGCACTCACCAACACCGGGTCTCGGGTGAGGTTCGGGGATGCCGCATGCCCACCCTTGCCGTTGATCGTCACCAGGAACCGGTCAGCACCTGCCATGAAAGGACCGCTGCGTATGGCGAATGAACCGACATGGACACCGGGCTCATTGTGCATGCCGTAGACTTCTTCGATCCCGAAGCGCTCCAGGAGACCTTCCTCAATCATGACGCGTGCACCGCCACCGCCTTCCTCGGCAGGTTGGAAGATCAACACGATCGCACCTGGAAAATCGCGGCTTGCGGCCAGGCACTTCGCCGCAGCAAGCAGCATTGCAGTGTGGCCGTCATGACCGCAGGCGTGCATGCGGTTCGGCACTTTTGATGCGTAAGGCAGATTGGTTTGCTCCGACATGGGCAGAGCATCCATGTCGCAGCGAAAGCCGAGCGTTTTGCCCGGACCTCTTGAGCCGTTGATGACGGCCACGACACCCGACTTCGCGATCCCCGTGACAACCTCGTCGCAACCGAACTCATGTAGTTTCTTTGCAACGAAGGCCGCCGTCTCAGGCAGATCGAAAAGCAGTTCCGGGTTTTGATGTATATGTCGGCGCCAAGTCTTTGCCTCTTCGGCGACAGCTTCGATGTCCAGTTTCACGTTCGGTTTCCTTCGTGATTTCCCCGGCGTTCTGTCACAAGTGTCGCTCGCATTTCAAGCCAGAAGCGGCGGCTCTGTAATGCTTGGCTGGCAAGGGCACGCCATTGCGTCTAGAGGGGGTGCCTCCTCCGCGCCGATGCGACTGAAACCTCGACGCCGGACGTACTGATCGAAATGTCTCGGGGAACCCTGAAAATTGTTAACTAGCCACCTTCCAATTGATCACGGTGACATCGGAATCTGTTGAAAGACAGGGATGAGCGGGCTGGAGTTGCTTGACCAGTGTGTTGACGTTGGAAAAACCGCTTTGGCTGAGCTCGTCCGAACTCAGTGCCGAGATCGATTTTTTCTGGACGGAAACGACGTGCACCAGGGTCGTTGGCCAACATCCACTCGCGGATCTGATCTCGAGGGTCCCCGGCTTAACCGTGCAGTATCCAACGCGAACCGCAATCGTCTTGGTGCCGTTTTCAACGGACGCCATGTGATTGTCCGCGACAATCATGTTTTGCATCATGCCTCCGATTATGTCTACCTCGGACCAAAGCCAGGGAACGCAGACCTGACGGGAGATGCAAAATAAGCAAACGGGAATGTGAGGCAAACGCAAAAGCCGAATAGCTGCTATGCGCGCCTCCAGATTGACTATTGGAACGTGCCGGGAAATTCCTGCCGTCTGTCTTTTGCCGCCGATAACACTCGGTCAGGCAGCGACGTCGCCACAGGCTTTGGCGCCATCCCATCGCTCGATGAACGTGGACAGTTCGGGCGCTGTCACGGGTTTGCTGAAATAATAACCCTGGACCTGGTCGCAACCTTCTTGCCTCAGGAATTCAGCTTGCTCCGGCGTCTCGACGCCTTCGGCTGTCGTAACCATGTTCAAGCTCTGCCCCAGGCCGATCACGGATTTCACAATGGCCCCGGACTTGTCCTTGCTGTCCATGTCGCCAATGAAGGATTTGTCTATCTTGATCTTGTCGAACGGAAACGAATTCAAATAGCCCAGTGACGAATAACCGGTTCCAAAATCGTCCATGGCGATCTTCACGCCAAGGTTCTTCAGACCGTTCAGGATCTCGAGCGCAGCCGACGCATCATTGATCAGCACGCTTTCAGTGATTTCAAGTTCGAGCCGCTCAGGCGCCAAACCGGTCCGCACCAGAACCTGGCGGACGGTTTCAACCAACTCCCTGTTTCGGAACTGGACCGGGGAGAGATTGACCGCAACTCGAAGGTTTTGCCAATCGATTACTTGGCGACAGGCCGTCTCGAGAACCCACTCGCCGATCGAAACGATGAGGCCAGTCTCTTCGGCCAATGGTATGAAATCGGCAGGTGATACCAAGCCGCGTGCTGGATGACGCCACCTTACGAGCGCTTCCACGGCAGCGATTTGACTCTTCCCGAGATCGATGAGGGGCTGATAGTGGACTTCCAGCTCATCCTTTAGAACCGCCTGTCTGAGGTCGTGTTCCAATGCCTTGCGCTGCTGCAGCTCAGCGTCCATTTGTGCTTCGAATATCCGGTAGGTTGCACGTCCGCTCTGCTTGGCTCTGTAAAGAGCAATGTCGGCATTCTTCAACAGGCGCTCGGGATCGGTCTCTGTGGCGTCTGCAATGGCGATGCCGATGCTGACGCCAACGTGCAGATCCTGCCCTTCGATCGTAAAGGGCGCGCGCACGACGTCGATCAGCTTTCGGCTAAGCTCCTCTGCTTCAAGGGGTTGAGCAACGCCCATTTGAATGATTGCAAACTCGTCGCCACCGAGACGGGTCACAGTATCGTGCTTGCGCACGCATCCGAGCAGACGGTTCGACAACTGCTGGAGAAGCAGATCCCCTGCCCCATGTCCGAGCGTGTCATTCACTTCCTTGAAGTGATCGAGGTCGAGACAGATGATTGCCACGCGTGCGGTCTGTTCTGCGGTGGCCGCCAGTGCGATGTTCAGCCGTTCGCGAAAGAGCGCGCGGTTGGGTAGACCCGTGAGTGCGTCATGATGGGCAAGATGGCTGGCTCGCTCCTGTGCTTCGACCTCCTCGGTAATGTCAGTTGCCGTTCCTCGAAAACCGAGGAACTCCCCCGATGGCGCAACGATCGGACGCCCAGCAAGCCGACAAATGCGTCCATTGCCCTTGGCGTCCCGATAAGCACAGCGCAGATCCCGGAAGGCGCGCTGATCGCTGCTACCTGCCATGAGTTGCCTCCAGCCATCGGCATCCGTGTCACGCGAGAAGAATTGTTCCAACGTCTTGCCGAGAATGGCTGGTGGCGAAAGTCCCGTAACGTCGCTGAAGCGCGTCGAGAAGTAGACCAGTCGGAGATCATTATCGCTCTCCCAAATCCAGTCGGAGGAAGCTTCAGCAACGTCCTTGAACCTGGTTTCGCTTTCCTTGAGAGTCTGTGCGTAAGCTTCGACAGTTTTCGCCGAGGCCTCCAGAGCCGAGGTCGAACGGCGAGCATTTCTGACCACCAGAACGGCAAATGCCGCGAGCACGACAAGGGCGATGCCGAGTGGTGGCAAGATGAAGCGAAGGAGCTGCTCGCCAGGTTTCGGTGGAGACCAGGAGATCGTTCCGAGGAAAACGCGATCCTGAGTCAGGAGGGGGATCGAGGCCTCGGCATCGTCCACTCGATCAAGCGAGATTTTCAGATCGGACAGCAGGTAGTCGCGCCCCATCCGATCGAGAAACTTCTGGTCCAGTCGTTCGGCGAAAACCAACATGGTGAGGTCTCTTGGCTTTACGTCCGAACGGTCAATGGAGGGCGGAAGTATTCCATTTGCCGCCACCACATAGATATCGCTCCCGGACTTGATCAAGCTTGTCGTTGGATCGGCCTGAATGGAGGCGACATTCAGAAGATCCCGAAGTCCGCGTGGCATCACTTTCAGCGCGTCGACGTCCTTCGGCTCTCCATCGATCAGCCCATAGATCGTGCGGTTGCCTGGAGCGACGGCGAATACCAGTTCGTAGCCGAGGTCCTTGTAAATGTTCGGGCCGATATTCCCGTCCGTCGCGGCCCAGGCAATGTTGCCGCTCCTGCTGACGTTTTCGTAGACATCCTGACGAATCGTATAGTTGCGCAGATCCCGTCCGACCTCCCGGGCCTTTACTTGGAGTGCGGTTGTGGCAAGTCTCGTGGACGCTTCGACTTCCAGCTTGTTTTGTTGGCGTGCCGACAAGACAAGGACGGCGGTTACGACCATGATTGCGACAACCATGACTGCTGCCATGGGATAGACGATCCGCCGAATGAAGTCTCGACCGGAAAAATTAGCCACATTGCCCAGACCGTGCATGCCATCCTCGCTCAGGTTGAGCGACACGCTACGGCACAAGTACAAATGACGGGTTAAAAATAGTTATGCTTTTTCAGTACCGAAGTTGCCCGCTATATGTCTGAACGATGCTAAAAGTAGAAGGGAGTGCCCGCGTATCCGAACACTTGAAACCAAGTACAGCATTCAAACTGCAGCGAACTTAGTTGCAAGATGCTGCACGCGGGGACCGGCCACACCGGAGCGTGTGGGACAAGACCGGGCCGGTAGGGGATAGTTGGGTTGCGACAATAGTAACGTCCGCGTTGAACCAACCTATTCGCACGGGCGACCTTGTAACCAATGATGATCGCCGCCCAACTTCGGCCGTTACGCTCCGGGTCAACCGTCGGATCTGACGTTTTTTGCTGACGTGGGATCCGTAAGTCGCACCTATCGATTGCGGCTACCGGACATCGAGCGCAACTCGCCTGTGCATGTTGCACTTGATGAGGTTCAGGCACCGGATTTTTGCTTAACATCATAGCGTTTCGAGACCGCTGGATCGAACCGCGCAGTTCTTAGCCGCTACAAGCCAGGCCCTCGTCGAAGGGTCTGCGCGCTCGAACGGCGAGCGTGCGATATCGCTAAAATTTCAGTCTGGCGCCTGCGAGCACAGCATAACTGTCTTGGACACTTGCGACTTCGTCGTCGTACGAATAAGTGCGTGCACCAACAAAAAGTTCGGTCTGCCAATAATCGAGATTCTGTACGACTTGCACACCGTAGGAATCGCTATCCGTTCCCTTGCCCTTGATGTCCCGACCAAAATAGGCGTCGACGGAGAAGGCTGTCTTGCCGACTTCAAATATATCCGTCTGGTAACCAACCTTGGCATAGCCGTAGTGTCCATCGATGGACTCCTTGTCCGAGTAGCCGGCTGCAAGGGTAAGGCTCAGGCCCGTTGGCTGATGTAGCAGTGAAACCGAGGCGTCGTAGATCGAATTGCCATCGCCCGGCCTCGAAAACGCCAATGCGCCGCTGATCTTGACGTCCTCGATCGTTTGGTCGTAGCGCAACGCAATGTCCCACACGGCGACGTCACTCGGCTCAGGTACGACTTGCGTCCCAAAGGACGACGACACGCTGAATCCGCCGAAGGAGGGGGTGTCGTAGCGGAATCGCAATTTTCGACCGAGACCATCGTAGTTTGTGAAAGCGTCTTTGACGCGTATTGAAGAGAGCGTTCCATCATCAAACCTGAGGAACGGTCCGCCGGCCATGTCCGAGATAAGCGAATAGCCGACGACCGAGGTGCCGGACAAATCGACTTCGGCGCTGCCATCAGACGCCATGCTACCCTGGCCGAACCAGAACTTCCCGTAGTCCTTCGACTCCATATAGACTTCTGCTTTTCGCAGAAGCTGTGCCTCCCAATCGTAGTCGCCCTTGTTGAGCTGATTGACGTTCGTCGTCGAATAGGGCGTCCATTCCCATTCGAGATTTCCGCCCACCGACCAGTTGTTCTCCATCTTGGAGTAAAAGCGAAAGCCGGCGCGTGTCGAAGAGTTGCCGTTGTCGACGGGGAAGTAGTTGTCGGTCGAACCGCCGTCGTCGTAAACCAGCAAGCCTTTGTTGATCTGGCCGTAAAATTCCAGGTAGGCGGTGTCATCTCCGAGCCGCAGTTTCGGAATCCAACGCTCATCCGCCTTGCTGGTCTCAGAGGGTTTCTGAGCCGGTTTCGCGACCTCCTGCCCTACCGCGATCCCGGCCGGCAGACACAATGCGAGGAGAGAGTAGATCGGCGCATGCACGGCACTGTATTTAACTCGTCGCATCACGTGTCCCCCCGGGGCGTTCCGTCGGCATGGGATAAGTGTCAACGTTGCACGCGAGGGACGCCAAATGCCAATCTACTGATTCGTCTTCCACATCGCAATCACGCCGTAGCTGTCGGGCTCGCCTTTCCCATTTCGATCCACGTGAGCGAACATCGCAGGAAGATACAAGCCATTTCAGGTATGATACCGCAAACTACGATGCCTCTATCAGTTGTGGTTCCGCGCTATGCGAATCCTGTGACAGACGCGACGGCGGGAAGGATATCCCGCCAGCGATTTCTGTTCGTCTGTCTGGATTAGCGCGCGGGATTTGGTCGCGGTTCAAATATACTGACAGCAAGCAACGCCCTCTCTATTGCCTGCGCCCGGCACCTTCCGGTCCGGGGCGCCGAGTGGTAGAAAAGGTTGATCTTTTTCTGAGCCGATCGCGATGGAGACCACCGTGAAGCGAGCAGTAGCTGTGTTTACTGCGGTTGCCATTGCAACGATTGGCACTCAATGGAGCATCGGCAAGGCAGCGGAGGGTCGACCAGTTTCCCTGGGCTGGCAGACGTCCTGCGGCGTGGATGCCGGCGCCATCAAGCATGTCAAGGACACCTACGTCTTTCACAACAGCTCGAACCATTGCAGCGGCGGGATATTCCACCAACGGGCGGAGTTGAACTCCACAAACATCTCGGTGACCAGCAGGATCACTTACGTATTCGAGACGAAGGTGTCGATGAAGACGTCTGGGGACAACGACTTCATTCTTTTCCAGGTCCATGACGGACGGATGGGCTGCTCGCCGCCGATGAGCCTGCGCTGGACCGGCGGCAACACGCTTCGGTTCGACAGTGACTACACCCGCGGAAAGGGGATGGGCGGCTGCTTCGAGAATTGGGGACTGCGCAACGCGATCTACGACGGGCAGACGCTGAAACGTGACGGAACGACATACGACCTTGCGGTGACGATGGCCTTCGACGGCAAGGGTAGCTTCGACGTCACCGTAAGGATAGACGGTGCTGTAGCCTTGTCCGGAAAATACGAACCGTCGAGCGACCCGCAATTCCTGACGTCGAAGCGGTTCTTCATGAAGCACGGCGTCTATTCTCAGGATCGTTTCGAATACGAGATGCGATCGACTGGCATGCGGGTCCTTCGGCAAGGATAGTTCGGCATGCGACCGGGACGGGCGGTAGTGCCAGTCCACCGAGTGCAGAGCAATGCATTTTTATTCTTGTCGGCCACGAAAAATCTGTTTTACATGAGCGCCTTGCTGCTTGGCTTTCGGGGGGATGCCGATGAGGTGGACGCGCAGGGATATTCTGCTTGGCGGTTTGGCTTCGGTCGGAACCTTGGCGACAGTCGAGAAGCCGACTTTAGCTGCGACCGCTTCCTATTTTTCCGGAACCAGTATCGACAACGGTGTGACGTTCCGAAGCACGAACTTTTCCAAGATCGACAGGAAGTGGCACCGTCAGGTTGTCAAATATTTCAGCAGCGAGCCGATTGGTACGGTTGTTGTCGATACGACGCATCATTTTCTCTACCTGATCATGGAGAACAAGACGGCCATTCGCTACGGCGTCGGTGTCGGCCGCGAGGGCTTCAAATGGTATGGCCGCGCCACGATCGACCAGAAGGCGCTTTGGCCGCGCTGGACGCCGCCCCCGGAGATGCGTCAACGCCACCCCGAGCTGCCTGAGTCAGTAGATGGAGGTTCACCGAAGAACCCACTTGGGCCGCGCGCGATGTATTTGCTTCGCGACGGCGTCGATACCGGCTATCGTTTCCACGGTACTCTGGAGCCAGGCAGTATCGGCAAGGATGCCTCCAGCGGCTGCATTCGCATGTTCAACGAAGATGCAATCGATCTTTATCAGCGGTGCCCCATCGGCACCGCGGTACAAGTCCTGCCCCACATTGCCGATCAAGCTCAAAATGCCGCTCAGGCGAACCAAGCGACTCCGGTCGAATGAGGAGTAACACCCTGATGTCTGTTTTAGTCGGATGTTCGAGGCCTCTCGTCGCTGCGGCCATGCTCTTGACGCTTGTCGCTTGCAGCACCACCGATATCGCCGAGGTGGAGGAGCCTGCCGTAGCGCCGATGACCGGGCAGACCAACGATCCGGCACCCGGCTTCGAGAACGTCGCGGCCGGAAGCGAACAGGACTTTATTCTGAATGTCGGCCGACGGACCTACTTTACGCAGGATTCGGCCACGCTGGATACCGTCGCCAAGGCAACGTTGGATAAGCAGGCAACCTGGCTCAACAGCAACCCGCAATGGCTGGTCAAGCTGCAGGGATTTGCCGACGATTCCGGATCTGCTCCAGCAATGACGACACTTTCACAGCGACGCGCCGATGCAGTGATGGCCTATCTGGTTTCGAAGGGCGTGGACGCCAGCCGCGTATGGGCCAAGGGCTACGGCAACGATCGCGAAGTCCGCGACTGCACGAGCCGCTCGTGCAAGGTGCAAAACCGGCGCGTTGTATCCAATCTTCGTACTCAGCGCGACTCGGTCTGACCGTAGTATCGCGCGCACAGCGCCACGGCACGCGTGAAGACCGTTGACACCCCGCTATGGGGTGGTCATGGATAAATGACTGAACGCATGCACGCCCGTTTCGGCAAGGGATCCTATTTTTCTGCGGCAGAGCTGGTGGATATGGCGATTCTTGGCAAGATTACACATGTGACTGCCTACAGGTATGCTAAGCCTGTTACCTTCGGCACGCACCGAGCAATGTTTTTGCCGCGACGTGGCGCTTGGGCGCGTCTGCTCGGTTGGTCTGCGAAAACGAGCATTCCCTCGAAAATTCATTGGATCAGCGATCCCCGTTCTAACACTGTGACCGTGATGGAGTTCAGCGAAGCCGGCGCCGAACTGACGTTTACGTTTGAGGTCCAAGGTGTCTATTTCGGAGTGAAGGGAGTAGAGGCCTTCCCCTTGGAACCGCGCGCCGACGAAATCCCGGTGCAATATACCCCCGATGAATGGACCGATCTCGCGGGCTATTTGCGTCCGCATACCGAAGATCCTGATGGAAGCGTAGCCGCCTGGACCAAGCGCTTCGTCGCGCGCGACCAGGACCAAACCATCGATGTGTTACGTCGGATGCTGAACACTTTCCGGGATGACTTCACCTACTGTGCGAGAGAAACAGAAGGAACCCAGTCACCTGGCGAAACCCTTCGCACCAAATCAGGCTCATGCCGTGACTATGCCTGGTTGATGATAGAGGCATTGCGCCGGCTCGGGATCGCCTCCCGCTTTGTATCAGGTTACTTGTACGACGCGGCGTTGGACGGCGGCGCGGTCGGAACAACGGGCGCCGGCGCTACACATGCCTGGCTGCAGGTATTTCTCCCCGGTGCAGGATGGTTAGATTACGACCCGACAAACCAGATAACAGCGGGGTTTAATTTGATCCCGGTGGCAGTCGCCCGACACCCAGCTCAGGCAATACCGTTGGAAGGATCATGGTTTGGGGAAGCCAAAGACTATCTGGGCATGACGGTCGACGTCGCCGTCAATAAGATTGGTGAGATCCCGGCTTTGCAGGAAGTCAGGGACGAGTTCAATCCATGAGCATTGTCCCGTTGTAATTCGGGGTGGCCCGCACAAGCCAGTTGCGCAAAAAAGCTCTCTGTCCTTTTCAGCACGCTGCAATCCATGCGTCGTTCTACGGAAAAACGGTCAGCCTGGCCGCACACATTCATTGGATCTGCGCCATGGCAAAGACCGTCACAGGTGCGATTGTCTGACGTCAAACAACATGACACCACCGAGCATCCACAAGCTCGTGGGAACTTCCGTTCTACCGGAACATCTGTGACTTACCGCACCAGCCGGCCTTCGACGGCCGCTGTTGGCATGATCAGAGACGAGATCGTCAGAGGGACGCCGGATCAGAACGGGCAAGTTTGTTGCCATCCGACCGGGGGCGCGGCAATCGTTGGGGTGCGTAAGATTTCCTAGGGCAGGCCTCAATCGTCATTCCACTTCGACGTTACCCTGCCGTCTGAAGCGCGAGTACCGAGGTCGAAAGGTCACAGTCGTACACGGCTCAAAACGCTTTAGCTCCAAAGGGTTATTTCCAGCTTCACAATCACGTCGACCTGTACAATGATGAAGCCACTGCTGGGGATTCCTTAACGCGTATGGCGGAGAAGCGCAGTATGACGAAATGGAATGGATCTACGAAGTACCGTCGCAAATCTTTTCCCTCACCCCGCAAACGATCTCTTCCTCCCCTAGTCAGCATCCTTAGCTTCTTCATCACTCTGCCGGCATTCGCGGATTGCGATCCGGCAAGCCCCACCTCCGGTCAAACGGTGACCTGCACGGGCAATCCATCCGGCTACAGCAGCACTGCCAGCCTCGGCACGCTCACGGTCGACATCCTCTCCGGTACCAACTTCAACGGTCCGCTCACCCTCTCCAATATCGGCACTCTTGGCGTGACCACCGCGGGAAACCTGCAGAGCGTCACGCTCGACAACAACGGTTTCATCACCTTTGTAAATTCCGGCAACATCAATAGCGGTCTGGTGATCACCGGCAATGGCACCTACTCGGTGACCAACAACGCCAATGCCTCCATCAACTCGGCCTTTTCGTTCACCGGCAACAGCAACAACACGATCACCAACAACGGCACATTGAACCCGGGGATCACGGTCAACGGCGATGGCACGACGACAATCCTGAACAACGCAGGATCCTTCATCAACAATGGCGTCTTCATCAACGGTGCAAGCCAGACCCGCATCGACAACTACGGCACCATTCAGAGCAATACGCTGCTCGGCACCGGTAATGACACCATCGTCAATTACAATCCGGGCGTAATCAATGGCACCGTCGATCAACGCGCCGGCAATGATCTTTTTCAGATGCTGGGCGGCCGGGTGAACACATCGGTCAACCAATCCGCAGGCACAGACCGCTTCGAGTTGTCGGGCGGCGAAGTCACCGGCTTTCTCAATGCCGGAGCCAACGACGATTCGATGCTTTGGACCGGCGGCCTGATTGGCGGCATCGACATGGGCGACGCGAACGATGTGGCTCTCTTCCAGGGATTGACCGACACGCAGCTCAAAACGATCCAGATCAATGGCGGCCAGGGCAACGACACGCTGACCTGGCAGAACACTCAAGGGAGCAATCCGAACCGGTTGATCAACTGGGAACTGATCTCGCTCGAGCAGGGCTCGACCCTCAAGATGAACAACAATCTTGTCCTCGGTGATAGCGGTACCGGCAGCGGCGCACTGAGCATCGACTCGACCAGCGTGCTGAACGGCAGCGGCTTCCAGTCTACGATTTCGCCAGCGACCGCAGGCGGACGTGTGACTGTAACCAACGCCGGTGTAATCGACCTCACAACCGGTTCGAACTCCACCTCGGACTCGCTCAAGATTGTCGGTAACTACGTCGGCAATTCTGGTCAGTTGTGGCTCCAGAGCACGCTCGGCAACGACAGCTCGGCGGCAGACAAGCTCGTGATCGATTCAGGAACGGCGTCTGGATCGACTGGAATTGTCGAAACGAATGTCGGCGGCGCCGGTGACGAGACGGACCAAGGGATCTTGGTTGTCGAGGCGATCAATGGGGCCACGACCGCGAACGGATCATTCTTTCTAAGTCGCCGAGTCAGCGCGGGGATCTACGAGTATCTGCTGTACAAGGGCTCGTCTGTGCCGGGCACGGTAAACAACTGGTATCTGCGCAACGAGTCGGGTGAGGACGGCGGTGGCGGCGACAACGGCGGCGGCGACAACGGTGGTGGTGGTGACAACGGTGGTGGTGGTGACGGCGACGACCTTGACGGAGATGGCGGCGATCCGGGAACCTTCGATCCCGGCCCGACGATCCGACCCGAGGTTCCGATCATGACGGTCGTTCCAGCGGTGTCACGCGGCCTGCTCAGGACGACGCTCGGCACCTTCCACGAGCGCCACGGAGAGCAGGATTGGATGGCCCGTGAGCAGGCTGGCAACGCAGTCTGGACGCGCGTTTTCGGCGAGAGCTACGATCAGGATCTAACCCGCCTGCTCGACGAAAAGTACGATGGGCAGGCCTTTGGCTTCGAAATTGGGGCGCCGTTCTACGAGCGCGAGGGCAAGGGTGTGCTGGATACGTTCGGCGTCTTTGCCGGCTATTCTCGTGCATGGGGCGACATCACGGCGGATGCGCTCAATCTCAACAGCATCCACGTCGGCGATCTTTCAATCGACAGCTACAGCATTGCCGCTTATTGGACCCGGACCTGGGACAATGGTAGCTACATCGACGGCGTCCTGATGAATTCATGGCTGGACACCGACACCCACTCGATAGGCGCATATGACAGCAGCTTCAACGGCGATGCAGTGACGGCGTCACTGGAGACAGGGACGAGGTTCAAAGCAACCGATCACTGGGATATCGAGCCGCAAGCGCAAATCATCTGGCAGTACCTGAATTTCGATGAGGCCCACGACCCGGGTGGTACGATCAACTACGACAACAACGACGCATTCACTGGCCGCGTGGGCTTGCGCCTGCAGGGCGACTACGACTACGAAGGCAAGCCGGTGTCACCTTTCTTGCTCGCCAACCTCTGGCACGAATTCGAAACGACAGACGTCGTAACCTTCAACACATTTCCGGTCGACGCCACGCGCAAGGCGACGATGCTGGAACTGGGCGGAGGTGTAACCGCGGATCTCTCCGAGAACGTGCGGGCCTATGCCAATGCATCCTACTATTTCAACCTTGGGGGCGAAGACTTCAGCGCCGTTTCCGGGCGGGTTGGGTTGAGGATCGTCTGGTAGCGGCTGATCCACATGACACGAGTGGAATGAAATTTCCCGTGTTGCCGCCGCAATCTGCCGTGGATGCGATTACGGGCGCGCAGCAACAATTTCACTTCCGGCCAGACCGGACACCTTGCGTTGCCCCGTCGAGCGGGAAAGAACCGACAAACGTGGCTCATCTCCCGCCACGCTGCGGCGTCAGGTTTATCTCGATCAGATCGCGGATGCATCGCCAATCAACGTAGCCGGGATAGCCTGCCCGAGTGCCCAATAGACGCCAATGATACGTAGGTGTCGCGGCATACAGGAAAGGACTAGATCCAATATCCTGCGCGACGCCCAGCGTCGGCCTGAAGACGAGACTATCATCTCGAAAACGCGTTCGGTGGCGGGACGAAGGCTCCGCAAGCCGATCGCGCTCCAACGACCGACTGACTTTGCAAAGTGCGATGCGGCAGCATATTGTTGCAATGCATCAATCGTGTTTAAATCCAGCTCCGGACAAGGAGGTGGGCCTTGCAGCAGTCAGCAACCGGGAAAGAAGATTCGCACAGGATTCTCGTCGTAGAGGCAGACGCAATCCTGCGCACTTCGATGGTTGCAGCTATTGGGGCCGCGGGCTTTCGCGCGATTGAAGCTGAAACTGGTGACGGGGCCTTGCGATGTCTCGATCGCCAGGGCGATATCGCACTCGTGTTCACCGCGATCAACATTCCTGGCAATGTGGACGGTGTCGCCTTGGCAGTTCAAATTCACCGTGACTGGCCGGACATTGCGATCGTCATCACATCAGGGATCGTCAGCCTCAGGCAATCGAGCCTTCCTCGCCGCTGTCGTTTCCTGAAGAAACCCTACCGCCCGGATGATGCCATCGTCTTTTTCAGGCTGCTGTTGGAATTGGACAGAGAGATGCCAGTCCTTGGGCCCCAGTCGCGCCATGCCGACGTCGTTGGTGCGGGAACGAATTGACTTCCAAAGGCCCATTGACGGGGCCGACGCCGAGGTTTGGCTGGATGCTGAAATGCCTTGCCTTGCCCCACCGCATCGAACTTGATTGCGCCTTGATCCATTCCTAACTGAAGCCGTGAAGCGGACGTCTCGTTTGTCAAACTCGTTTCACGATCGCCCGCTAGGACGAAACCAGAGGTGACATTCGATGACTAAGCCGTGGACTTACAGTCGTGGACCGATTGAGGCCAACGAGTCCGATCTTGCCAAGGCAGGAGACATCAACGCGCTGCTGCGCCAGCCCATTGATGTTCTGCCTGCGACGATCGGCGATCCGATCAAACCGTTTGCAGTCGGTCTCTGGAACGAGGTCCGTCTACTGTTGAAGCCGGATATCTCCGTGACGACGCTAAGGAAAGCGACCGGAGCCTACATCCACTCAAAGCGATATTTCTTTGCGACTGCGCAACCGGACTCAATGCGTTTTGATCTTAAGGGCAATCCGATCGAACCTGTCTCCACTGCAGATCGTCTGTCCGCTCAGGCACGCTATCAGCGCCTCAAACGATCCGATTTGCAGCTCGACACTGACGCCGACATCGCTCCCTCCCTCCCCTCGAAGGTAGACCGTATTCGTGCCGGTTTGCTCGCCAGGCGGCCAACTTAGCCACTGTATCGGCGAAGCTCCGATCTTGCAGCGTTGAACCGACATTAATGAGCAAGGGGGGCAATATCGGTGATTGTAGGGATGTACTACATCCGAGCCAATCGGAGGAAAACATGTTTGCAACTGCGTCTACATGACAGACAGGGCGGCAAGTGGTCGGGGCGCCGCTCGTCGGATGCACGAGCATTCGCCTGCTCACGTAGTGCTTCTTGATTAATTGCAGGACATCGCAAAACGCTCTATTTTCCTTTGCAGGGTGCCTCGACGAGACGGGACTGGGCATGCCAGGCCGGACCGCATCGGTTTCCGCACCAATCCCAGATGCTGTTCGACGATACGATCAGGAGGAGAGGTACGATGGGGGAAACGACGCCGGACAACATCATGCAGCTCGGCATGGGGTTCTGGGCCTCCAAAGCCATGCTCAGCGCGGTGGAGCTCGGCGTCTTCACCGCGCTCGCGGCCGGCCCGGCCAACCTCAGCGACCTGCAGGCCAGGCTGCGCCTGCATCCCCGAGCGGCACGCGACTTCTTCGACTCCTTAGTGGCCCTGAAGCTGCTCGAACGCGAGGACGGCCGCTATCGCAATGCCCCTGATACAGACCTCTTCCTCGACAAAGGCAAGCCCTCCTATATTGGCGGCATCCTCGAAATGGCCAATGCCCGGCTCTACGGTTTCTGGGGCTCGCTGACCGAAGCCCTGCGCACCGGGGAGCCGCAAAACGAAGCCAAGCACAGCGAAGATTTCTTCGCCACGATCTATGCGGAGCCGGCGCGGCTGCGCGGCTTCCTCGAAGCGATGAGCGGGATCAGCGCCGGTGCGGCACAGGCGATCGCCGCCCGGTTCGACTGGTCGAAATACACGAGCTTCGTCGATGTGGGCGCGGCGCAGGGCATGGTGCCGGTGGTGATCGCAAAAGCGCATCCGCATCTTCAGGCCATCGGCTTCGACCTGCCCGCCGTACAGCCGATATTCGACGAGTTCATCGCCCGACAGGGTCTCGCTGACCGTATCCGCTTCCAAAGCGGCAACTTCTTTGACGGCCCGATGCCGAATGCGGATGTGATCTTGATGGGGCATATCCTGCACGACTGGGATCTTGCCGAGAAGAGGATGCTCTTGGAAAAGGCCTTTGCCGCGCTGCCGAAGGGCGGGGCCGTGATCGTCTACGATGCCGTCATCGATGACGAGCGCCGCTTGAACGCTTTCGGCCTTCTGATGAGCCTGAACATGCTGATCGAGACCCCCGGCGGGTTCGACTACACCGGCGGCGACTGCCAGGCATGGATGCACGACGCCGGTTTCGTGGCGACGCGCGTCGAGCCGTTGCTGGGGCCGGACTCGATGGTGATAGGCTTCAAGCCTGACTGAGCGCAAACCGCGACCGCGGCCGGTGGTCCGCAAGATCGACCAAAGATGTCGATCGCCCGGCGTGCCCGGGGGGCAAAATCTGTGGCAGCAGTTTCGGTGAGCGAGCATAGAAGTGTGCATAACCCGGCGTTTTGAGTCTAGATCGATAGCCCGGGAATTATCCTGCGGGGGCAAATGCATCGCCTCGAACGCCCATTTAGAGGCGTGATAGAATCCGATGATCGGGCTTGCGACGAGGCCTGCCACACTGGAAACGCCGATGATATGGCCGCTCCCCTGCTTGCGCAGCAATGGCAGAGCTGCCCCGATCACGCGTAGCGTGCCTGACGGCATCCGAACCCTAAACCTTATCGGACGTCTCTTTCTTCTTTAGAGAGGCCACCGAAATCAGGCCGAAATCGCCCTCGATCGGCGCAAATTTGCGCTTTCAATCGCCGAAAAACAGGTGCACATGGCTAGACAGTCTAGCTAGTTTGGAGCAAAACAATGGAATGGCAACTGCAGGACGCCAAGAACCATTTCTCGAAAGTAGTGCAGAAGGCACGACACGAGGGGCCGCAGATCGTCACGCTTCGTGGAGAGCGCACTGCCGTGGTGCTGTCCGCCCACGACTACGACGCTCTGCGCGCCGGCCGACCGACGCTGGTCGACGATCTGCTTGGCGGTCCCGCTTGGGACGATGAGCTCGCCGATGCGGTCGAGGAGCGCGCCAAGACGCCAAGCCGCGACGTGGCCTTCTGATGTATCTGGTTGACACCAACATCGTTTCGGAGGCGCGACGCGGCACGCCGCAGGCGGTTGCCTGGCTGCGCTCGGTAGACCCGCTCAGCATCCATCTGAGCGCGCTGACCCTCGCCGAAATCATGCGCGGCATTGCGCTGAAACAGAAGTCGGATCCGAAGGCCGCCGCTCATCTCGCCGAATGGCTGCGTAAGCTGCGCCACGACCATGTCGACCGCATCCTGCCGGTGACCGACCAGATCGCCGTCGAATGGGGCCGCATCGCCGCGATCCGGCCGCGTGGCGATATTGACGGGTTGATCGCCGCGACCGCCACCGTCCACGACCTGATCCTCGTCACGCGCAACGTCAAGGATTTTGAAGACACGGACGCAACTGTGATCAATCCCTGGGAGACACCGCGTGAGCGGCTCAGCGACGGGCTCGGAACCGCAAAAAGTCGATCTCTCCCACACCGGGTGGTGTAACGGTCGATGCCAATCCTGGTGGCACTGCACTCCCCTCCCTTGTTCCAGAAACGAGGGCCGCCCTGCCGGCGCGGCTCGAGCGCCTCGCTGATCGGGCCCGCGTTTATGTCGAGGCCTCCAGCTCCGCCAACACCCGCAAGGCCTACGCCTCGGACTGGAAGCATTTTACCGCCTAATTTAGTGCCGCCGGCAGAACCTTGCTCCCCTTCCCCGGATCCTGCGCGTCAGGCGCCACAACGGCGGACCGCCAGCCCAACTCGGTCACAACAATCGAACGCCGTCTCTCTTCGTTGTCCTGGAACTACGCCCAGCGTGGCAACAAGAAACTCGATCGCAAGGACCGTGCCATCGCGACGGTCATGGTCGGCATCCGCAACAACCATGCTGCTGCTGCCCTCCCCGGCATAAGGAAGCCGCTCACCACGGCGTCGGGGCTTTGAAGGCCCCTCCCCTATCGGTGTTGCGAGATCGTCAGGTAAAATTCACGCGTTTGATTTTCAGCTTAGCGCTCCAATTGAAATCGGGAAGTAAAAGCCACACTTTGTGAGGGGTTCTGGACTGGCGTGACGTGGTCGTGAGTATTTTCTGGTCGGGTCTAACATCCTTGACATTCCAAGAAGCCGCGCTGCTTGCGGAAGTAAACCAAGCATTCTTTTCCGTTGCTGGTTGGTGGTCAAACCCCAGGGATACGTTGATGACTTCGGCAAAATGGGAAAAGCGCTGCCTTTTGGACGTCATTCGTGGTTCCTGATGATGATTTGTTTCGACGCAATAAGCACCGAAATGGCCAGGTTTCTACGTGATTGTGCGAGCGCGGCCCTCTGCACCTAAATTCGCGCGCAACAGGGCCATCAGCATCGGCGTAGGCGAAAACGCCTTCTGGCGAGCGCGTCGGGTTAAATCCTTCAGATAACCGCCGGCCGAGTTGATGTGGCGAGCGCGCTCCAGGATGCAGGCGATAGTGATGGCAGTGTTTTCCGGTCCCATCACATGGCAGGCATCCTCAAAGGTGGCGGAGCTGACGCCGAGCATCGATCTGACAACGGCCGATGCGGCCATCAGGTCCCGCCATGTGGCAATGGTTCCTCCTGGTCCGTAGGCGCCAATGTTTGTGCACGCCCTGAGCACCATGCTCAGTGGGACGTTCTCGGTGCGGCTTCGCTCAGATCCACGATCGGCGTCTGGTTCGCAAGCGGGAGGTTTGCGGTCACGTTCAGATTCAATATGAGATTCAGTATATGAACTCTGTGTGTGGTGCTCACTGTGAGCATCATTGGTGCTTGGATTATCGGAATCTGAGTGGAATTTCAGGATATTGATGACTTCGGACAACAGAAGGCCCATCTCGTTGAGAACACGATTGATGGTCTCAAGGCTGGCCGAGTGGTTCAGTGGTTTCAGGAGGGCGGTGCAGGCGTCGCTAATGCTGTTCCAATCGCCACTGACACCTTCCTCGGCGGCCATGGCGATGAGCTTGCGAACGTCGCGCCGGCAGATTGTAAGCTTCTCCCTGGCTCTGCGGATCGCTGTTCGTTCTGCGACAACCTGATTGGCAAACGCTGCAAACTCATCTGCGCGCGCAAGCAGCGGTGACAGATCGAACCCGAAGGCGCTTTCAATGTCCCCTCCCCTCCCCCGGTGGGCGTAGCGCTTGCCGTTCGCACTGTCCTTGCGCAGGATGAGACCTGCCTCGACGAGGAAAGCGAGATGCCTGCGAAGCGTTGCTCCGGCGATACCATGGGCGCGAAGCGAAAGCTGCGCATTCGAAGGGAAGACGACAAGCTGCGCGTCCTGCCTTAGCTCATTTTCCGGGTGGAAACTCAAGAGGGCATCGAGGACGGCCAGACTCCGGTCCTTAAGGTCAAGCATCACCTTGGCCTCGGAGACGTCGCGGAAGATCTTCCACTTGTTTGCTGATTTGCCTTGCCTGATTTCGGAAACGATTGTCTGGCGTTTCACGAGCGCAAGCGTCATCGGCCGCCGCCCAAAGGGCGTCGTTATGTGTTCACCGTGCATTTTCCTTCACCTTTCAGAAGGCAAAAGAAAATTGCTCACCAAAACGGTGCCAAAGACTCTTGACTGCGATTCGAGGAAATGCGATTCTCTAAGTGTCTAGTTCAGAGGAAGGCTTCCACGGCGGCAACGTTGAGGGGGCCTTTTTCTTTTGCTGTTCAGTCTCCCGTTTGCTGTTTTTCGGTTGATCTTGAATACTGCTCGAAGAGGCTGTCCATATTGCTGGAGAGCCACTGGCCGAAGGACTTGCCCTTCGGATTTCCAAACTCCATCACAAGGCCGTTGGCCTTGGGCTTTGCCGTCACGCTGACCGACTGATCTGCCGGAGCCCAGGCCGAAACGGCGGGCTTCTGCTTGGACGGACGACCTGACTTGCTCGAGCTCTTCAGGGCCGTGAGAAGATAAAGAAATCTCGCGTCCTCGCTCGTGAAGGCGGCAAAGCCGTCCTCCTTCACCGTCTGGCACGCTCGCTGGGCCACAGACGGATTGAGAACGAGTTTCTTCAACTCTTCCCACCGATCTCGGCCGACGCCCTTGGCAGCCCCCAGCGCGTCCAGCACGCTGTCAGGAACGACTTCGGCAACGGAAAGCATGCGCGACAAAAGGCTGTCATCGACGGTAAGCGCTGTCTTAAGGACGTCGCGGGACATTCCGCTTCGCTGCAGCTTGCTGGCAAAGATCGCCTTTTCGATAAAGGTCAGATCGGCGCGGGCCGTATTTTCCTGGCCTTGGGCAATAACGTGCTCGATATCGGCAAGCGGCTTGACGACGGCACGTACCTTCAAACCAAGCTCGCGCGCGGCACGCGCACGACGATGGCCGAACACAATCATGTATCGGCCGTCATCGGTTGGATGCGGCCGCACAAGAATTGGGGTGGATTGGCCTGAGAGGCGAATGGCCTCCCGAAGACTGGTATATGCCTCGTCGTCGTCGCCAATCCGATCGGCGACGAAAGAACCATCGAGATCGCCTGGATCGAGCGATATGACGGTCTCTCCGTCAAGCACCCGCATGGAGGTCTCGGCAAGCTCGTCAAGCGACTGGATCATCGAGCGTGACGCCCCTCGCCGCGTATAGGAGGCGCGTGCTTCAGACGCAGTGACGGCGGCGCGGTCGACATCGTCGCCCAGCGTCGCCGTTACGCTCGCAAAGAGGTTCTTTCTAGCCATTTCCATCTCCGCCTTTGGTATTCATCTCCCTGAAAGCAATCGACTTTTTGATCCATTGCACGGCTGTCAAAAACGTCACTTCCGTCCCCACGCGCCGTGGATCAAGGAAACAATCTCGCCATTGACCGCATTCAGGCTCTCTACCGCTCGTTCGTAGGTGGAGCGGGTAAACTGCGACTTCTCAATTTCGTACAAGGTTTGCTTGGTAATGCCGGCATCCGAGATCGCCGTGGACTTCAGCATCTGGTTCTTCAACATGCGCTTGTTAAACAGCGCCTGGAGAAACCCGACCATCTGCGCCTGCGGCTGGTCCATCGGTTCATAACGCGTTACCAGGTAGCGGAACCATTTCAGCTTGACCGAGGCCCCTGCCCCCTTGATCGATTCAAGGATGCCGCCAAGCATCAACAGGAACTGGCTCATTGACATGACGTCGAGCATCTGCGGATGGACGGTGATAAGAACCGCCGTCGAAGCGCTGAGCGCCGTCAATGTGAGGTAGCCAAGCTGCGGCGGGCAGTCGATGACGACGACATCGTAGTCAGCGTCGACCTCCTTAAGGGCCTGCGAAATGCGGGTGAAGAATAGCTTGCCTTCCTGCTGGTTCTTGGATGAGGCGGCAAGAGGCGTCTCATACTCGTATTCCTGCAGTTCAAGATTTGCTGGAACGATGTCGAGGCCCGGGAAGTTCGTGGGCCGGATCAGCTCCTTGATCGACTTGCGCTCGCTGTCGTAGCGGAGAGCCTCATAGAAGGATGGATTGCGGTCGAGCTCGGGCTGGATGCCATGGAGCGACGTGAACGATGCCTGAGGATCGAGATCGACTGCAAGCACGCGGTGGCCGGTTAGCGCGAGATATTGCGCGAGGTGGGCTGCGGACGTCGTCTTGCCCGAACCGCCCTTGAAGTTGACGACGGAGATGACCTGCAGCTCCTCGCCATTGCGGCGATGCGGCACATACTTCTTGAAATCCGATCGGCCATGCTTGTCGAGATAACGACGCAGTTCCATCATCTGCTCGGCGGTATACGAGCGACGGCCAGAGCCCGACAGTTGAGGTGCAGGGCCCTTGCCTTCGAGATGGAGCTTCTTGATATGGTTTTGGGTGACGCCGAGGTACTCGGCAACCTCGGCCAACGAGAAGTGCCTGAGGCCCTTCATAGCGTTCGGTGGGTACTGTTCCAGCCGAAGCATGTTCAGCTTGTCGGAGATGAGTTCGCCTTGCTCAAGGATTTCCTTGTCAAACTCAAGGTCTTCGATGAAGACTGGTGCCATGTTCATATCTTGCCATTTTCCGGAATAACGCTTTTCTCAAGCGATTTGCATCTTAAGCGTGATTTAGATGCGATTCTCTGAATGGCGCAAGAAGTTTTTAGTTAACAAAGGCTTAATATGCCCGGTTCTCCGGTAGAAACGCCTTCCAATGGCGAAGTGCGTACGGCAGAGCCGCTAAAAGCGAATCAACATGCTGATTTTGCGAGATATTTTTGCTGTTTGCACGGCTGTCAAAAGATTCGCGGCTGCACAATTCAAGAAATCGGTGTTGTCCACCGAAAATTGTTTAGAGAGCAAACCGGCAGCGACCGGCGTGGCGTCCATGCGATGGATAATGCCCGCCCAGGGATCTGCGCTGAACCCTAAACCTGTCGCCCGTCAAAGCCTCGGATGGAGAAGAGGACATTAAAGGACAGGATGGCGAAGTCTCATACTACGCCATCCTTCCGAAGGCCGTACCGCAGATCAGTTGTTATTGTCCGCGCAAGTGTCTTCGGCATTCTCTGTGTTGCTGTTCCCGCCCTGGGTCTGCAACGAATTCTTTCCTTTGATCGACTTGCAGTTTTCCTTGTTGAAGTTCTGGGTTGTGCTGCCGGTGGTCGACTTATCAACCTTCTTCATCTTCATGGGTTTGGTCGTGCTTGTGGCGGCGCCATGGTTCTTGTCCATGGTGGAACCCGCCGGAGCCGGGTTTGACTGTGCAAAGGCCGAACTGGCAAGTCCGATGGCCAGGACCGACGTGGCGACTAATTTCAGGTGCATGACTGCCTCCATAGAACCGCTGCGTGATTGCAACTAACTTTGAAACGGAGGTGAAAAGTCGTTGTTCCGAGATCCGATCGACAAACCGGTGCGGCACTGTCGCGATCATAGCGATTGGGGCGCCCCGAGGCGCGAACCGTCAGCGCCTTTGATTCAAGACGAACTTCGCAGTAATTGATTGCCCGTCGAAATTGCTGTCAGGACGGATTGAGGTCCTGGAGGATGGAGAAATTTGCACAGCTGGCGTCTACATTTCCGATCCGGATCAGATGCTCGGACCTCGCCGTCAGAAATGCCAGTCGCACGGCCTTTGCATTCTTGGCACGCATCAAGAGTTCTTGGTGCGCAAAGAGAAGTCCCGAGCGGCCTGAAAGCTCGAACGCGACGTGTTCGCTGTGGCCATCGTCAGCAATTGTAATCGTCGCCAGGCCGGATTGCATTGTAAGTTCCCCTCTGATTCCGGGCCAGCATCGTCGACTTCGTTGGAGGCTACAACCGGTCGCGGCAGACAACCCACAGGATCGTGGAGCACCTTGAACCGTATATTGAAGGGTCAAGGACGGAGGGCGGAGCCGTCTCCGGACGAAGCCCGCCTCGATGTCGAGTGGCCCGCTGGAAGATGGCGAATCGGGTGGCTCAAGTTGCGTCGGATTGAACGAAGCGTTCTTCCGGCTCAATCGAACGTCATCTTGGTGTTGGTTGTGATCCTAGAGCAGGCGGGCGGCGCGCCCGCTGCGCCGCGACGTTGTTGTAATAGCTCGAAGGGACCGGTGCCGTGACTGCTCCATTGCCTCGGGCAGAGGACGCCACGATTAGCCGCTTCGGTCAGATACCCCGACCGCAATCCGTGCGAGGAGAAATCCCGGGGCTCCAACTCAGCCATCGCCACCCTTTGCTTGACGATATCGTTGACTGCCTTCGGATCGAGCGGACGGCGCGGAACATTGCCTCAGCGATTGATCGCCCGGAAAATCGATCCTTTGTCGATGTTGGCGGCGTCGAGCCGGACGTTCAACGCCTCGACCGGCCGGCAGTGAGATAGACGACCTCATCCTGATCGGCACCCGATGTTTCGTGCGGCCGAGATGGATGGCGAGAGAGGGCAGGGGAGGGCCGCCTTCGACCGGTCTCAGCTGGAAATAGCGCCATCGAGAAAATTTTTGACATATGCGACTAGGTAACAATTCTGGAAGCAAAGGAGATGACGTGAGCCTAAAATCGTCGATTTCGCTAGATTCACCGGCGGCTAAGCGGAGCGTCTATGTCTGAAGAGGCAATGGCACGCGCGGTCGACGATGTGATCGCGCGTAAGCAGAGAGCTCTTCGTGTGGAGTCTTGAACACTCTGTCGAAGCGGCGCGATTTTGAACTGATCTTCGATCATCTCTTCACCGCTTACTGCGCTCTCGGTGACCATCCCGACGAGGCCTTGGAGCCGGGAAGAGCCCTCGCGTGGGGGGCGACTGAGCACGGCATTGACCTTATCCACCGACCGGTCGCCCGTCGCGTTTTGGCGGGCACATCGAGCGGCCCATCGGCGCAATGATGGGAGCCGTTCATTTCTTGCCAGGCTCTACGTCAAGCGATGTCGCATCCCGCGGCGATTACGATCCTCAAAAGAATGCTGTCATGGTCTTCGACGAGCTTGAGCGCTGGCTTACCCGGGATATTGCTGGCCGCTATCATGCCGACAGTCATCGTGCTCTGAGAATCCCGCCTAACCTGGCTTGGGAAGATGCCGTCCTTGCGCACGCCCGAAGCCTTTGCGACTCCCCTACGACGAACACCGTTTCAGGCTGGATTTTCTGCCTTTCGAGGAACGCATCAACTTGCCGATTGCGCGGTTTCCTGCCCGCCCTGATTTCGGTAGAGATTTCCAGCCTTGGCTTTGGATGATGTCGCTGGCGAGGTGCCGGCTTTCGAGTTCTGGACGGAGTCTCAAGGCTGACGTCACCTGCATTGGTGAAGTGGTTTGGAGATCAGGGGTAGTGGACCCAAGCGTGGTCCATGCTCTCAATGGCGGATGAGGCCGAACCGATGCGCCTCATCCAGCAGGTGACGAACGGACGATGGCTGCCATTTGCGTCCACCGCGCGCCGGCCGCTCTCCCATCTGATCCAGCTGGGTGGCAATGTCACGCAGCGAAAGGTCGGGATCGGCAATGGTAATCGCCGCGACTAGCTTCATGAGATAATCCTCTGGCCCGCGGCGCGGCGAGCGAGCCAGGAGCTCGGGTTCGGCCAGTTTCTCGCGGACCATGCGATGCACGGCGCGACGCAGCCTTTCCACCGTCCAGTCATGGCCGCGGCGATTGAGGACCCGCACGACATTGTCCCAGGTGTGCTGCGGACGCATTTGCCGAACGGTAGGAAGCCAGGTTTGGGCAGACGAGATCAGCTCGTCGAGATAGAGTTTTGCCCGGGCCTTCGACACCGCCCTGATCGCGTCTGGTCGCCGTTCTCGAAGTCCGGGGTTTCCTGGCAGCTTGCCCCGGGCTTTGGCAGCTTTGATACCAGCCCTGGTTCGTTCAGCGATAAGCGCTCGCTCGAGCTGTGCGACGGCACCAAGAACCTGAAGAGAAAACATCCCTTGTGGAGTGGCCGTATCGATCGGATCGCGGATGGACCTGAAGTGGACGCCGCGCCCTTTGAGATCTTCGATCACTTGCAATAGATGGCTGACCGACCGGGCCAGGCGATCCAGACGGACGACGACAAGCACGTCGCCGGCGGTAAGCTCACCGAGCAGTCGCGTCAATACGGGCCGCGCTCGTGATGTACCCGATCCGTGCTCCTGAAAAATCCTCTCGCAGCCGGCGGCGCGCAGCTCGTCCATCTGAGCATCGTGGACCCGATCGTCGCTAGAGACGCGCGCGTAACCGATAAGGCGTCTCGGCGCTGGCGACCGATTGTCGGCTTGACGTTTTGCCATAATTTTTGCGCGCCTTTTATCTTGTTTTGTACAGATAAGGAATGCGTGAGAAAACGATGGGTTGCAAGCGTGTTTTATTGCTTGAATAGCGGTCTGCCAGCCTCGAGGAACTGTTCCCGACGAGTGATAGAGTATCCAGGCAGCGGACGCGCGTCAGTGGGCTTCCATGGCGGAATTCATAGGGATGATCAGGTGGTAAGCGCGTTCGATCGGTGCGTCGTCCGGCGGGCTCCTGCCCACACCGCAAAGCGGCATGCAAGGTGGCAAGACGGCCGCTGCCATCTTGCTGGCACCAATCCGTTCACCTATATTCACCTTGCTCCTGCGGCCACGTTGCCATGGCCAAAGCATACGTACAAGTTATCTGTACACTTCACTTCCGATAACCGGTCATTATCGATGGTTAGCGCGCCAGCCCACAATCGTCAGCAGCAGTGGAAGCAATGGCGAATATCACTTCTGGTTAATGCCGCGTTTACCATGAATTCAATATGTTATGAAATCAGTAAATGCCTCCAAGCGGAGCCAAACGGGGTACGTGGGGCATCGTAAACTTAACGGCAAAGTGGCCGCAGAACACAACGCCGGCTTATTTTTGTCTGTCATGCCCGAGCGATTTTCTTCCACAGGTCCATCGCTGCTGCACGCAGTTCGCGATGATGGCTGGAGGTGATGTCGTGGCGCGGGATGT
>NZ_JBFTQH010000052.1:0-30940 GCF_056398905.1 Rhizobium sp. 01T417 | reverse complement strand
GATGGAGTCGTAGCGCAGCAGATGGGCGTTGGTCTCGACCGGGCCGAGGTCGTTGATGGCAACGACTTCAATGTCGGTGCGGCCGGATTCGACGATAGCGCGGAGAACGTTACGGCCGATGCGGCCGAAGCCGTTGATGGCAACCTTTACAGTCATGTGCATTCACTCCCTAGAGATGGGGCTTGCGGATTGAGTTGGAGAGCGCCGAAGCGCTCTCTTAGAGGTTTGCTTCTGCGGCAGCGACCACGGCGTCCGCGGTGATGCCGAAATGCTCGAATACCTTCTTTGCCGGACCGGACGCGCCGAAGCCCTTCATGCCGACGAACGTGCCTTCCGGACCGATGAAGGCATCCCAGCCTTCGCGGACGGCGGCTTCCACGGCGATCTTGACTGGCGAGTTGCCGATGACTTCCTTGCGGTATGCTTCCGGCTGCTCAAAGAACAGTTCGGTGCAGGGAACGGAAACGACACGGACGCTGACGCCCTTGGCTTCGAGCGTTGCACGGGCGGCAACGGCGAGCTCGACTTCAGAGCCGGAAGCGAAGATCGTCACCTTGGCGTCGGCTTTGCCGGCGAGCGTGTAGGCGCCGAGTTCGCAAAGGTTCATTTCGCTGTACTCGGTACGCACTGGCGTCAGGTTCTGGCGGGTCAGCGCGAGCGCGGACGGGTGTGTCTTCGACTTGACGGCGATCTGCCAGCATTCGGCAGTTTCAGTCGGGTCTGCCGGGCGGAAGACCCGTAGATTCGGAACGGCGCGCAGGCCGGCGATCTGCTCGACCGGCTGGTGCGTCGGGCCGTCTTCACCGACGCCGATCGAGTCGTGCGTTAGGACGTGGACAACGCGGATGCCCATGAGGGCGGCCAGGCGGATCGGCGGTCGGCAATAGTCCGAGAAGATCAGGAAGCCGCCGCCGTAGGGGATAAGGCCGCCGTGCAGCGCGACACCATTCATGGCCGAAGCCATGCCGTGCTCGCGGATTCCCCAGTGCATGTAGCGCCCGGCGAAATCGGTCGGCGTGATCGAATGCATCTGGCTGGTCTTGGTATTGTTCGACGGCGTCAGGTCGGCGGAGCCGCCCAGCGTTTCCGGCAGGAAGCCGTTGATGACCTCAAGCGCGTCTTCCGATGCCTTGCGGGTGGCAATCGTCGGCTTGGTTTCGATCAGCTTCTTCTTGTAGGCGCTGATCGCGGCGTCGAAGCCTTCCGGCAGGTCGCCGGCGAAGCGGCGGGTGAACTCAGCCTTGTGCGCGGACTTGGCGAGGCCGTCTTCCCAGGTATTGACTGTTTCGACCGAGCGGCTTCCGGCTGCGCGCCATGCGTCGAGAACGTCGGAAGGAACGACGAAGGGTTCGTATTCCCAGTTCAGCGCCTTGCGGGTCGCCGCGATTTCATCGGCGCCGAGCGGGTTGCCGTGAACCTTATGAGTGCCCTGCTTGTTCGGAGCGCCGAAGCCGATGATCGTCTTGCAGGCGATGAAGGTCGGACGGTCGGACTTGTGAGCGGCTTCGATGGCGGCGGCAATGGCAGCCTGGTCGTGGCCGTCGATTTCGATCGTGTTCCAATGAACAGCCTTGAAGCGAGCAACCTGATCGGTGGAATCCGACAGGGAGACGGCGCCGTCGATGGTGATCGAGTTGTTATCCCAGAAGAGAACGAGCTTGTTCAGCTTCAGATGACCGGCAAGTGCGATCGCCTCGTGGCTGATGCCTTCCATCAGGCAGCCGTCGCCGCAGATGGCATAGGTGTAGTGGTCCTGAAGCTCAGAGCCGAACTCGTCGCGCAGCTTGCGTTCGGCGATCGCCATGCCGACGGCATTGGCAATGCCCTGGCCGAGCGGGCCGGTCGTCGTTTCGATGCCGGTCGCATGACCGTATTCGGGATGGCCGGCGGTCTTCGAACCGAGCTGGCGGAACTGCTTCAGGTCCTCGATCGTCATGTCGGGGTAGCCGGTCAAATAGAGCAGTGAGTAAAGCAGCATCGAGCCGTGGCCGGCCGACAGCACGAAGCGGTCGCGGTTCGGCCAATGCGGCTTCTTCGGGTCGAACCGCAGATACTTCGTAAAGAGAATCGTCGCTACGTCAGCCATGCCCATCGGCATGCCGGGATGCCCCGAATTTGCCTTTTCGACTGCATCCATGGCGAGGAAACGGATCGCATTTGCCATCCGGTCGTTTTGTTCAGGAGAGGTCATGGCTATTCCACGGGTTCCGGGTGTCGGGGGATGGCCTCGAGCCTGTGGAGACCATCAATGAGAGCGGGTGACACATAGCAGTTGGAACGGCCAAGTCAACAAATGGAAGGCCCTCCGGAGGCCTCTCCAATCGATTTTAGACATTTGATCATCGATTTTTACAAAAGTTGAATAGGCGCTGAGGCGGCAGTTGATTTTCGTCATCCACAGAATAGGTCTGCAGCCGCCGGGCCAGCTTTATTGACGTGCCGTTGGCGAGGTGCGTATCCTTTTGGAAATACTGGATCGGTCTCGGGCGCCGATTCGCGGGTCTTGTGCGGGGAACCGGTAGAGACATGACGCCTACAGGCAAAATGGAAGCAGCACTCAACGAGCTCAGGCAAGCCATCTCCGGGCTTGAAAACGCAGTCGAGATGCGCATCGAGCACCAGCGGGAGCAGGGCGAAATCGAAGGCGAGGTACGTCGTATTCATGCCGATCGCTCGAAGCTTGCCCAGGAACTGGACCAGGCCGAATTCCGTGCGAACCGGCTCGAGGAAGTCAATCGCGAGGTCTCGCGGCGGCTGGTGACGGCCATGGAGACGATCCGCGCGGTTCTGGACCGATAGAAAGGCGCGATACATGGCGCAGGTAACGGTAACGATCGACGGCAAGGCCTATCGCATGGCCTGCGAGGAGGGTCAGGAAGACCACCTGACGGACCTCGCGACGCGCTTCGACAATTATGTCGGGCACCTCAAGGGGCAGTTCGGCGAAATCGGTGACCTCCGCATCACCGTCATGGCTGGCATCATGGTCATGGACGAAATTTCGGAGCTCACCCGCCGCGTCGCCGGGCTTGAATCCGAACTCGATTCGTTGCGGAACAGCAGTGATAGCGTTCTCGCGGCAAACGCCCGCACCGAGGAGGGCCTTGCGGCGGCCTTGGGTGAGGTGACGAGCCGTATCCGCAGCATCACCGACAAGCTGAACGGCCGTGCGCCCGCCGAACTCAATTAAATAGGGGCGGCGTCGCCGGCCCTCTGGCGCAGCGCCCAAATCGGCCTTATATAGCGGAGTGCGGTCTGCGCCTCTCGACAGGAACCACAATCCCTGGGGCCATACTCGATCCAAAGGGAGCTGTCCCTGACCAGGCTCGTGGGCCTGGACACACGGTGCCCACCTACGTTTGTAGGCGCCCAGGATCGTAAACATCCATCGGTTGTCGTGGATCGCACTTCCCAAAAATCCGTACACGCTTACTGCTGTTGGGGCACAATGGATATCTTTCCGTCTGCTTTCTCAATCTTGTACATCCCGATCCCGGCCCCAGGTCCCAGGCGAAGTCTGGCGTATAAGTAATCAGGTGGGGTCATGGCCGCCGTCTGTCGCTTGATCATGAAGTTATTGATCTGCTGATCCACTAGCGGCGTTTTCGATATGATCAGAAAAATCCAGCTATTCCTTCCGTAAGGCGATTTGGTGAAGTAGATTTGCGGTCGAACAAAACGTTGTCGAATTGCAGATCGGGGTCTGGATTATCCTCGATGCTGCCAATCGCGGTTTAGCTTTGGAGCGCATCTTCTTTCTTCATATTGTTTATAGCTGTTTCCTGCGCGGTAATGTTGCTTCGCAGGCCCTCAAAGGCTTCGCGGCTCTGTTCGTTGTAGCGATAACTCGCATAGATCCACCAAGCAGTGCTGAGAACGGTGCAGATTACTCCGCACGCCACTGCGACGTGAAAATAGATCCGAAATCGGTGTAGAGCCCCTTCTTGATCTCGCTGTTGCTCGTCGAGGAGAACAGGTATCGATACAAGAAGACGAGACCGGTCGGAATAACACACATGAAGACGAGTGCGAAGAAAAACGGGCCGTATTTCTCGGCAGTGATCGTCGCGTGTTCCGGTTGATCTATAAGTTCCCTTAGTTTGATCAGATCGATGTCCCTCACCTCACTGAAGTATTCCCTGGACCGGGCCCATAGACGTTGCAGGTGCAGTAGGCGGAGGGCGGACCGAAGCCCGGGCATATTCCAAACTGCGTGACGCACGCGCGCGGACCCTGCGGTGGGACGCCCTGCATTTGCATCTGGTAGACGACCTGCGGCGGACATGACTGCGCCATGAGGCTGTCCGGATAGAGGCATAATCCGATCAGCAAGGCAGCAGACTTCATCGCTCAGACCCCACAATTCCCCAGGAGCACTTTGAAAGTAAAGATTGCCACAGTTAGCGCAGAATCACAACTTTTGAACGAACATTACAATAATGCCCGTTATGATGGTATGCGGTTGTGGTAGACGCTGTCTATCCTGAAATGCTTTCCGGTGATCCGCTATTGAAGATTCTCGATGGAATAGGCGGACCGCGGTCCGCCGACGACAATGCCTGTCGGTTGCTCCGAATGTGACAGAGACTTCTCTTGCTTGCTGTATTGCGAGTGCTAGTTTCCGCATCTTATCGATTTAATTTCCAGGAGACTTGAGATGCAGCTTGGCATGGTGGGTTTGGGCCGCATGGGCAACTACATGGTCCAGCGATTGATGCGCGATGGCCATGAATGCGTCGTCTACGACGCGAGGCCTGAAAGCGTTGCTGATCTCGTCGGCAAGGGCGCTGTCGGCAGCGCCTCTCTCGAGGAGTTTGTTTCGAAGCTGTCGCGCCCGCGCGCGGTTTGGCTGATGCTGCCGGCGGCGATCACGGACAAGGTCATCGCCCAGCTTCTGCCGTTGCTGCACGACGACGACATCATCATCGACGGCGGCAATTCCTACTATCACGACGATATCCGGCGAGGTGCCGAGCTCATCACCAAGGGCATTCACTACGTTGACGTCGGTACCAGCGGCGGCGTTTTCGGCCTGGAACGCGGTTATTGCCTGATGATCGGGGGCGAGAAAGGAATCGTCCAGTCGCTGTCGCCCATCTTCGCGTCTCTGGCGCCGGGACAGGGAGTCATTGCTCCTTCAGAGGGGCGCACTGCTCATCCGGAAAGCACGGCCGAGCAAGGGTATCTTCATTGCGGTCCGCATGGCGCCGGTCATTTCGTCAAGATGGTGCACAACGGCATCGAGTATGGCCTGATGGCCGCCTATGCCGAAGGCCTGAATATTCTGAAACATGCCAATGTTGGTGCGGCCACGCATGCGGTCGATGCCGAAACTGCGCCTTTGGCGCATCCCGAACACTATCGTTACGATTTCAACTTGCCTGATATTGCCGAAGTGTGGCGTCGCGGGAGCGTCATCACCTCCTGGCTGCTCGACCTGACGGCCGACGCGTTGCATGTCGATCCGGTCCTCACCAAGTATGCCGGCCGTGTTTCCGATTCCGGCGAGGGCCGCTGGACGATCATGGCGGCGATCGATGAAAGCGTCCCGACGCCGGTGCTGAGTGCGGCGCTTCATGGTCGCTTCTCCTCGCGCGACAACGACGAGTTCGCCAACAAGGTGCTGTCGGCCATGCGTGCGGGCTTCGGCGGTCACGTCGAGAAGCCAAAGGGCTAGGCTGAAACTTTTCGTTTTCCAAGCCCGCGCAGCGCCGCCTGTGCGGGCTTTCCTTTTATACAGCGGGATATATTGTCTATACAACGGGATACATTGTCGAGAGATTGCATTTAGGGCAAGGGATCACGGGTCTGGCAATGGGGCGCGCGTGGCATGATGCAACTACTGATATCGATGGCATTCGCCCTCGCCGTGGCCACGAGCGCCTCGGCTCAGACCGCCAACCCGCCGTCGCCGCCTTCCACGCCCACGACTAGTGCGGCTCAACCGCCGGCGGAAGTTCGGCAGATGCTCGAGCTGATGCAAACGCCACAGGTGAAGGAGTGGATGACGACGCAAATGAAGGCGGCGCCGACAGCCACCCTGACGGAGGCCGGCGAAATGTCGGCGCTCTCCGAACTCGTCGGTCATGCGCGCCGCCATGTCGAAATGGTCTCCGGGGCGGCGATGGAGTTTCCCGGCGAAGTCGAGACCGCGTCTGAAGTCGTCGAACGCGAGGTCGCGCCGACGGGCTGGCTGCTGATTACGACGGAGGTCATTGCCCTTTTTCTCACCGGAGCGATTGTCGAGCTGCTGTTCCGTCTTATCGTGCCGAAACCGCGAATCCGACGGACCGACGACGAGGTCGTCACCGTTGCCCACCACGCTGCGGCAAATCTGCTTTATCGCGTCGTTCCCGCAATCGTTTTTGCGATGGCGACACTGGTGCCTTTGCTCGCTTTCAACTGGCCTCCGATCACGCGGTCCATGGCCATCGCGATTGCAGTCGCACTCATCGTCGCCCGCTTTACCGTCGCGCTCGGGCGACTCCTGGTCGCCCTCGTTACCTTGCCGCGTGCGGATGGCGAGCGCCAGATTTCGCGCGCCAGGGGGCTTTTCTGGTTCCGGCGTTGCGCGACCTTCGCGATCTACTTCGCATTCGGCTGGGCGGTGATCCAACTGATGGTGCCGCTCGGATTTTCCGAGGGCGCGCGCTACTTTGTCGGCTACATTCTCGGCATCGGGCTCTTCGCCATCGCAGTGGAGGCGATCTGGCACCGTCCGGTGGAGGAGGGAGAGCATCGCAGCTTCACCGTTTCCTGGGGGCTGACGCTCTATTTCGCTTTCCTTTGGCTTCTCTGGGTTTCAGGGTTCAACCTGCTGCTCTGGCTCGGGATCTATGCCGTGCTCCTGCCGCGTGCTCTCTCGGTTGCAACGCTGGCCGTTCGTTCCCTGCACCAGGCCGAGGCGGGCTTTCTCGCCGGGCGCCGGATTGCGACTGTGCTTCTCGACCGTGGCGTTCGAGCCCTTATCATCACGGCCGCGGCTTTCTGGCTTGGCCGCATGATCGGGCTTGCGGCCGATCGCATGGCCGCCGGCGAGACCATGCTCGATCGGCTTGCCCGTGGCGCGATCGGCGGCATCGTCATCCTGCTCGCTGCCGATCTGTTGTGGCACCTGGCGCGCGCATACATCAACGGCAAGCTCGATGACTCCAGGATCGAAGGCGCGATAACGGATGAGGAAAAAGCCAGCCGCGCCCGCCTGCAGACATTGTTGCCGATCTTCCGCAATATCCTCGCCGTGGTCATTGCTGTCATTGCTGTACTGATGGTGCTGTCGGGCCTCGGGGTCGAAATTGGCCCGCTGATCGCCGGTGCCGGCGTGGTCGGCGTCGCCGTGGGCTTCGGCGCACAGACCGTCGTGAAGGATGTCATCAGCGGCATGTTCTATCTTTGGGACGATGCCTTCCGTGTCGGCGAGTATATCGAGAGCGGTAGCCACAAGGGCGTTGTTGAAGCCTTCAGCCTGCGCTCGGTGCGGCTGAGGCATCACCGCGGGCCGCTGACGACGGTGCCGTTCGGCGAACTCGGCGCGGTCAGGAACCTCAACCGAGACTGGACGATCGACAAGATTACCCTGAACGTCACCTACGACACCGACCTCGTGAAGGCGAAGAAGGTGATCAAGCAGATTGGACAGCAACTGCTGGATAATCCCGACTACAGTCCGCACATCATCGAGACGCTGAAGATGAAGGGCGTGGAACAGTTCGGCGAGTTCGCGATTGTCATCCGGCTGGCAATGATGACCAAGCCCGGCGAGCAATTCGTCATCCGACGCAATGCCCTGGCCATGATCCGCAACGCCTTCAAGGAAAACGGCATCGAGTTTGCTGTGCCGACGGTGCAGGTTTCGAGCGAAGGGCACGAGTCCGAGGCGCATGCAGCCGCCGCCCGCCATCTTTCGCAACGCTCGAATTCAGATGAGCCCGCGGCGTAGCATCCGGGACTCGCTTATCGGAGCGGGCTAGCCTCGTTTAGTGCTTTTTTGCCGCTCCAACCCTGTCAACGTTACGAAATTGCAATGTGCGCCGGCGTGCCCTGCGCCAAATTTGCCCCAATTGGAGATGAAGCAGGCGAGATCGGCGGTTCAGGGTCGGGCAGGCTGCGCACTCATAGAGCTTGCGTGCCGCGCATGTTACGTGTTTCGGACATGATTCCCACCAAACTGGAATATTGCGGCGGTACGAGATGTCGGGACACGGCAAGTTAGAAGAAATCGAAGACGCCGACGAATCGTCGGTACGTGAATTCTTCAGGCGCTACCGTGCGCACCTGACAGCGCTGGCGACGCTCGCGCTGTTCTGTCTCGTCGGCTTCGCAATCGTGCAACTGACGAACGAAGTGCGATATGACGACGTCGTTCAGGCGCTGGCCGACACCAAGGTCAGCTCGATTTTTCTGGCCCTCCTGTTCACCGGCATGAGCTTTCTTGCCCTCGTTTTCTATGACGTCAATGCCATTGAATATGTTGGCCGCAAGCTGCCATTTCCGCAGGTGGCGCTGACCGCCTTCAGCGCCTATGCGGTCGGCAATACGGCGGGCTTCGGGGCGCTGAGCGGCGGTGCAATCCGCTATCGCGCCTATTCGCGCCTCGGCCTGACGCCTGAGGAGATTGGCCGGGTCATCGCATTCGTGACGCTGTCGTTCGGCCTCGGGCTTGCGGGCGTTGCCGCTATCTCGCTCCTGATCATCGCCGATGAAATCGCGCCTCTGATCAATGTCGGCAGCCTGACCCTGCGGCTGATGGCCGGTATGGTCATTGCCGGCCTCGGCGTCATCATGTTCCTGGGACGCGAGGGGCGCGCAGTCCACCTCGGTCCCGTCTCGGTCCGATTGCCGGACTCGCGCACATGGTCGCGGCAGTTCCTGGTGACCGCCTTCGACATCGCCGCCTCGGCGACCGTCCTTTATGTCTTGCTGCCACAGGCCGCGATCAGCTGGCCGGTATTCCTGGCTGTCTATGCCATTGCGGTTGGGCTTGGAGTGTTGAGCCATGTACCGGCCGGCCTCGGTGTGTTCGAGACCGTTATCATCGCTTCGCTTGGCAGCGCAGTGAACATCGACGCAGTGCTTGGTTCGCTGGTTCTCTACCGCCTGATCTATCACGTTCTGCCGTTGCTGATCGCTGTGCTGGCCGTCTCGGCAACCGAGCTTCGCCGGTTTGCCGATCACCCGGTTGCGTCAGGCATCCGACGGATCGGCATCCGGCTGATGCCGCAGTTGCTCTCGACCCTATCGCTCCTCCTCGGCGTCATGTTGATCTTTTCGAGCGTGACGCCGACGCCGGACCAGAATCTCGAGTTTCTTGCGAACTACCTGCCGTTGCCGCTCGTCGAGGGGGCGCATTTCCTCTCCAGCCTGCTCGGGCTGACACTGGTCGTTGCGGCACGCGGTCTCGGCCAGAAGCTCGACGGTGCCTGGTGGGTGTCGATCCTGTCGGCCGCGGCGGCGTTGACCTTGTCGCTGCTGAAGGCGATTGCACTGGTCGAGGCCTGTTTCCTCGGTTTCCTGATCTTCGGCCTGTTCGTCAGCCGCCGGCTGTTTCGCAGACATGCGTCCCTTCTCAACCAGACGCTGACGGCCTCATGGCTGACGGCGATCGCCGTGATCTGCGTCGGTGCGATCGTGATCCTGCTCTTCGTCTATCGTGACGTCGAGTACAGCAACGAGCTCTGGTGGCAGTTCGAATTTGCCGGCGAGGCCCCGCGCGGTCTGCGCGCCGTGCTCGGCCTTACGATCATTTCCTCGGCGATTGCGATCTTCAGTCTGCTCCGTCCGGCGACGGTCAAGCCGGAACCTGCTTCCACCGACGCGTTGCAGCGGGCGGTCGGTATCGTCGAGAAGCAGCGCTTTGCCGACGCCAATCTGGTGCGCATGGGCGACAAGAGCATCATGTTCTCGGAGAAAGGCGACGCTTTCATCATGTATGGAAGGCAGGGGCGCTCCTGGATCGCTCTTTTCGATCCGATCGGGGAGCGCAGCGCCATTCCAGAGCTGGTCTGGCGTTTCGTGGAGTCCGCACGCGCCGCCGGCTGCCGCGCAGTCTTTTACCAGATCTCTCCGGCGCTTCTTTCGCATTGTGCCGATGCAGGGCTGCGTGCCTTCAAGCTCGGCGAGCTTGCCGTTGCCGATTTGAAAACCTTCGAGATGAAGGGCGGCAAGTGGGCAAACCTGCGGCAAACCGCGAGCCGCGCGCAACGCGACGGCCTTGAATTCGAGGTTATCGCGCCGGAAGACGTTCCCGCCGCAATGGATGAGCTTGGCTCGGTTTCGAATGCGTGGCTCGAGGATCACAATGCCAAGGAGAAGGGTTTCTCGCTCGGTGCGTTCGATCCAGACTATATCGTTGCCCAACCCGTCGGCATCCTGAAGCGCGAAGGCAGGATCGTGGCCTTCGCCAACATCCTGATCACCGCCGCGAAGGACGAGGGGACCATCGACCTGATGCGGTTCTCCCCGGATGCGCCGAAAGGGTCGATGGACTTCCTCTTTGTCCAGATCATGGAATATCTGCGCGACCAGGGGTTTGCGCATTTCAATCTCGGCATGGCGCCGCTTTCGGGCATGTCGAAGCGCGAGATGGCGCCGGTCTGGGACCGCGTCGGCAGCACCGTCTTCGAACACGGCGAGCGGTTTTATAACTTCAAGGGCCTCAGGGCCTTCAAATCAAAGTTCCATCCGCACTGGCATCCGCGGTATCTTGCGGTTTCGGGTGGAGGCAATCCGATGATCGCTCTGATGGACGCAACATTCCTGATCGGCGGCGGATTGAGAGGGGTAGTGAGGAAATGATGAAAAGACACCTTCTTGCAGCCGTCTGCGCCCTGTCGCTGTCCGTTCCGGCGGCAATGGCGGCGACCGAGACGACACAGAGCTTCGAGACCGGGCTCATTCCTTCGCCGCATATTTTCCTGCCCGAAGGCGACGTGAAAGGCGCCGTTGTGCTGATCTCGGATGGCGCCGGCTGGGGCGATAATGAGAAGGCAGAGGCAAACCGTCTCGTCGAGCAGGGAGCCGTCGTCATTGGCATCGATTTCGTGGCCTATATGGAGGCGCTCAGAAACTACGACGTCAGCCAGAATGACGGCTGCATCTACATGGTGTCCGATCTTGAATCGCTGAGCCAGCAGGTACAGCGCGCGGCGGGCAACAGTGCATACCATCTGCCGATCGTTGCCGGCGTCGGCGAGGGCGGTGCGCTGGCGCTGGCGATCGCGGCGCAGACCCCGGATGCGACGATCGGCCAGACGCTGGCGATCGATCCAGTTGCCGGGATTCCGCTTACCAAGGAACTGTGCACGCCGGCGAAGAAGCAGACGGTCGGCGACCGCATGATCTATGGGCTCAGCGAAACATCGCTGCCGGACCCGATCATCGCCTCGTTTACGGCGGCAGCACAAAAGGAGGGCCGTGCGCATGTCGAAGAACTCAAGAAGCAGCACTCGGACATCGATATCCGCGATTCCGGGGACGATGCCCAGACGACGCTTGCCGACACGCTCTCGGACCTGATCGACGCCTCCGGCAGTGCTGACAATCCGCTCGGCCTCCCGCTCACCATTCTCGATGCCAAGCCGGCTTTCGACACGATGGCGGTCATCTACTCCGGTGATGGCGGGTGGCGCGATATCGACAAGGAGGTTGGTGCGGCGCTGCAGAAGCAGGGTGTGCCGGTCGTCGGCATCGACTCGCTGCATTACTTCTGGTCGGAGCGCCAGCCGCAGCAGACGGCGGACGATCTCGGCAAGATTATCGAGCTTTATCGCAAGCAGTGGAAGGTGAAGCACGTTCTGCTGATCGGCTATTCCTTCGGCGCCGATGTCGTGCCTGCCGCGTTTACGCGCCTGAAGCCGGCCGCCAAGGCAACCGTCGCGCAGATGTCGCTCCTGTCCCTGTCGCATGAGGTCGATTACCAGATCTCCGTCATGGGCTGGCTCGGCCAGAAGACGGAAGGTGCGGGCGGCGATCCGGTTGATGACCTGAAGAAGGTCGACCCCAAGATCGTCCAGTGCATCTACGGAAAGGAAGATGACGACGAGGTGGCCTGCCCTGATCTCAAGGACAGCGGTGCCGATGTGATTGCCCTTGCCGGCGATCACCACTTCGATGAGAACTATGAGCTCTTGAGCAAGACGATCATCGACGGGCTGAAGGCGCGGCTTCAGGACTAGGCTGCGTCGCGCCGCCCAGGCTAGCGCATCAACTGCTCTTCACTCCAGCCGAGAGCGGCGATATCGCCGCTCCGGAAGCGACCATCATCGGCAACGATGAATTCATCGAGCTGCGGTGGATGTACGCTCGTTCCTGCCAACATCGCATGAACCTGGCCGCGATGATGCGTCTGGTGTTGGAACAGGTGGTTTAAAACGTCTTCCATCCGCTCGCGCTGAATGCGCCCCGCACGATGGATCTCGGTCGTCGACGCCAGCTTTTCCGGCGTTGCCGGCTCGCAAAGCGCGACTAGCCGACGATCGACTTTGGCCTGCTCTGCGGCAAGCGCCGCGATGTCGTCGAATGGCTCCTCGACATCCCAGGCGGTAGGCCCAAGCGTGCCGCCTTCGAGCGCATCAACGTAAAACCAGTCGACCGTCAGAATATGGTTGAGCGTCGCCTTGATCGACGGAAAGAAGCTTACGCGTGCCGCCTCGAACTCTCCCGGCTTCAACGTGCTGCAGGCTTCATGCAGGCGATGGTTCGCAAGCGCATTGTTATAGGCAAGCTTCCGTGTGGTCCTGCATGGGTCGAAAGTCGGCATCGGTAACTCCGTTTCTTGACGGGCAACCCGCAAGCGTCAGTCGTCCTCCTGGAACAAGCGAAACTGTGCCGCTTCCAGATCCTTTGGGGGCTGCATGCCGAGGTGCTTCCAGGCCGTCGCGGTCAGGACGCGGCCGCGTGGGGTGCGCTGAATGAAACCCTGCTGAATCATGTAGGGCTCGATGATGTCCTCGATCGCGTCGCGTGGTTCGGAAAGCCCTGCGGCGATGGTTTCGATGCCGACGGGGCCGCCGCCGAAATTGACCGCGATCATGTTGAGGTAGCGCTTGTCGAGCTGGTCGAGGCCCATGTTGTCGACGAGCAGCCGGGTCAGCGCCTCATCGGCAATCTCGCGGGTGACGGCTTCAGCCTTCGCCACTTCCGCGAAATCGCGCACGCGCCGCAGCAGGCGACCGGCAATACGGGGCGTTCCACGAGCGCGCCGGGCGATTTCCCGTGCACCCTCGTCGGTCATGGGCAGGTTCATCAGGCGTGCGCCGCGTCGAACGATCAGCTCCAATTCCTCGACGGTATAGAAGCTCAGGCGCACGGGAATGCCGAAACGGTCGCGAAGCGGCGTGGTCAAAAGGCCAAGGCGGGTCGTTGCTGCAACTAGGGTGAATTTCGACAGGTCGATCTTGACAGAGCGCGCGGCTGGTCCCTCGCCGATGATGAGGTCGAGCTGGAAATCCTCCATCGCGGGGTAGAGGATTTCCTCGACGGCCGGGTTGAGCCGGTGAATTTCGTCGATGAAGAGCACGTCGCGCTCTTCGAGATTGGTCAGTAGAGCGGCGAGATCGCCCGCCTTGGCAATAACCGGACCGGACGTCGAGCGGAAATTGACGCCGAGTTCCTTCGCCATGATCTGCGCGAGCGTCGTCTTGCCGAGGCCGGGCGGGCCAACGAAAAGGACGTGATCCAGCGCCTCACCACGGTTCTTCGCCGCCTCGATGAACACCTTCAGGTTTGCGCGCGCTTCCGCCTGTCCGGTGAACTCGTCCAGCGACTGCGGCCGCAGCGTCACATCCAGGTCTTCGCCTCGTTTCTCGGCCGATATCAGGCGCGCGGCTTCACTCATGCTGGCATTTCCCAATCTTCAAACGCTCGTGACCAATACACCAAGCCGAACGCTTTTGGCACCCGCTCGGGCAATTGGATCAGCGAGCCAGTTCCTTCAACCCAAGGCGGATGAGCTTGGCGCTGTCGGCGCCTTCACCGGCGGTCTTCATTGCGGCGGCAACGGCATTGGCAGCCTGGTCGCGGGAATAGCCGAGGTTCGTCAGCGCGGATACCGCGTCGGCGACAGGGGCAGCGGCAACACCTTCACCGAGCTCCTGCTTGAGGCCGATGGTGGCCGACGCTTCTCCGGCGAAGGCCGGCGCCTTGTTCTTCAGTTCGGTGACGATGCGCACGGCAACCTTGGGACCAACGCCCTGAGCGCGGGCGACTGCCGTGCGATCCTGCAGCGCGATGGCGTTCGCCAGTTCGCTTGGAGGCAGGGTCGAAAGGACGGCGAGCGCCACCTTTGCACCAACGCCCTGTACGCTCTGCAGGAGAATGAACCACTCTCTCTCGAGCGCGGTCATGAAGCCGAAGAGCTTCAGCTGGTCTTCGCGAACATAGGTCTCGATGAAAAGCACACAGGCCTCGCCCACCGAGCCGAGGCGGGAGAGCGTGCGCGCCGAGCAGAAGGCGACGTAGCAGACGCCGTGGACATCGACGAGGACGTAGTCATCGCCGATTTCATCGATGGTGCCTTTGAGCTTGCCGATCATGCAAATGGTCCGTTCGGTGGGTTTTCAGTGAAGATTAGCCGGCAAGCGCCGCCTGCCGCATGCGGCTGCTGCCGCGGTTATGAGCGTGGCAGATGGCGATGGCCAGCGCATCAGCCGCGTCGTTGCCCTTGAATTCGACCTTGGGCATCAGGATTTTCAGCATCATGTGGATCTGCTGCTTCTCGCCGTGGCCGACACCGATGACCGCCTTCTTGACAGCGTTTGGCGCATATTCGGCGACGGGCAAACCGGCGCGGGCAGGGACCAGCATGGCAATGCCGCGTGCCTGCCCGAGTTTCAGCGTTGCAACGGCGTCCTTGTTGACGAAGGTTTGTTCGACGGCAGCCTCATCAGGCTGATAGCTGTGCACGACTTCCGCCAGGCCATCGTGCAGCTGGCAAAGGCGCGAGGCCAGGTCCAGGTCGCCGTCCGAGGTGACCGTACCGGACGCGACGAAGCGCAAGGAATTGCCGAGCGTGTCGATAATTCCCCAGCCCGTGCGGCGCAGGCCCGGATCAACGCCGATGATGCGAATCGTATTTTGCATGCTTCACCCTATTGCACTCGCCAAATAACTGCCATCGATATGTGAACAAAACAAAAACATTCCTTGTTTTTGCCACGCGCTGTTTACGGCAATTTAAGCTCCATAGCCGACTTTTGATCCACAAAATGTCAGAGGAACTCCCTTCTCAGGAAGGCAAGGTTCCCGTTTTCTGTTTTCAGGTCAGCCGGCAGGATGTTCCACGCTCTGCCGGTATGAGCCGTTCCGGAAGGGTTCATCGTTCATGGTTCAGAGATTTAAATCCCTGTCCTTCAAGGTCATCGCGACATTTATACTGCTGACCGCACTGTCGATTGCGGTCATCAACGTGCTTGCTTACTTCGCCAGCAGCCGCATTTCCGGTGAGCAGGCACTCAAGGCGAAGGAGAGCGTCCTGATCTTCCGCGGCGACATGCTGCAGGATCAGCTTGAGCAGTTGGAAAACCAGGCGAACTCGATTGCGCGCATCGAAGCGTTGCAGATGTCGATTACAAGCCTGAAGAGCGGTTGGAAGACAATCGAGAAGACGTCGGGTGATGCGCGCGCCGAATTGAAGAAGGTGTTCATCACCAACAATCCGAACCCGGCCGACCAGCGCGAAAAACTGGTGAAGCCGCAGGCACCAAGCGGCTTCTACTACTCCAACCATGAAACGACGCAGGGTGAAGTGGCCCGCGACCTGGAGAATACCGCCTTCAGCGACCTGCTGATCGCCGATCTCGATGGCAACGTCCTCTACTCCTACAAGAAGAACGACGATTTCGCGGAGAACCTGAAGACCGATGCATGGAAGGCGACCGGCGCCGGCCTTGCCTTCGCCAAGGCGATCGCCAACACCGCAAAGGCGACTGACGATTCCGCCCCCACCGGCTTTTCCGGTCTTCGCGTCGACGCGGCGAACGGCAAGTCGGCAATCTTCTATGCCGTGCCGATCGTCAAGCTCGGCGCGGCGAAGGGCGTGATGCTCTTCAAGGTCCGCGACAACATCATCACCAGCATTCTCGCCAAGGGCATCGTGTCCGGTAGCACGGCGCAAGCCGCTATCATCTCGGATGACGGATCGGCGATCGGCGTAAACTCGTCCGGCCAGCTGGCAACGCTCGATACCACGCCTTTCACCTTCGCGAAGGACGCGCTGTCGGCCAAGGGCATGACGGTCGACGACTTCGATCGCGCCGATGGCTCGGCACGAGCCTATGTTCGCGGCATCGATTATCAGGGCTCCCGCTTCCTCGTCGTGGAAAGCGTCCGCATCAGCGAACTCAATGCTGGCTCGCTGGAGATCGCCACGCTCCTGACGATGATTGCGTTTGGTGTTCTGATCATCATGGCCGTGGCAACCTGGGCCATCACCAAGCTGCTGTTCTCGCCGCTTGCCCGGCTCGCGGACGTCACGCGTGACGTCGCCGACGGCAACCTCGAAGTCGAGATCGGCAGCCAGAACCGCGGCGACGAAATCGGCACGATGGCCAAGGCATTGGCGCGGTTCAAGCAGTCGCTTGTCGAGAGCCGCGACCTGGAAGCTGCCAGCAACGAAACGCGGGCTCGCGCGGAGCGGGATCGCCAGCAGCACATGGCTGAGCGCGAGGCGGAAGCACGGACCCTGCAGGAAGTCGTCCAGGCGATCGACGAGGGCCTGCATCACCTTGCCAACGGCGATCTTGCCCATCAGATCGAGACCCGCTTCCCGAACGAACTCGAAGGCCTCCGGGTCAACTTCAACGAGGCGCTGGCTACCCTCAGCGAAACGATGACGGCGATCGGCGGCAACTCCATGGCCGTGCGTTCGGGTTCCGAGGAAATGCGCACCGGTGCCGATGAGCTTGCCGGTCGGACCGAGCGGCAGGCCGCCTCTATCACCGAGACCGCGAATGCGATCGATGCGATCACCCAGTCGGTCCGCGTTCAGATCGAGCGTGCGGAGCAGGCCGAACGCATCGCCCGCGACGCCAAGCGGGAGACGACCGGCTCCAGCCAGATCATGCGCGAGACAATTGCCGCGATGGAGGCGATCCAGGCGTCGTCGCGCCAGATCAATTCGATCATCGCCGTTATCGATGCGATCGCCTTCCAGACCAACCTGCTGGCGCTCAATGCCGGCGTCGAGGCTGCACGGGCAGGCGAGTCCGGTAAGGGCTTCGCCGTGGTCGCCATGGAAGTGCGCGAACTGGCACAGCGTTCATCGAGTGCCGCAAAGGAAATATCAAGCCTCTTGCAGAAGTCCACGCATGAAGTGGAGATGGGCGTGTCGCTCGTCGAGCGTGCCGGCGACGCGCTGACGGGGATCGGCAGCCATGTGGAGGCAATCAACGGCCAGATCAGCGAGATCATGGAAACGACGCGCGAGGAAGCCGACACCCTGCGTCAAATCAACTCCGCGGTCTCAGAGCTTGATGCGATGACGCAGCAGAATGCCGCCATGGTCGAGGAAACGACGGCTGCGATCCATCGGCTCGCGACCGAAGCGGTCGAAATGGACCGGCAGCTGGCGAATTTCACGCTGGCGCAGGCGGAACATCACCAGGGCGCCGAGGTACACCTGCTGCGACGTCGGGCTTGAACCGTGATCGGCAGATGAACGAGGGCCGGGAGACCGGCCCGGGAGACCGGCCCTTTTTCTTTCCCGCTCGTTTGGAATGGGCCGAGCGGCCACCTACATAGACCTGTCCTTCCAATTACCGACAGGCTTCGTCATGGTTCCCTTCTCCATTCTCGATCTCTCTCCTGTTCCAGAAGGCGGGACGATCCGCCAGTCGCTCGAGAGTTCGGCGCGCATGGCGCAGAAGGCCGAAGGGTTCGGGTACAACCGCTTCTGGCTTGCGGAACATCACGGCATGCCGGGTATTGCCAGCGCGGCTACGGCGGTCGTGATCGGCCACGTCGGCGCGGCAACCAAGCGGATCCGCATCGGCTCGGGCGGCATCATGCTGCCGAACCACTCGCCGCTTGTCATTGCAGAGCAATTCGGAACGCTGGAAGCGCTGTTTCCGGGCCGCGTCGATCTCGGCCTGGGGCGTGCGCCCGGCACCGACATGCGGACCGCCCAGGCCCTGCGGCGCAATCTCGATGCGGGGGCCCAGAGCTTTCCGAACGACGTGGTCGAATTGCAGCAGTTGCTGGGCACGCCGATCGAGAACCAGGCGATCCTTGCGGTTCCCGGCATGAATTCCAACGTTCCGATCTGGCTTCTGGGTTCCAGCCTCTACAGCGCGCAGCTCGCCGCGATGTTGGGGCTGCCTTATGCCTTCGCCTCGCATTTTGCGCCGGACTCGCTGCTTGATGCCATTGACATCTATCGCAGCCGCTTCACACCTTCCGCCATGCTCGACAAGCCCTATGTCATGGTTGGTGTCATGGGGTCCGTTGCCGCAACGGATGAGGAGGCGCAATACCATTTCACCTCGGCCCAGCAGCAGTTCGTCAATCTGCGCCGCAATGTGCGTGGCCAGTTTCCGCGGCCGGTCGCCGATATGGGGAGCTTCTGGTCCCCGATGGAGAAGCTGACGGTCGAGCACACGCTGCGCTATGCCGTCGTCGGGTCGCCGAAGACCGCGGAGGCAAAGCTCACCGAATTCCTTGCCGAGACGCAGGCGGATGAAGTGATCATCTCCATGCCGATCCACGATATCGAGGCGAGATTGAAATCGGTCGAGCTTTTCGCCGGGCTTGGAAACTTCCTTCGCGCTGCGGCCTAATGCCGCGCATCGCGGGCGCTTCGTGGCCTACAGCCATTTGTGCGAATTGACTTAACGCAGCCGGACCATAGCTTTGCTTGATCACACATGTCGTTTGCACAGCGTTGTGGCGACGCAAGTGTGATGGACGGCGCACGCCGCAAATCGCGCGCGCGGCCGGTTTCGAGCAACCTTTGGAGGATGAGGATTGCTATGCGTTACCACGGTCTTGCTGCTTTGATTTCACTGATCTGTCTTTCCGCCTCGTCTGCAATCGCCCAAGAGGGCGACGTGGCGGCCGGGGAAACGGTCTTTAAGAAGTGCGCGGTCTGTCATATTGCCGACACCGACAAGAACAAGGTCGGGCCGTCGCTGAACCACCTGTTCGGCCGAACAGCCGGGACGCATCCGGATTTTGCCTATTCAGCGGCGATGAAGGCGGCGGGCACAGCCGGGTTGGTCTGGGACGAAGCGACTCTGCGCGATTATCTTCACGACCCAAAGTTGAAGGTTAAGGGTACGAAGATGGTGTTCGTCGGGCTGAAGGACGACGGCGATATCACCAATCTGCTAGCTTATCTCAAGCAATTCTCGAAATGAAATCAGCTTATTGATGTAGAGGCAGACGGCTCGTTGGCGTCATTTCGCGCCATTGCCGTGATGTTTTGTTTATGAGATAGTCCTAACGCAAGTGCCAGCGGATTGCGGGTAATTTCCACAGCCGGCCGGGCATTGGGAGGAACGCATGGTTGTCGTGCTGGTTCTCGGTCTGATCGTCATCGGGTCGGTGGTTTTCCACCTGCTCAGCCCGTGGTGGTGGACTCCGATCGCTTCGAACTGGAACTACATCGACAATACCATCATCATTACATTCTGGATCACCGGCATCGTCTTCGTCGCGGTGATCTCCTTCATGGCCTACTGCATCTTTCGTTTCCGCCATCGGCCGGGCAATCGGGCCGCCTACGAGCCCGAGAACAAGCGTCTGGAATGGTGGCTTGCCGGCAGCACGGCCCTTGGTGTGGCAGCGATGCTGGCGCCTGGTCTCGTCGTCTGGAACCAGTTCGTGACGGTGCCGCCGGATGCTGGCGAAATCGAAGTCGTAGGGCAGCAGTGGCTGTGGAATTTCCGGTTGCCGGGCGCCGATGGCAAGCTCGGCAGGGCAGACAATCGAGCGGTGACCGCCGACAATCCGCTCGGCGTGATCAGGAACGATCCGGCTGGCCTCGACGACATCATCATCTCAGGCGCCGAACTGCACTTGCCGATCGGCAAGTCGGTCCGCGTACACCTGCGCTCGATCGATGTGCTGCATGATTTCTACGTTCCCGAGTTCCGGGCGAAGATGGACATGATCCCCGGTTCGGTCACCTATTTTTGGTTCACGCCGACGCGGACGGGCACCTTCGAAGTGCTGTGCGCGGAGCTTTGTGGCGTCGGACATCCGCAGATGCGAGGGACTGTCGTCGTCGACGAGCCGGACGCCTACCAGGCGTGGCTCGCGCAGCAGCAGACGTTTTCGCAGCTGATGGCAGCGGTTGAACCGGCCAAGTAGGCCGGCGTTGCGGCCGGGGGAGCGGCCGTAACGGGAGGAGGAAGGAAGGCATGCGATGGTTGATATTCCAACCAGTGCCGGCGATGTTATCCCACCCGCCGAGGTGGCGGATGTTGAGCTCTATCATCCGACGAGCTGGTGGACGAAATACGTCTTCAGTCAGGATGCCAAGGTCATTGCCATTCAGTATTCGGTGACGGCCTTTTCGATCGGTCTGGTGGCGCTGGTGCTGTCGTGGCTGATCCGCCTACAGCTCGGTTTTCCCGGCTATTTTTCCTTCATCGATGCGGATCATTATTACCAGTTCATCACCATGCACGGGATGATCATGGTGATCTATCTCCTGACCGCGCTTTTCCTCGGCGGCTTCGGCAATTACCTGATTCCGTTGATGGTCGGCGCCCGCGATATGGTGTTCCCCTATGCGAACATGCTGAGCTACTGGCTTTATCTGCTGGCCGTGATCGTGCTTGTTGCGGGCTTCTTCGCCCCTGGCGGACCGACGGGGGCCGGCTGGACGCTTTACCCGCCGCAGGCACTGACGTCAGGTACGCCAGGCGGGCGCGACTGGGGTATCATCCTGATGCTCTCGTCCCTCATCATCTTCATCATCGGCTTCACGATGGGTGGCTTGAACTATGTCGTCACCGTGCTGCAAGGGCGGGCGCGCGGCATGACGCTGATGCGGATGCCATTGACAGTATGGGGCATTTTCACAGCAACCGTCATGGCGTTGCTGGCTTTCCCGGCGCTCTTCGTCGCCGCCGTCATGATGCTGTTTGACCGGCTGCTCGGCACCAGCTTCTTCATGCCTGCGATTGTCGAAATGGGAGAGCAGCTGAAATCCGATGGCGGTAGCCCGATCCTGTTCCAGCACCTCTTCTGGTTCTTTGGGCATCCGGAAGTCTACATCGTCGCGCTTCCGGCATTCGGCATCGTCTCCGATCTTATCAGCACGCATGCGCGCAAGAACATCTTCGGCTACCGCATGATGGTCTGGGCGATCGTGATTATCGGGGCGCTGAGCTTCATCGTATGGGCGCATCACATGTATGTCAGCGGCATGAACCCGAATTTCGGGTTCTTCTTCGCCACGACAACGTTGATCATCGCCGTGCCGACCGCGATCAAGGTCTACAATTGGGTGCTGACGCTGTGGCGGGGTGATATCCACCTGACGCTGCCGATGCTGTTTGCCATCGGTTTCATCGTGACCTTCGTCAATGGCGGGCTGACCGGACTGTTCCTCGGCAACGTCGTGGTGGACGTGCCACTGTCCGATACGATGTTCGTGGTAGCGCATTTCCACATGGTGATGGGCGTCGCGCCCATCATGGTGGTCTTCGGCGCAATCTATCACTGGTATCCGAAGATTACCGGGCGGATGCTCGACGAGGTTCTCGGTCGGATCCATTTCTGGGTTACCTTCATCGGCGCCTATGCGATCTTCTTCCCCATGCATTATGTAGGCCTGGTGGGCGTGCCGAGGCGCTATTTCGAGCTTGGCGACACGGTTTTCATTCCGCCTTCGGTGCATGACCTGAACATGTTCATTTCGGTCGCGGCGCTTGTCGTCGGGGCGGCGCAGATGGTGTTCCTGTTCAATATCATTTGGAGTCTGTTCCGCGGTCGCGAGGCCGGTGGCAATCCGTGGCGAGCGACGACGCTCGAGTGGCAGACTCCTCAGACGCCGCCCGCCCATGGCAACTGGGGCAAGGAGCTTCCGATCGTCTATCGCTGGGCCTACGACTACAGTGTACCCGGCGCTCCCGAAGACTTCATACCCCAGAACCAGCCGCCTATGGCCGGAGTGTCGAGGGCGCACACATGAGTGTGGTTCTTGTCTTTCTCGCGGGAATAGCCGCAATCGTCATCTGGTGGCTGTCCGGGCAGAGGATGATGTCGAAGCCATGGATGGAGGTCGGCACGCTTGATGATATCGCGGGACCGGCGAAGCCGCCGATCCCGACCGCCAAGATCGGCCTCGGCATTTTCCTCGCGGTGGTCGGCGCGCTCTTTTCCCTGTTGGCCAGTGCTTATCTTTCGCGAATGAGCGGTGCGGATTGGTGGGCAATGCCCGTTCCTCGGCTTCTTTGGGCGAATAGCGCTGTCTTGATCGCCAGTTGCGCGGCTCTGCAATGGGCGGTGGTTGAAGCGCGCCGGGGCGCCGGTGACGGCCTGCGGCTTGCGCTTGATATAGCGCTGGCGACCGCAGTGCTCTTTCTTGCCGGGCAGGTCGTCGCCTGGCTGCAGCTGGTCGCGGCCGGATATGTCCTTTCCGATAACCCGGCAAACAGTTTCTTCTACATGCTGACGGGATTGCATGGCCTGCATATCCTCGGTGGGCTGGCAGTGCTTGCGCGAACCAGATTGCGCTTGCTCGCAGGCGGCACCGCCGCTTCCGCCAGGCTGCGCCTCGGTGTCGAGCTCTGCGCCACCTACTGGCACTTCATGCTCGTCGTGTGGCTGCTTCTCTTCGCGCTTTTTACCGGCTGGGCAAACGACTTCGTCGATCTCTGCCGCCAACTCGTTTCTTAAGGGGTGGAAGATGGCCGAACTGACCCGAATGCAAACCGACGACGTCGCCATGGGGCCGCCCGCCGGCCTGCGCGGCGTGGCGGCCGACTTTGCCTCGGACCAGCGGGCGTTCAAGAACGTCTCCTGGGGCAAGGCCATGATGTGGATCTTTCTCCTCAGCGATACTTTTATCTTCGGCTGCTTCCTGCTGGCCTATATGACCGCGCGGATGTCGACGCCGGTTCCGTGGCCTAATCCGAGCGAGGTCTTCGCGCTCAATATCGGCGGCCAGGAGGTCCCGCTGATCCTCATCGCGATCATGACCTTCATCCTGATCAGCAGCAGTGGCACGATGGCCATGGCTGTCAATTTCGGTTATCGCCGCGAGCGCGGGAAAACGGCCGCTTTGCTGCTTCTGACCGCCGCGCTCGGCGCGACCTTTGTCGGAATGCAGGCTTTCGAATGGACGAAGCTCATCACCGAAGGCGTGCGCCCCTGGGAAAACCCGTGGGGCGCGGCACAGTTCGGATCATCCTTCTTCATGATCACCGGTTTTCACGGGACGCACGTGACCTTCGGCGTAATCTTCCTGCTGGTTACCGCGCGCAAGGTATGGCGCGGGGACTTCGATACGGGCCAGCGCGGCTTCTTCACAAGCCGCAGGGGCAGCTATGAGAACGTCGAGATCATGGGCCTGTATTGGCACTTCGTCGACCTCGTCTGGGTCTTCATCTTTGCCTTCTTCTATCTGTGGTGAGGTCGCATCCATGGCACAGGCACAAGCACACTCCGGCCAACAGCATCCGATCAGGCTCTACCTCGTCGTCTGGGGATTGCTGTTCGTCCTCAGCACCTTCTCCTATCTCGTCGATTATCTCGGTATCCAGGGCTATCCCCGGTGGACGCTCATCATCGTGTTCATGATGCTAAAGGCCGGACTGATCGTTGCCATTTTCATGCACATGGCCTGGGAACGGCTGGCGCTCGTCTACGCGATATTGCTGCCGCCGCTGCTCGTCCTCGTCTTCGTGGCGATGATGGCGTCGGAGTCGCACTACACGATCTTCACCCGGCTTGCCTTCCTCGGCGGGGCCGGTCCCTGAGTCGGCCGTTGCAGGGCTGCATGATCTTCTCGTTCGGATAGACGCCCGATAGGGCGGACTGGCGAACGAACCCGCCGACGTCATGGCCGGTCACCTCGACATTGCATCATGTACCATCACATGAGCGGACGGCGACCCGGACGCGCGCCGCGAGCTTTGCAACGGCATTCGCCGGCGAGGCCATCCAGGGGCCGATCAGCGCAGTGCGGTGGCTGGATAGCAGCGCGCGATGCATGCAGCCGGAGATGCCATCGGCGGATGTCATTTGGCTGGAGAGCACGATGCCGAGCAAGCAGCACGCCCAGCCGGTGTGCTGCACGGTATCGACGGCGTGCCATGGCCTAGTTGCAGGATGCCATGCGCTTCAGGGCAGCGGTCACCCCGTTCAGCGAATAAGTATAGGTGGTCGCCGTGCCGCGCTGGGAGACCGCTTCGACCGTCATGTCGCTACCGGAGCGCATGGCGCTGATGACGTCATGCTCGCGCGATTCTTCAAGCACCCAGGCGGACTTGCCCCTGGTGAACATCGTAAACGTCTTGTCGCCGATTGCGATCTTGGCCCGGGAGCCAGGCTTCAGTTCGTAGCCCATGATCGCTTGCGGCTCATATCCGGCGCCCGGCGCCCGACCGATCACGAAGTAATTGCTGCCATGATCGACGCTTGCCGGTTGCTTGCTTGTCGGCACTGTCAGCAAATAGCACACCCTCTCGCCGCCCTTGCTGTAGGAATAGACGCCCCAGTCCTCGAACTGCTTGACCATTGTCGGCTGCGCATGGGCGGCAATTGCACCGGCAAGAGTGAAGGAGAGTACGAGAGCTATTCTTTTCATGGGCATTTTCCCCGCCGAAAGTGTGAGAGACGCTGGTCTTGGAACAGACCGGCTGGAGCGAACGCGGCGCATTCAAGTCGGCGAGGGTTACCGAGACCTTAATGGCGGGCTGGGGGTAACGAACGTGTGACCGATCGATCGCCTGATGTGAATGGATGGCCAAAACGAAAGGCCGGTCATGTCTTCCATGGCCGGCCCGCAGGCCTAAGGCTCCTCTTCGCCTGATGTTCCGGATGTCAGTTGCCTGTCTGCCGCACCGTCTTCTGAGCGATCGCCTTGGCAAGATCGTCACGCTCCTCGCAGCCGTTCGGGCAAAGCATCGTCAGTCGTGCGAGCTGGTCGTTCGCCTTGGCCATGTCGCCGGTCTCGACGTAGAGTTCGCCCAGATATTCGCGGGCGGCCTTGTGGTCGGGCTCGAGCTCCAGCGCCTTGGTGTAATAGGTCAGCGAGGTCCGGTAGTCTCCGGTCTTGCGCAGGGTAAAGCCAAGCAGATTGTAGACGTCTGCCTGCTGCGTATCCTCGGCAAGGCCGCGAAGCTCGTCCCGCGCCCCCTGATAATCCCCGGCAGCGATCTTGGCGCGCACCGACGTCAAATCTGGCGCATTGGTGGATTCGATATTGTCGATGGCGAAGGCCGGAACGGCTTGGATCGCGGGAAGGGCAGCGGTTGCCGCGATCAAGGCGATCGTGCCTGCCAGAACATGTCTCTTCATGATCGTTTCTCCTTCAGTTTCTCATGCCTGGAACTTGGGGGTGAAACCGTAGACGTTGCCGTCCTTGACGAAGGTGCCGGAGCCCGGGAACGGAAAATGCGAGCCGCAGATCGCGATCTTGTCTGCGATGACGCGGTCGATCAGCTTGCGGCGCGTCTCGATCGCCATCGGCCCGTCCTGGTCGTAGGCGCCCTGCCATTCCGGATGCGGGGCGAGCAAGGCCGGCACGTACATGATGTCGGCCGACACCATCAGCTGTTCGTTTCCGCCGTCGACGAGATAGACGGAGTGGCCGGGCGTATGTCCCGGCGCTGATATCATGCGGATGCCGGGCGCTACCTCGGCGCCGTCTTCGACGAGTTTCCAGTTCTGCCATTTCGGGAAAACATTGGCGATGCGCTGGCCGGCGGCCTTACGGCTTTCCGCCAGCTTTTCGACTCGGCCAGACTCCGTCCACCAGCTATACTCGGCTGCGTTGACGATCAGTTCGGCATCGGGAAAGACGGCCGCATTGGTGCCCTTGTCCATCAGGCCCCAGACGTGGTCCGGATGGAAATGTGAGAGCATGACCGTGTTGATCTTCCTGTAGTCGATGCCCGCCGCCGCCATGTTGGCGGGTAGGTGTGTCGCATTCGCCTGCCACTGGCCGACGCCCGATCCGGCATCCATCATGATCAGCCGGTCGCCCATCTTGAGGACGACGACGGTGAGGGGGATCGGCATGAAACCGGTCGGCAGGCCGGCCTTGGCAAGCGCCTCCTTGGTGTCTTCGATTGAGGCGTTCTTGATGAAGCCTGGGTCGTGCGGCTTTCGCCAGATACCGTCATAGATGGCGGTGACCTCGACCGATCCGACCCTATATCTGTAGAAGCCGACGCTCGGCTCGTCGGGCGTTTCGGCAAAGACCGGTGAAACGAATTCCAGTTTCGAGGCAAGGCCGAAGGCGGCGCCTGCGGCGGCGGTGCCGAGAACGGTACGGCGTGTCATGGTGAACATCGCAAGTCTCCTCTTGTCGGGTGCTATGATGCAGCGGCAACACGACAATGGGTGCCGCCGCTGCCAGACAAGATCGAGGCCGGCCGGCAGTTATTCCCGGCATGCCGGGCAATCTTCCTAAGCCGATGAAACCGATGAGAGATTTTTCGCGACGGCATCCAGAACCCTTCCCGTGAACGCTTTTCCTCGAAAAAAATCGCGCCGGGACGGAATAAAATGACGGTCAGGGCGATCTATCTTGCGGAAGGCATAAGGGCGATCCGATGCGGTCGGCCGAACCCGGGGAAGACGATGACAGAGGCTGAGATCGCGGATTTCCTTTCATTCGAATGCCAGCGCACGCCATTAGGTGCCGATCGGGCGATTGCCGGTACTGGGCGGATGGCGGCTCGCCTTCTGAAAGCCCTCACCGCCATGATCGGCATGTCGTTGGCGATGACGCGGCCGCTGCTCGACCCGCAAGCGGCCACGATGAGGACGCCTGCCGCATCGGCCGAAACGATGCAACGCTTCCAGAAGGCCATCCTTCCGCAGCTGGACGACGCCTACAATTTCGCCCGCTTCCTCAGTCGCGATCCCGATGCTGCTGGAGATATCGTCCAGGAAGCCTTCCTGCGCGCCTATCGGAGCTTCGAAGGCTATCGCGGCGGCGATCCGCGCGCCTGGATGTTTTCGATCGTCAGAAATTGCTACCGCGCCTGGCTACTCGACGGCCGCCGGAAGGCGCATTTCGAAGTGCCGATGGCCGAGGACGTCTCGACCGGTGAAGCGGATATCGCGACTTGCCAGATCGCGTCCGACGACGACACGCCGGAAGCGTCCGTGATCCGCAAGAGCGAGTCCGAGCGCGTACGGCGGGTCATCGGCGATCTTTCCGACCCGATGCGGGAGGTGCTGGTGCTGCGGGAACTCGAGAGCCTGTCCTATCGGCAGATCGCCGAAATCATCGACGCGCCGATCGGCACCGTCATGTCCAGGCTCGCGCGGGCACGGGAGGAGTTCGGCAAAGCCTGGCTGGCCCTGGAAAAGAGCGGGGTGGCGCCATGAGCGATGAAAGCCATAGAGCCTGTCCCGAATGGAGCGACATGCTGCACGGTTTCGTCGACGGTGAGCTCGATTCGGTCCATTCGGCGCAATTCGAGGCGCATCTTGCCGGTTGCGCCTCCTGCAGCGCCGCGCTGGCAAGGGTGACTGCCATGCGGAAGGTCATCGGTGGAAACGGGGTCAAATGGCGCGCGCCGGAAGAAGTGCGTTCTCGGGTCCTAAGTAGCCTGTCCCTCGAGACTGCCGCCACCGTGGATCCGGAGAAGGCGGCTGCGGCCGAAAACGGCATCTGGCCGCGGATCTTCGCGTTCATCCGGCAATGGAGCCTTGTGCCGTCGCTTGCTGCGCTGGCCGCAAGTCTCTTCCTGTTCGTCAATCTGCCGCGTGGGATAGATATCCAAGATCAGATCGTCGCCAGCCATGTCCGCTCGCTGCTTGCCGATCACCTGGCTGATGTGCAGACCTCGGATCGACACACCGTCAAGCCCTGGTTCAACGGCAAGATCGACTTCTCTCCGCCAGTCGTCGATCTCGCGGCCCAGGGGTTTCCCCTGATCGGGGGCAGGGTCGACTACGTTGGCGGACGGGTCGTCGCGGCTCTGATCTATCGGCTCCGCGGACACGTGATTAATCTCTTTATATGGCCGGGTACGTCGACGGCACCGGGCAGCGCGGAACGCGAGGGATACAATATTAGTCGATGGTCGAGCGGCGGACTGGTGTTCTGGGCGATAACCGATGCCAGCGCCGAAGATCTTGCCGCATTCCGCAAGAATTTTATAGCGCAGGCCGGCTTGGCGCCCGAGGAAGAGCGTCCTTGAAACGAAAGCGCCGGCGGGAAGAATCCGGCCGGCGCGATAACATGATGCTTCCTTGCAGGTCTCAGGCCGAAAGCTTGGCCAGAACCTCTTCGTCGACTTCGAAATTCGAGTAGACGTTCTGGACATCGTCATCGTCTTCCAGGCTGTCGATCAGCTTCAGCAGCGACTGGGCACGTTCTTCGTCGACGGGCACGTTGTTCTGGGCGCGCCAGACCGCCTTGACGGTTTCGGCTTCACCGAGCGAGCCTTCTAGGGCCTTGGCGACTTCGCCGAGGGATTCAAAGGCGCAGGTGATGTAGTGGCCTTCTTCGTCGGTCTCGACGTCGTCGGCACCGGCTTCGATCGCCGCTTCCATCATCTTGTCGGCATCGCCAGCGGACAGCTTGTAGGTGATCTCGCCGACGTGGTCGAAAGAGAAGGAAACCGAGCCGGTTTCTCCAAGTGCACCGCCGGCCTTCGTAAAGATCGAGCGGACGTTGGAGGCGGTGCGGTTGCGGTTGTCGGTCAGCGCCTCGACGATGATCGCCGTGCCGCCCGGGCCGTAACCCTCATAACGGACTTCATCGTAGTTCTCGCCGTCGGCACCGGAGGCCTTCTTGATGGCGCGGTCGATATTGTCCTTTGGCATGGACTGCGCCTTGGCGTTCTGGATCGCCAGACGCAGGCGGGCGTTCATCGAAGGGTCGGGCAGACCGGCCTTGGCCGCAACCGTGATTTCACGTGCGAGCTTGGAGAACATTTTCGATCGCACGGCATCCTGACGGCCCTTGCGATGCATGATGTTTTTAAACTGTGAATGGCCAGCCATGGCACCCCTGTTCACGTCGTATTGTTAGGAATGGGCCGCCTTATAAGAGCGAAATTGGCCGCATTCAAGGGAAAACGGCTCTGTCGCGCCGGTCGCCCGCGTATCCGGAATGGCGGAACAAACCCCAGGAAGTTGACGTTTCACCCACGGACCCTCGAAATGGAAGGAAGTGCTATGGCTAGTTTCAACGAGGCGCGGGAACACCCGGCACGCCAGCTCTGGGACCAGGTGAACGACATTCATGCCGGCATGCTCGGCGTGGACGGGGCCGACATGCACATGCAGCCGATGGCGCCGAACGCCGATCCGAAGACCAACACGATCTGGTTCTATACGAAATCCGATGCGGCGATCGTACGTGCGATCAAGCCGGGGACTCGGGCGCATTTCTGCGTGGTCGGCAAGGATCACGACTACCATGCCTGCCTTGCCGGCAAGATCGAGGTGCGGCCCGACCAGTCAAAGGTAGACGAGTATTGGAACTCGCTCGTCGCCGCCTGGTATGACGACGGCAAGAAGGATCCGAAGCTCACGATGCTCGCCATGCATGTCGACGACGCCGAGATCTGGGTTTCGACAGGCAATAAGCTGAAGTTCGGCTGGGAGATCGCCAAGGCCAACCTCGACGATGACAAGATGCCCGATGTCGGCATCAGGCAGCACTTGCAGTTCGCCTGAGAAGAATAGGCCCGGTGCAGTCCGGGTCTTTTACTGCATGCCCTTCGCGACATAGATCAGCGGCTTTTTCGGCAAGGTGCGCAGCGAGACGGAGATCGTGTTCGTCGGCGCGTAGCTGATGTCGAAATCGGGTCCGAACATCGACAGGAAGCTTTGCAGTGGGCGCGGCTGATGCATCGGCAGGATCAGCGAGGCGCGCAGGCGCTTGATGACGCGGCTCATGCTGTCGGAACCCATCGTCAGCCCACCATCCACCGGCACCATCACGACATCCAGCCGGCCGATGTCCGTGTAGTGGGCCTCCGTCAGTTCGTAATGCAGATGGCCGAGATGACCGATGCAGAGACCGGCAACCTCGAAGATGAAGATCGAGTTCCCATCTTGCTGCGGCGCGCCTAAGCCGCCCCTGATATCGGTTGTGACGTTGCGGATGTAGGTGTCTCCGACCACGAGGTTGATCTTGGCCTTTTCGCCCGGGACGTCGCTCCATCCATGCAGTACATATTTGATGGCCGGGTCGGTCACCAGAGTATAGTGCGAGGAATGGGCGCGGTTCATGGTGACGACCATTGGCGCCTGTGGCGGCGAGTACCAGCCGCTGTAATCGGTCGCGATCGTTACGCCGCCTGGCGTTTCAATGAGGAAGGTGGAGTGCCCGATGTAGGTCAGCGCAACCGATTGGTCGGTGGCGCCGGCACCGATGATCGGTGCCGGGCCTGTGAAGCTGGCAAAGGTCGCTTGCGGGATCGATTGGGCGATGGCCTGGCACTGGCTGACGTTTCGCTGTTCCTCCTGAGCGGCGGCGGCTTCCGCGGCAACCAGGACCATCAGGCAGGCGATTGCGAAAACAAGAAAACGCGGCTTCATGCCACTTCCTCCAGCGCTCTCACGGATAGGCTCGGGAGGATGCGGCAAGGCGCAGCAGCGGTCCAGTTGAAATCCAGAGTCGCTTCTCACGTTTGCGTCATGGCGGGAAAGGCTCTAGGTGTGTAGTCCCTGAGTGTGATGGTGCATCATTGAACCTGAGTCGTCAGGAAGAGGATGCATTATGGGAAGTATTCTTCACGGCAGCGCCCGCACGACGCCGCGTCTTCGAGCCGAACTCCAAGCGTCGCAAGAAAGTACC
>NZ_JBFTQH010000051.1:0-31704 GCF_056398905.1 Rhizobium sp. 01T417 | reverse complement strand
CACGATCATGGATGAAGGAAAAGTCGATCACCGCGTCGATCTTGCGCAGCAGGTGATCCTTCGGCACCAGACTGTCGAGCGTCACCATCTCAAGAGCCGTCTGGGTGGGGGCAGGTTTCTTCAACATGTCCCAATGAATCACAAACCCCTGGACCAAGCCAGGAGTTTGTCAGCGGTCTGACGGGGCCGATTGGCCCCGTTTCTATTTCAGTTCCGGCAGCTTCAGCGCTCCGTGGGTTTTCATGCTGCGAATGGCAAAGTTCGAGCGGATATCGCTGACATTCGGCAGGGTCAGCAGCGTGTCCGTCAGCAGCCGCTCATAGGCTGCGAGATCCTCGACCACCACCTCCGCAAGAAAGTCGGCCGTTCCCGATATTAGAAAACACGACACCACCTCGGGAATGGCGAGCAATGCCGCCTCCTGCGCCTGCGCGTTCTCGCGGCTGTGATGGGCGACCTTGAGCTCGACGAAAACCGTCAGGCCGAGACCGACTTCCTTGCGGTCGATATCGGCGCGGTAGCCGCGGATTACGCCGGTCTTTTCCAGATTGCGGATACGCCGCAGACAGGGGGACGGCGACAAATTGACCTTTTCGGCAATCTCCACGTTGGTCGCCCGGGCATCCTCCTGGAGGCATTCCAATATCGCCAGATCGAATTTATCAAGATTTGGCATGTTCGAAAAAATCCTTTGGCGTGATTGGCAGATAATTGCTCATACCAGTATTTTGGCGGCATAGATAGCAAGGACATGCCTCGCCGTTTCCGCTTATTCTTCTCTCAACCGGACAGCAATCCGGACGATCACGAGAGGAGAGATCGATGAGCGCCGTTACCTTCACGAACAATGAAAAGTCCACGTCGACATCTGTCGGATATGCCGGCGCCGTCGTCACCGTCCTCATTTGGGCAGCGTGGATCCTGGCGACGCGTCACAGCGCGGCGACGCAGCTTGGCACGATCGATATCGGCCTGATCCGCTACGGTATTCCGATGCTTGTTCTGGCGCCCGTCTGGCTGAAGACTGGATTGCTGCCGAAAGGCGTGCCGCTCCGCCTGCTTGCCACGATGGTCGCGGGCGCTGGCGCCGTTTTCTTCCAGCTGACCACGTCGGCCATTCACTCGACCCCGGCATCCGCCGCCGGTATTCTGCTCGGGGGGTCCATGCCGCTTGCCACTGCGCTGATCGGCGTCATCGTCTTCCGGGAACGACCGGACTTCATGCGCGTGCTCGGTCTTGCCGCGATCGTCGGCGGCGTTGCCATCCTACTGGTCCGCAGTCTCGCCGGTGCGGCACTACCCTGGACCAGCTTTGTTCTGCTACCGATGGGAGCGATCCTATGGGCAAGCTACACGCATGCCTTTCGCCGCTCCGGCCTGACGGCTCTGCAGGCCAGCGCGCTCATCGCCATCTGGTCATTTCTCATCCACATCGGTCTGGCCGTCGCCTTCGGTACGTCGATTGCCAGCGCACCACTTGGTGAGGTCGGCTTGCAGGTACTGAGCCAAGGCGTGCTGTCCGGCCTTGCTGCCACGGTCGCCTACGGCCTTGCGGTTCATGCGCTGGGCGGCACCCAGGCAGCTGCCTTCACGGCAATCACGCCGGTGCTGGCAACGATCGGCGGCGGCCTATTGCTTGGGGAGGAAATCGGCATCGCCGAGATCGCCGCCGCTGTTATCACCGGGCTCGGCGTAGCACTCTCGACCGGCATCGCCTCACGCCGATAGCAACTCCGCAGTTCGGGCCGGCGGCCAATCCGCCGGCTCACTCTATTGTTCCATGCCGCTATCGCTTCAGCGTAAGAACCATCGCAACCCGTCGTTCCGGATCCATCCCAACCGCGATTTCGTGATCCAGCTTTTTCTTCAGGAAATGCGGAACGGCTTCGACACTCGGCAGCACAAAGCCGAGGGAGGCGTAGAAGGGCGCGTTGAACGGAACGTAGCGATCCGTTGTCAGCGTCAGTGCCGATAGCCGACGCTGCTGCGCCATCTCGATTGCAGCCGACATCAGACGCCGCCCGACACCCCTGCGCTGCCAATCCGGGCAAACATCCAGTTCGATCACATAGAGCGTGCCTTCGATTTCCTCGACCGCGAGAAAGCCGACCGGACAGTCGCCGTCATCGGCGGCAACGAGCAGCAGGCCCGCATCGAGCGACCCCCGCAACAAATCGTGTGGCAGCGCGTGCGCTTCCCTGATAACGCCGAGCGCCTCCGCCAGCGTCGCGAAGGCATCGAGCTCGATCTCAGTCAGGCGCGGCAGCTCATCGAGACGCGCCTGCCGTATGGCGCAGGCGTTGCTCATGACTGCTTCTTACATATTCGGATAGACCGGTCCCTCGCCGCCCTGCGGCGGCACCCAGTTGATGTTCTGGTTGGGGTCCTTGATGTCGCAGGTCTTGCAGTGGACGCAGTTCTGGGCGTTGATGACAAAGGTCTCTTGCCCATCCTTCTCCACCCATTCGTAAACGCCGGCCGGACAGTAGCGCGTCGAAGGACCGGCATAGATGTCGTGCTCGGACGACTTCTGGAGCGCCATGTCCTTCACCTGCAGATGCACCGGCTGGTCTTCCTCGTGGTTGGTGTTCGACAGGAACACCGAGGACAGACGGTCGAAGGTGAGAACGCCGTCGGGCTTCGGGTAGGCGATCGGCTTGTGCTTGGCGGCCGGCTCCAGCGAAGCCGCATCGGTCTTGCCGTGCCTGAGCGTACCGAAGATCGAAAGGCCGAAGAGCTGGTTCGTCCACATGTCGAAACCGCCGAGCGCCACGCCGATTGCCGTGCCGAACTTCGACCACAGCGGCTTGACGTTTCGCACCCTCTTCAGGTCCTTACCGATGTCGCTTGAGCGCCAGTCGTTCTCGATCTCGACCACCTCGTCATTGGCGCGACCGGCTGCAATCGCCGCGGCAATCCGGTCCGCTGCCATCATGCCCGACAGCACCGCGTTGTGGCTGCCCTTGATGCGCGGCACGTTGACGAAGCCCGCCGAACAGCCAATCAGGGCGCCGCCGGGGAAGGATAACTTCGGTACAGACTGATAGCCGCCCTCGGTGATCGCACGCGCACCATAGGACAGCCGTTTGCCGCCCTCGAAGGTCGTGCGGATCGCCGGATGCGTCTTGAAGCGCTGGAACTCCTCGAAGGGATACAGGTAAGGGTTCTTGTAGTTCAGGTGGACGACGAAGCCGACGGCAACGAGATTGTCTTCGAGGTGGTAAAGGAAGGAGCCGCCGCCGGTCTTCATGCCGAGCGGCCAGCCGAACGAGTGCTGCACGAGACCTCGGCTGTGGTGCTCGGGCTTCACCTGCCAGAGTTCCTTGATGCCGATACCGAACTTTTGCGGCTGGCGATCCCTCGACAGATCGAACTTGGCGATCAACTGCTTGGCAAGCGAACCGCGGACCCCCTCGCCGATCAGCACATACTTGCCTGTTAGCGCCATGCCGCGGGTGTAGTTCGGGCCGGGCTCGCCGTTCTTCTCGATGCCCATGTCGCCGGTGGCCACGCCAATGACGGCCCCCTCGTCGTTGTAGAGCACCTCGGTCGCGGCAAAACCCGGATAGATCTCGACGCCGAGTTCTTCCGCCTTTGTGGCGAGCCAGCGACAGACGTTGCCAAGCGAAACGATGTAGTTGCCGTGGTTGCTCATCAGCGGCGGCATCATGAAATTCGGCAGGCGCACCGAGCCCGCCGGGCCGAGCACCAGGAAGTGGTCGTCGGTCACTTCGGTCTTGAACGGATGATCAGCCTCTTGGCGCCAGCCAGGCAGCAGACGGTCGATGCCGATGGGATCGACGACGGCACCTGACAGGATGTGCGCGCCGACCTCAGCCCCCTTCTCGAGCACGACGACCGACAGTGCCGGATTGACCTGTTTCAGGCGGATCGCAGCCGACAATCCCGCAGGGCCGCCACCGACGATCACAACGTCGAATTCCATGCTTTCGCGCTCGGGCAGTTCAGTCGTATCGGTCATGCATCATCTCCGCTCGGCCGACATCGCGGCCACATTCCCCGTGATGGGGTTATCTCTTGGCAAAACAGAGCTCTATTGTCGAGCCGGGAAACGACAGCGAATCCCCCAATTCGCGCAACAGCATTTCTAGCGCCAGATAAATATATGCAGCTTACGTAAACGTCAAATTACAAACAATGCCAGACGCCGCTTTCGTCTCCCGTCGGCGCGCCGTATAGAAAGACGGACAAATGGAGAAATTGACATGGATCTGGGCATCAAGGGCAAGCGCGCACTCGTTCTGGCATCGTCGCGCGGATTGGGGCATGGCATCGCCGTGGCTTTGGCACGTGAGGGCGCGAACGTTCTTCTCTGCGGCCGCAGCGGCGAGACGCTGGAGGCAAACTGCCGCGCCATCAACGCCGAAGGAAGTGGCAAGGCGGATTGGATCTGGGCCGATCTCTCGGACGAGAATTTCGTCGAGACCGTGACCGCCGCCGTGCATGAAAAGCTTGGTGGCATCGATATCCTGGTCAACAATACCGGTGGCCCCACGCCAGGAACGACGCAGGACATGACGCCCGAGAAACTGGAGACCTATTTCTTCTCCATGGTGCTGCGGGTGATCGCGCTCACCAACGCATTGTTGCCATCCATGAAGGAACAAGGCTGGGGGCGCATTCTCACTGTCGCGTCGTCGGGCGTCATCGAACCGATCACCAACCTCGCTCTTTCGAACACGCTGCGCCCCGCCCTCGCCGGTTGGAGCAAGACGCTGGCAACGGAGATCGGACGCTTTGGGGTCACGTCAAACCTTCTGCTTCCCGGGAGCATTCTGACCGGCCGCACCGACGAGGTAGATGGGGCGGCCGCCAAGCGCACCGGCAAGAGCCTCGATGAAATCCGCTCTGCCAAGGAGGCCGCAATCCCCGTCGGTCGCTATGGGACGGTCGAAGAGTTCGCTGCAACCGCCGCCTTTCTTTGCAGCCAGCCCGCGAGCTACATCACGGGCAGTCTTGTACGCTGCGACGGCGGAGCGGCGCGATCCGTCTGATTGAAAAGGGGAAATTGGGAAAGTGTCGGCTACGGCGGATCGACGATGCCCAACAAATGGTATTTCAGCTCATTCTTTCATTACAAAAATTTAAGCCATTATAACCACTTAGTGATGGTCGGTTCGGCAATTGTGTCTTTTTTGCGCCGTAATAGACGTGGTTCAATAGAGCCTTGACTTTCGCGCAACTCGCCCAAACCGGTCTCGCATATGAAGAAACTTTTGATCACGGCCTGCATTATAGCTGCTGCCAGCGTTGGCGCTTGGCAATACAGGGAACGAATCCCGTATCTTTCGCAATTTTTGCCCCACGCTCAGCCGCAGGCCGATGCCGCCGACGGCGGCCACCAAACGGCGGGCGATGCATCGCAGAAATCCGGTGATCAGAAGGGCGGCAGCAAGGGTCGCAACCGCAACGGCGGACCAACGCTGGTCAAGACTGTCGCAGCAGTGAAGACTGTTTTGCCCCGGGACGTCACAGCTTCGGGCTGGGCAGATGCGGACGACAACACCACGATCGCGGCCCAGGAACAGGGGATCGTTACGCAGATCCTCGCCTCGGACGGCGCCACCGTCAAACAGGGAGATCTGATCGCCAAACTCGATGCCCGCACCGCACAGGCAACGGTCGACAAGGACAGCGCCATGGTCGTCCGCGACCAGGCAACCCTGGCGGAGTCCGAAACGGCGCTGGCACGCGCCAATGACCTTTTGAGCTCAAAGGCCGGCACACAGCAAAGCTACGATCAGGCAAAGGCGGCCCGCGATACGGCAGCCGCGACCGTGGAGGCCGATAAGGCCGCGCTTGCCGCCGATCAGGTCCTGCTTGAGCATACCGATATTCGCGCGCCCTTCGACGGACGCCTTGGCGATATCGCCGTGAGCCCAGGCGCCTTTGTGAACGCCGGCTCCGCGATCGTGACGATCGCAAAGTACGATCCGATCTACGTGAAATTCCACCTGCAGGAACGCGACCTCCGGCAGTTGAAGCTTGCACTTGCCGCAGGCCCGGTGGACGTCAGCACCGTTCCTCAATCCGACAAGGCCAAGCCACGTCAGGGCCATATCAGCTTTTACGACAACACCGTCGATCCTGCGTCCGGCACAATTCTCGCGAAGGCGAAGTTTGAGAACGCGTCCGGCGCTTTATGGCCCGGGCAATCGGTCAACATCGTTGTCCACTTCAACAACAATGAACAGCAGGTCGTGGTCCCGACCGTTGCTGTCAGTCCCGGCGCCGACGGCTTCTTCGCCATTGTCGCGCGCGACGGCAAGGCTCATGTGACACCCGTCACCGTGGCGCGCGCGAACGGTGGTTTCACCGCCGTCTCGCAAGGCCTGTCCGAGGGCGATCACGTCATCATCGAGGGACAGGCGCAGCTGGTCGACCAGCAGCCGGTCAAGGAACAGTTCGACGACAAGGCATTGAATGTCGCCTCGGTTGACCAAACCGCAGGCAAAACCGAAATCATCACAGCGGGCACGGAAGAATGATACCGAATTTCTGTATCCGACGTCCTGTTGCAACGACGCTGCTTGCCATCGGCGTCGTGCTTGCCGGCCTTGCCGGCTACCAACTCGTGCCGGTGGCAGCCCTGCCGCAGGTCGACTTCCCGACGATCAACGTCTCGGCCGCGCTGACCGGCGCCTCACCGCAGACGATGGCGACTTCGGTCTCCACGCCGCTGATCAAGCAGTTCCAGACCATTCCCGGCATCAGCGAAATCAGCGCCACGAACTCGCTCGGCAACACCAGCATCGTTCTGCAGTTCGATCTCAATCGCAACATCGATGCGGCAGCAGCCGATGTTCAGGCAGCGATCTCGCATGCCACGCGGCAATTGCCCGACAACATGACGACGCCGCCAAGCTATCGCAAGACGAACCCCGCCGATGCGCCGGTCATGCTGCTTGCCGTGCAAAGCGACACCATGCCCCGCAGCAAGCTCGACGAGATCGCCGAGGACATCATCTCGCCGTCCCTTTCAACACTTCCCGGCGTGGCTGAGGTTTCGGTATTCGGTGCGCAGACCTACGCGGTCCGGGTCGAGGTCGATCCCAACAAGCTTCTCAACCGCGGCATCGGTATCGATACCGTCAACCAGGCGCTGGTCGCTGCCAACAGCCAGGTTCCCGTCGGCTCCCTGCAGAACGACTCGCAAAGCATGACAATCAATGCGGACACTCAGCGGACCAATGCCGACGAGTTCCGTACGCTTGTCATTGCCAATCCCAACGGCGCACCGATCCACCTCGGCGACGTCGCCGACGTGCAGGACAGCGTTCAGAACCAGAATACCGGCAGCTGGTACGACGGCAACCGCAGCATCATTCTTGCCATTCAACGCCAGCCCGATGCCAATACCGTCGAGGTCGTCGACGCAATCAGGGCGAAGCTGCCGGGTCTGCACGCCGAAATCCCCGCCTCTGTTTCGACAAAGGTCATGAACGACTCTGCGCAGCCGATCAAGGACGCGATCACGGACGTGAAGTTTACGCTGCTCCTGACGATCGGCCTCGTCGTCCTGGTCATCTACCTCTTTACCGGTCACCTGACGGCGACGATCATTCCGGGCCTTGCCGTGCCGCTGTCGCTGATTACCACCTTCGGCATGATGTACGTGCTCGGATACAGCATCGACAACATCTCGCTGCTCGGACTGACGCTCGCAGTCGGCCTTGTCGTCGATGACGCGATCGTCATGCTGGAAAACATTCTCCGGCATGTCGAGGAAGGGATGCCGGTTCTCGATGCGGCGATCAAAGGCGCCGGCGAAGTCAGCTACACCATCATTTCCATGTCCGTGTCGCTGATTGCCGTCTTCATTCCGATCCTGTTGATGGGCGGCGTCGTCGGCCGCATCTTCAACGAGTTCGGCATGGTCGTTGCGATCGCGATCGTCGCCTCCGCGATTGTCTCGCTCACAGTGACGCCGATGCTGGCATCAAGGCTCGGCAGTGGCCACGACCGCCCGCCCTTCTTCATCCGTTGGTTCGATGCCGGTTTCGAGCGGACACTCAGAGGATACGAAAAATCGGTCGGCTGGTGCCTGAAGCATCGTCCAGCCGTCCTCGCCCTGTTCGTGGCGTCGGTTGGCCTGACTGTCTATCTCTTCATGACGCTGCCATCCAGCTTCTTCCCCACCGAAGATATTGGACGCCTCAACATCTCGACGCGCGCACGCCAGGACATCTCCTATCCGGCGATGCAAGCGTTGCAGAACCAGGCAGCGGAACTCGTGAAGCAGAATCCCGCCGTCAATCACGTGATGTCGATTGTCGGCGGCAACGCACGCAGTCCGTTGAACAACGGCACGATGTTTGTCGAACTCAAGGACAAGGATCAGCGTCCACCGCTTGAGCAGACGTTACGGGAATTGCGGGCGAGCATCGGCAAGATTCCTGGGCTGCAGGCCTACATCACGCCGCAACAGAGCCTCCGCTTCGGCGGCCGTCAGACGGCGAGCCAATACCAGCTCGTCGTTCAGGCGCTGAGCGCCGATCAGACAAACGTCTGGGCAGACAAGATTCAGCAGGCCATGCGTTCCGATCCGCGTTTCACCGACGTCGCCTCAGATGCGCAGAACAATGCCCTGCAGGCCAATATCGTCGTCGACACGGAGAAGGCGGCAGCCTTCGGGATTACCGACGGACAGCTGCGGACGACCCTGCAGGAAGCGTTTGGCGGATACACCGCCGCCCAGATCCAGTCGACCGGCGACAGCTATGACGTGATCGTCGAGTACGATACGAGCAAGCCCTGGGACGACCAGAAGCTTCAGGAAATCCGCGTCGCTTCAAGCAACGGCGCCCTCGTTCCCTTGTCCAACTTCGCAAGGGTAGAACGCACGACGGGGCCGGTGACGATCAACCAGACCGGTCAGCTTGTCTCGACGACAGTCTCCTTCAACCTGCCGGCCGGCGAAGCGCTTGGCGATGCCACGGCGGCGATCGACCAGATCAAGAAAGACATCAACATGCCAGCGGACGTTTTCACGTCCTACGGTGGCACGGCGCAGATATTTGAGCAGTCCCAGGGCAACACGCCGCTGTTGATCCTGGCGGCAGTGCTGACGATCTACGTCGTGCTGGGTGTCCTCTACGAAAGCTTCATTCATCCGCTGACGATCCTTTCCGGCTTGCCGGCCGCGGCACTCGGTGCCCTGCTGGCGTTGAAAGTGATGGGCTTCGATCTTTCGATCATCGCGCTCATCGGCCTGCTGATGCTGATCGGTATCGTCAAGAAGAATGCGATCATGATGATCGACGTGGCGCTGGAGAACCTGCGCTCCGGCAACGGCATGTCGCCGTCGGAGGCGATTCATGAAGCCTGCGTTCGACGCTTCCGCCCGATCATGATGACGACCTTCTGCGCCCTCCTCGGCGCGCTTCCCATCGCTCTCGGGACCGGTGCAAGCTCGGAACTGCGCCAGCCGCTCGGCATTGCCGTCGTTGGCGGTCTCGTCGTGTCGCAAGCATTGACGCTTTTCATCACCCCGGTGATCTTCGTCGAAATGGGCAGGCTTAGCGATTGGCTCCTCAGCTTTGGACGGAAGAAGAAGACCGAGCACGATGAGGAGATACCTCAGGCATTGGCCGCCGAGTAGGGAACAAGCGGGCGCCATTGGCGCCCGCCGCATTTTTCACTTCAAGCCTTGAACAACGGCGGCCTCTGTGGCATCACGCGCCCTCCTTGGGCGCGTTGTTTCGCGCCTTAGCGGAGCTTGGCCTCCGTTCCCAAAAAACAATCGACTTGATGAGGTGCGGGCATGGCTCAGGCGCTGGGATTCGACTTCGGCACGACGAACACGGTCTTGGCCACGGCTAACGGGCCGACAACGCATTCAATGGCCTTTACGAGTGCGGCCGGAACTGCCGACAGCATGCGTACTGCCCTTTCCTTCATGAAGGATCCGCAACTCGGCACGTCCGCCCTGAAGGTCGAGGCCGGCCACGCGGCAATCCGGCAATTCATCGATAACCCCGGGGACTGCCGTTTCCTGCAGTCGATCAAGACCTTTGCGGCAAGCGCGCTCTTTCAGGGCACCCTCGTCTACGCGAAGCGCCACAGTTTCGAGGACCTGATGGAGGTCTTTATCAGGCGCCTCCGGAACTATGCCGGCGACAACTGGCCGTCCGACGTCAAGCGTATCGTCACCGGCCGCCCCGTGCATTTTGCCGGCGCGAACCCTGACCCTGCGCTGGCGACCCAGCGCTATAACGAGGCGCTGTCCCGCTTCGGCTTTCCGGAGGTTCACTACGTCTACGAACCGGTGGCCGCCGCGTTCTACTTCGCGCAGAACCTGAAATCCGATGCGACGGTTCTCGTCGCCGACTTCGGCGGCGGTACGACCGACTATTCGCTTATCCGGTTTGAAACGGTGGCCGGCAAACTGACGGCGACCCCGATCGGTCATTCGGGTGTCGGGATCGCCGGCGATCACTTTGACTATCGCATGATCGACAACATCGTCGCCCCTCAGATCGGCAAGGGGAGTCATTTCAAGAGTTTCGACAAAATCCTTGAAGTCCCTACGAACTACTACTCGAGCTTCGGTCGCTGGAACCAGCTCTCCATCTTCAAGACGTCGCGCGAATTCGAGGATCTCAAGAAGCTTGTGCGCACGGCGCTCGAGCCCGAGAAGCTCGAGACCTTCATCGATCTCGTCGACCACGATGAAGGTTACCCGCTCTATCAGGCTGTATCCGCGACGAAGATGGCGCTCTCCGCTTCGGACGAAGCAGCATTCGACTTCGCGCCCCTCGGCCGCGGAGGCCACCTGACGATTCGCCGGGCCGATTTCGAAAGCTGGATTGCAGATGATCTCGTACGGATCGAAGGCGCACTCGATGACGTGCTGGAAAGGACGAACACGACATCCGGCATGATCGACAAGGTGTTCCTCACCGGAGGCACGTCGTTTGTCCCGGCTGTGCGCCGCATCTTCACCGAGCGCTTCGATAAGGACCGCATCGAGACCGGCGGCGAACTGCTTTCCATCGCCCACGGCTTGGCGTTGATTGGCGAACGTGAGGACATCACGCAATGGACGGTGCAATAGGTCGTCTCCCGCCTATCGTGCTCTTTCATTGACGTCTCGGCTTCGCTAAGGTCACCGTTATGATCTCCGTCAGCGAACTCTCTCCGGGCGAACTCGCCGCGCTTCTGCATTTCCATGCCGAAGCCGGCGTGGAATGGCTGCTCGAGGAGGAAGCTGTCGATCGCTTTGCTGAGTTCGAGGCAATGAAAGCGGCAAGGCGAAGCACGGTCCCTTCGCCGCAGACTGCTGACGTTCGGGAGTCCACGGCCCGCCCGGCGGCTCAGACCACACAAAGGAACGCTCCCGCCCCCGAGCGTGCAGCCCAGCGGCCGCAGCCTTCGATCCCGGATGGCGAGGCCGTGCAGCAGGCACGCTTCGCCGCCGAGAGCGCCCGTTCGCTTCAGGAACTGAAAACGGCGCTCGACGCATTCAACGGATGCAATCTCAAGCACAGCGCACGCTCGACGATCTTCGCCAGCGGTGATGCGGCCAGCGGGATCATGGTGATCGGTTCGGCGCCAGGGGCGGACGATGATCGTGAAGGCCAGCCCTTCTCCGGACGGCCTGGCCAACTGCTCGACAAGATGCTCGGGGCAATCGGTCTGCAGCGCGACGCCATATTGCTGACGCAGGTCATTCCCTGGCGACCACCGGGCAATCGCATTGCGTCGACCGCCGAAATGGATATTTGCCGTCCTTTCATCGAGCGGCAGATTGCTCTTGCCGAGCCGAAGGCGATTCTCGTACTCGGCAACTTTGCCGCCAGGGTCTTTTTTGGCGAAACCGATACGATTCACGGGTTGCGCGGGCAATGGCGAGAGATTGCGGTCGGAAACCGCATTATTCCTGCGATTGCGACATTGCACCCTCAGGATCTATTGACGGCACCAGTCAACAAACGATTGGCCTGGAACGATCTTTTGGCTTTTCAGGCCAAACTGGCAGCGCTCTGACGTGCCCTGAAAATAGGCAAATACAAATCTTTTGTGAAAACACCTATGCGTTTTTCGCATATCTGCCGTTTATTCTAATGCATTGAAAAGTTCATGTTGCAGTGCAATATATTGCTGTGTCTTGGGAGGAATCAACAGGAACCAAGGCAATGACTGCACGTTTTCGTCCTATACACTGTGGGTTTGAAACCCTTCGCCTTGCTAGCGAGCAAGGCCGCACAACGCAAAGCTACAGCCGCATTGGCTTCGCCACGAACGAGCAAATGGTTGCTCGCGGGACTGGCGCCAGCGGGCGCATCGCGCGTCCCGCCATGATCTTTGCGGACTTTCAGCAATACTGAGGCCGAGGCTGGCATTTGCTGGCCTCTTGTCGCGTTGCCTGCCTGAGCAATTCTCACCGACCTGGATCCTCGAGGGGCCGCGCGCCTCGTGGGAATCACGCCTCGCAGCGGAACGCGTCGTCCACATAGGCGAACTTGATCGCTTGCCACCGACTGTATTGCTCGACAAACGAACGCGACATCCAGAGCACGGGTTTCTTGTCGATCGTATCCCAACCAATGCATCCTTGCTGCGCCGCCTTGGCGAAAAGCCGCTGCAAGTGTGTACGCGATATCATGAAATCCGCCGCTAGTGCGCGACTGTCAACATGACCGACCACGACGCGCTCGGGATCGTCGCCGTCCAGATCGATCCGCGAGACAAGATGATCGACGATCAGTCCGCCAGCGTCGTTCCACTGGAAGAGCGCCACATGCTCTGGGGGCTCTGTCCACTGGGGATCCTGGAGGCAATTGAGTGCAATTCGCGGCTGCATGACGCGGACCAGTTCCGGGTGAGCCTCAACATGGGCAACCCGGCTTCCGCCGTCCAACAGATCGAGAGCGCCCAGATTGGAGACCAACCAGCCAAACATCGCCTGATGACTGATTTCCGTCGGCTCGAACTGGCGGGGACGTCGGCGCTCGGCTCCTGGTGCATAGGCGATGAAGCGGTAGGTGACGAGTTCGTCGATAAAGCTCAACACCGTGTTGCGGCTGGCCACCTTGTGCGATGTGATCTCGCGCGTCAGCCGAACCGCCGTGAAGCCCGACGTGGAATCTGCGGGATCGCGCTCCATGGCAAGCGCATAGGCAGTCTGCGTCAGCAACCAGCGTTGTTGTGAAGCAAGCAAACGCGCCAATCGCGGGCCGGTGTTGAACATGCCGCGCATGCGCCCCGCATGGAAGCGGAGGGCCAGGATGAACTTCGGGTTCGCAACCAAGTCTTCGGCACTAAGAGGCATTTTTCTCCCGACGCACGTATCCGGCGTCGGCACTCCCCAGGCACCAGGACGTCCGACCGGCCCATAACATGCGCATTTGCGAATAAATGATGCTTCGTCAAGTTCATAAGACGCAAGAACTGTTCGGATGTCGTTCACTATTTCGTTTGAATTTCTCCCGCAAAACGCGAGAACTTCCGTTGCGTCGTCACAAAGCTGCGATTGCAGGCGGCCTTCAGGATCCGGCCTGCCGTGCCCCACGGCGCTCCAGATCCAACTGGTGCTCGCGGTAGATGATAAATATTCCGGCCGCCACGACAATTGCTGTCCCCAGGAGTGTGGCCCCGCTTGGGATATCGCCGAACACGAAATACGCGATGACACCGCCGATGACGATCGATGTGTATTCGAACGGCGCAACCGTCGAGACATCAGCGTGCCGGTAGCTCTCCGTCAACAGGATCTGCGCCACGCCCCCACAGAAGCCGGCCAAGATGAGAAACAATTGCGGCGCCAGATCAAGGACCTGCCAGCCGAACGGCACTGTCACGAGTGAGAACACCGTGGCGGTGATCGAAAAATAGAGGACGATCGTGGCGGTCTTCTCTTCCTCGACCAATCGTCGCACCTGAATCATCGCCATGCCGCCGAGCACCGAAGCCAGCAACACCGTTAGCGCGCCAATCGCCTGCTCGGCATGGATCCCGCCCTCACGGAAAAGGGTCAGTTTCGGCCACGATATGATGGCCACGCCGTCAATCCCGAAAAGTACGGCGCTCCAGCGGTAGATTCGGACAGTTTCCCCGAGAAACACAGCTGCGAAGATCACGGCGACAAGCGGCATCGCGTAGCCAAGTGCAATGGCTTCCGGCAGCGGCAGGTGCAGCAGCCCATAGAAGCCGAGCCCCATTGATATGATGCCGAGCGTTCCCCGCTTCAGATGACCGATCGGATTGGCCGTATAGAATGCCGATCGCAACTGGCCGCGATAGGCAAGGTAAGCCATGATGGGAAACAGTGCGAAGAAGGAGCGGCAGAACGTCACCTGCCCCGGCTGGATGTCACTGCCGGCGAGCTTGATGAAGGTCTGCATTGCCAGGAAAACAACCACCGAGCCGACCTTGAACGCAATACCCCTCATCGGGTTTCCCGTAGCCGACCGCATGTCTTGAACTCTTGGATTGCTGTTTGGAGGCAGGAGGACGCGCCAGACTCGGCACATCTCGACTGTGACAGTCGCCGGGCCGAATGAACAGATAGAAAATCGGAAAATTTCGATGCTCAATCAATCGGATCGCACAAATTTTCATCAAATCTGAGATGTGCCCAAAAATGTTCATCCGATGAGTGTCCGCCTTAACGCTTCGGAAACCATAGAATCGCATTGATTGGCCGATATTTCAGTCCTCTTTCTCTCAGCTTGCATCGCTATCGGGGCAATTTCCATGACGCAGCTCAAATCCAGGGACAACGATCAGCAACGGTTGACCGCCACACCGCGGCTGATGCGTGCGGTAACGGAGGGAATCGGCACCGATCTTGAAAGTTTCAGCGCCGCGAACTCGCATGTGGTCAAGCAGATCAAGCTTCTTGCAATCAATGCGTTGATCGAAGCCGCCCGCGCCGGCGAAGCCGGGAAAGGCTTTGCTGTCGTTGCCAACGAGGTGCAGCGGCTGGCACAGGTCGCAAGCGACATTTCAGGGAAATTCGAAGGCAACGTCATTGGGCGTATCGGGCATTCCCGCGTCATGGCGGAAGCGCTCGTGAACGAGATGGAGGGCGTAAGGCTTACCGATCTCGCCCAAACTCTCGTGCAACTGATCGTCCGCAATCTCTTCGAGCGAACCGCCGACGTGCGGTGGTGGGCGACCGATGCCGCGCTTTGGCAGGCGCTGCAGGAGCCGACAAAGGAAAGGGCGACCTTCGCTGCCCAACGACTTGGGGTCATCAATCGCTTCTACACCGTCTATCTCGACCTCGTTTTGACAGATGCCTCAGGTCAGGTGATCGCCTCGGCAAACCCTGAATTTGAGCGCAAGACCGCCGGAAGATCGCTTGCAGGCGACGGCTGGTTCCAAGCATCCGTACGCTGCGCGTCGGGAGACGACTACATCGTCGACGATGTCCGCGACAGCCATCTGCATGGCAACCGCACCGCCCTTGTCTATGCAACGGCAGTGCGCGAGGGTGGCACGCTCCACGGCAAAACTCTCGGAACACTGGGTGTGTATTTTGACTGGCAGAAGCAGGGACAGGCGATCGTCGAAACCGAAGCCAACCTGCCTCCGCAGATAGCAGAGAAAACGACCGTGATGTTGCTCGATGGATCAAACAGGATCATCGCCTCCAGCAATCCCAACCTTCTCTTCAGCCATTTTGCGCTTCAGAACCAGGCAGGTACGGCCCGCGGTAGCTACTATGATAACAACGGCTCAATTGTCGCTTTCGCCCGGACACTCGGCTACGAGGATTACGATGGCTTGGGCTGGCATGGCGTCGTCGTTCAGCGGACTGAAGACGATGAGGCGATAAGGGCAACCCTCAACCTAAAATCCTAGTCACGGACCGCCTAGATTTGGCCGTTCCAAGATCCTCCGAATCTGCCGTTGCCGCGATTTCGCTTTAACTTTGGTTCAGACTTTGGTGTAAAGATGCCCGTCAAAATTTGTGGCGGAGTGCCTACTCTGCGTACGAAGCACTCATCCGCTCAAGGTCTTCAGGGAACACCATGCGTACAGATACCGGCCAGGTCATCAATCTGGCAGACTACCAGCCCACCGAATTCGTTCTGGAACGCGTGGATCTGACCTTCGAGCTCGATCCCACTGAAACCAAGGTTGAAGCACGACTGATTTTCCATCGCCGCGAGGGTGTCGATCCCAAGGCTCCGCTGATGCTCGACGGCGATGAACTGACGCTTTCCGGCCTGCTGTTCGATCAGTTGGAAATGCCGGCCGACCAATACACGGCAACGCCGGAAAGCCTGACGGTCCGCGATCTACCCGCATCAGAACCGTTCGAGCTGACGATCACTACGATCATCAACCCCGAAGCCAATACGAAACTGATGGGCCTTTACCGCACCGGCGGTATCTATTGCACGCAGTGCGAGGCTGAAGGCTTCCGGCGGATCACCTATTTCCAGGACCGCCCCGATGTTCTGGCGCCTTACACCGTCAACATCATTGCCGAGAAGGCCGCCAACCCGCTGCTGCTGTCGAACGGCAATTTCCTCGGGGGTGCTGGCTATGGCGAAGGCAAGCACTTCGCCGCCTGGTTCGATCCGCATCCTAAGCCGAGCTATCTCTTTGCGCTGGTCGCCGGCGATCTCGGCGTCATCGAAGATACGTTCACGACGATGTCCGGACGCGAGGTCGCCCTGAAGATCTATGTCGAGCACGGCAAAGAGCCGCGCGCCGCTTACGCGATGGACGCACTGAAGCGTTCGATGAAGTGGGACGAAGAGGTCTTCGGGCGCGAATATGATCTCGACATCTTCATGATCGTCGCCGTCTCCGACTTCAACATGGGCGCGATGGAGAACAAGGGCCTCAACGTCTTCAACGACAAGTACGTCCTTGCCGATCCGGAAACGGCCACGGATAGCGACTACGCCAACATCGAAGCGATCATCGCCCACGAGTACTTCCACAACTGGACCGGCAACCGCATCACTTGCCGCGACTGGTTCCAGCTGTGCCTGAAGGAAGGCCTGACCGTCTTTCGTGATCACGAGTTCTCGGCCGACCAGCGCTCGCGCCCGGTCAAGCGCATCGCCGAGGTCCGCCACCTGAAATCCGAGCAGTTCCCAGAGGATGCAGGCCCGCTCGCACATCCTGTTCGACCGACAAAATACCGTGAAATCAATAACTTCTATACGACAACCGTCTACGAGAAGGGCAGCGAAGTCACGCGAATGATCGCGACGCTGCTTGGCAAGAAGACGTTCAAGAAGGGCATGGACCTCTACTTCGACCGTCATGATGGCCAGGCTGTCACGATCGAGGACTTTGTGAAATGCTTCGAGGACACCAGCGGGCGCGATCTCACACAATTCTCACTGTGGTACCATCAGGCCGGCACGCCGCTGGTTACCGCTTCCGGCTGTTACGATGCTGCCGCAAAAGCCTTCAGCCTCTCGCTTGAGCAAATGATCCCTGCAACCCCGGGTCAGTCCGACAAGCAGCCGATGCACATTCCGCTGAACCTGCAACTTTTTGCGGAGGATGGAGCAGCCATAGCGCCGACTTCCGTTGAAAGTGCGGAATATACCGGCGCCATTCTGCATCTCACAGAGCGCACCCAAACGGCAGTATTCCACGGGATCCAGACGCGACCGGTGGTCTCGATCAATCGCAGCTTCTCGGCTCCCATCAATCTCCATTTCGACCAGTCGCCTGCCGACCTGGCGCTGCTCGCCCGCCATGAGACGGACCATTTCGCGCGCTGGCAGGCCCTGACGGACCTTGCACTTCCGAACCTTTTGAAGGCGGCTCGCGATGCACGGGAAGGAAACCCCGTCGGTTGTGAGACAACCTTCGTCGACAGCCTCATCGCCGCGGCGGCTGACGAGAGTCTGGAACCCGCCTTCCGCGCCCAGGCCCTGGCGCTGCCCAGCGAAGCCGATATTGCCCGCGAACTCGGGGGCAATAACGATCCGGACGCAATCCACGCCGGCCGCCAGGCAGTCATGAAACAGGTTGCCGACGCCGGACGCGACACGTTCGCTGCACTCTATGACTCGATGACGACGCCCGGCACCTTCAGCCCGGACGCAACGAGCGCGGGTCGCCGCGCCCTGCGCAACGCCGCGCTGACCTACCTCTCCTATGCCGAGAATTCGCCGGTACGCGCCAAGGCTGCCTTCGATGCCGCCAACAACATGACCGACCTGTTGCATGCGCTGACGGTCCTTGCGCACCGTTTCCCAGACAGCGCGGAAGCTGCCGAAGCGTTGTCGACCTTCCGGGATCGGTTCTCCGAGAACGCCCTGGTCATCGACAAATGGTTTTCGGTGCAGGCAACGATACCAGGCGGCGGCACGCTCGATCGGGTGCTGAAGCTCATGGAGAACCCTCTGTTCACGAGGACCAACCCCAATCGCGTCCGTTCATTGGTCGGCGCCTACGCTTTTGCCAATCCGACAGGCTTCGGTCGGGCCGATGGAGAGGGCTACCGCTTCCTCGCACGCGAGATTCTCGACATCGACCGGCGCAACCCTCAGTTGGCCGCGCGCATTCTGACGTCGATGCGTTCCTGGCGCTCCCTGGAGCCGGTTCGACAGGACCATGCCCGCGCTGCCCTGCTGGAAATCGAACGCGCCGCGGAGCTCTCGACCGACGTCCGTGACATCGTGGAACGCACCCTGAAAGGGTGATTTGCTGTCGAAGGCCGCTGCGCTGGTCGCAGCGACCTTCTGACCGCCAAAGAAAATTCAGCATCTAGAATCGGTTAACAGATTTTTACCTTTTCCTCTGGACAAGGCGAATCACCAGTGATTCATTGAGTTAGGTTCGGGCGAGCGGCGCTGCGAATCACACGAGGGATCAAGGCTGAAGAGATGATGAACGTGCGGCGGGCAACCGCAGCCGAGGGACGGCTGCGTGTCGATTTCGACGGCCTCCTGGCCTGGCGGGACAGCTTTTCAGTCCGCCGCTCCGCCATGACTTCATCGTCTTCGCGCAGCCTGTCGCAGGTCGAAATCGTCCTGAAGCGAATTATTCCGATCCTGATCGTAGCCTTCCTTACGGTTGTAGCCGCGTCACACTTCTTTGGAATGGTCTCCGAATACGGGCGGACAGAAGCCGCTGCCCGTCACTCCACCGCGCTTGCCGCCGCGACCGCCGCCGCGGCCTTCGCCGATGCCAACCGGATCTTCGAAACCGCGGATGCCGCGCAGGCGCAGGCTAGGCTGGCGCGCTTCCTTCCGCAGGACCGCCTGGATGACGATGCGTTCGTGCTGCTCGTGCAGCCAAGCGGCAAGGTGTTTGCCGCAACTGCCGCCGGCTCGGCTTACCTCGGCGCCAGCGTCGGCGATTTCTTCTCAGAGATCTCGGCGGTTCGCCGGTTCGGCGATCGCGCTGGCGTCATCGAGACAACAATCAGCGGGCTTCCGCACTACGCGGAAATCACGCTCATCGGCAACTCCGGCGGCTATGTCATCGCGGCAACGTCGTTGGAGCGGATCAGCAAGCTCTGGCGAGACGAGGTCACGCTGAACGTGACCCTCTTCGCAGGCATCTCCTCGATCCTGCTCGTCATCCTCTACGCCTACTATATGCAGGTGAAGCGCGCCCGCGATGCCGACGATACCTTTCTGGAGTCGAACCTTCGCGTCGAAACCGCGCTGTCGCGCGGGCGCTGTGGGCTCTGGGACTTCGATTTCGACCGCCGCGAATTTTACTGGTCGCGCTCGATGTACGAAATGCTTGGGCTTCCCGGCTCGGACCGGACGATGTGCTTCAGCGATGCCGCCCGCCTGATGCATCCGGATGACGGCGGCGTCTACGAAATCGCCCGGTCAATCGCTCGCGGTGATGCGGGCCAGGTCGACCAGATCTTCCGCATGCGGCATGCCGGCGGCCATTATGTCTGGATGCGGGCTCGCGCGCAGGCGATCCGCACCAATTCCGGCCGCGTCCACATGATCGGTATCGCGATGGACGTGACCGAGCAGCATCGCCTCGCCCAGCGCTATGCCGAGGCCGATCAGCGATTGGCCGACGCCATCGAATGCACATCGGAAGCCTTCGTGCTCTGGGACAAGAACGACCGCCTCGTCATGTGCAACGCGCACTTCCAGCAGGCGTACGGACTTCCCGATAGCGTCTTGGTCCCCGGCACCGAGCGCACAGTCGTCAATGCTGCCGCCGCGCGCCCCGTGATCGAACGCCGTATCGCCGACGCAGATGGCTCCGGTTATTCCCGCACAACCGAAGTACAGCTTGCCGACGAGCGCTGGCTGCAGATCAACGAGCGCCGTACGCGCGACGGCGGCATGGTTTCGGTCGGCACCGACATTACGCTGCTCAAGCGCAACCAGGAGCGCCTGCGCGACTCCGAACGCCGTCTCATGGCGACGATCGGAGATCTCTCCGCTTCCCGCCAGACGCTGGAAAGCCAGAAGGCGGCCCTTTCTGTCGCCAACTCCAACTACCTGCTCGAGAAGGAGCGCGCGGAAGGCGCCAACCGTGCGAAGAGCGAGTTCCTGGCAAACATGTCCCACGAACTTCGCACGCCGCTCAACGCAATCCTCGGTTTTTCGGAGATCCTGCAGGATCAGATGTTCGGTCCGCTCGGCTCGTCGAAGTACAACGAATATGCCCGCGACATTCACGACAGCGGCAAGCATCTCCTGAACGTCATCAGCGACATTCTCGACATGTCGAAGATCGAGGCCGGCCACATGAAGCTCGAGTGCGAGACGATCGATCTCGCGCCGCTCATCGAGGAAAGCCTTCGCTTCACAGCAATCCCGGCCGCCCAAAAGAACATCTTCGTCGAACAGCGCCTTTGCGATGGAATGCGGTTGACCGCCGATCGCCGTGCCATGAAGCAGATCCTGCTGAACCTGCTCTCCAACGCCGTGAAGTTCACCAACGAAGGCGGTCACATCGCCGTGCGCACGCGTCGTACCAGCAGCGGCGTCATGCTGACGATTGCCGACACCGGCATCGGCATCCCTCGCGCGGCGCTCGGCAAGATCGGCCAGCCTTTCGAACAGGTGCAAAACCAGTACGCGAAAAGCAAGGGAGGCTCTGGCCTCGGTCTCGCGATCTCGCGGTCGCTGACGATCCTTCAAGGCGGGAAAATGAAGATCCGTTCGCGCGAGGCGATCGGCACCGTCATTTCCCTGCACATCCCGAACGACGACCGCTAAGTTTTCACAACTATCTGGAATACTTTCCTGATGGCTTTCGAGAGCCGTTTGATCTCTCCCTCAAGCGTCTTGATGTCAGGGCAATCGGCTGCCCGGCAGACAAGATCAATGAGGCCCGCCGGCGCCTCCTTCGGCTCGAACAAGCCATCGATACATAGGCGGATGAGCTGTGAGATATCGGTATAGAGCGACAGTGTCGCTAGGCAGAGTTCCATATCATCGCGGTCCATCAGCTCCGCGCCGACTAACTTCACCTGCCCTGCCGTATTGAAGTCGTCCTCCTCGATGGCGATGCCTTTGGTGGAGGCCACGAGCCGCAGATACTGCGCGATGAATTCGATGTCGATCAAGCCGCCCGGAATGAGCTTCAGGTCCCAGATGCTGGCCGGCGGTTTTTCCTGCTCAATCAGGGCCCGCATCTCCGACACGTCCTTGGCGATCTTCTCTGCGTCGGTCTTCGAACGAAGCACGTCTGCGATGATCCGCTCAGCCTCCTTGATCAATTCCTTGTCGCCGCACACGAGGCGGGCACGCGTCAGAGCCATATGCTCCCAGGTCCAGGCTTCCTCGCGCTGATACTTTTCGAAGGACTTAATGCGGGTGGCGACCGGCCCCTTGTTTCCCGAGGGCCTGAGGCGCATGTCGACCTCATAGAGCACGCCCTCCGCCATCGGCGCCGAGAGCGCCGAAATCAGCCGCTGGGTGATGCGGGTGAAATAGCGCGTCGAGTCCAGAGGCTTGGGGCCCGATGATTCGGCGGCTTCATCGTCGTAATCATAGAGCAGGATGATATCGATGTCGGAACCTGCAGTGAGTTCGAAGGTCCCGAGCTTACCCATACCGACCACAGCCACACGACCACCCGGAAAATCGCCATGTGCCGTCCTGATCTCCTTCATGACGGCATCGAGCACTGCCTCAAGGACGAGATCGGCCAGATGAGTGAAGGCGCGGCCGGCCATGGCGCCTCGGATCGCGCCGGTCAACAGCCGGATGCCGATGAGGAAGCGCTGTTCGTCCGCGAAGATGCGCAGTCGATCGAGCACCTCCTCATAGTACCGCGCGGGCGCGAGAAAGCCGCGTATGCGTTCGGCGAGATAGGATCGCGTCGGTAATTCCGCCATCAGGCCGGGATCAAGCATGCCGTCGAACACATGCGGCTTGGCGGCAATGACCTCTGCCAGCTTCGGCGCCGAGGACATGATGTTGACGATGAGCGACAAAAGCGCCGGGTTGCTGCCAAGGAGCGAGAACAGCTGAATGCCGGAGGGCAGGCCGGAGAGAAAGCTGTCGAAACGCAGGATCGCTTCGTCGGCGCGGTTGCTTTCCCCGAACACGCGCAGCAGCTCCGGTGTCAGTTCAGTCAGCCGTTCGCGTGCCTCCACGGATTGCGTCGCCTTGTAGCGACCGTAGTGCCATGTGCGGATAACGCGAGAAATGTCGGACGGGCGCTCGAAGCCGAGCTTGCGCAGCGTGTTCAGCGTATCGGGATCGTCGGCCTGACCGGTGAACACCAGATTGCCCGTTTCTGTTGAAAGCTTGGTCTCTTGTTCGAACAAGCGGGCATAGCGCCGCTCGACCGTCTTGAAGACCTCGACCAGGCGCGTGGCAAAACTCGGCGTGTCGTCGAACCCCATCATGAAGGCGATGCGCTTCAGATCGGTTTCGGTCTCGGGTAAAAGATGGGTTTGCTCGTCGTGCACCATCTGAATTCGATGCTCGACGTCGCGAAGGAACCAATAGGCCTCGGTCAGCTCGTCGCGCGTCTCCTCGTCGATCCATTTCGCTTTTGTCAGCTCCGCCAACGTCTCTTCGGTACCGCGGCAACGAAGTGCCGGCATCCGGCCGCCGGCGATCAACTGCTGCGTTTGCGCGAAGAATTCGATCTCGCGGATGCCGCCACGACCGAGCTTTACGTTATGGCCCTTGACCGCGATTGCGCCATATCCCTTGTGCGCATGGATCTGCCGCTTGATGGAATGGATGTCGGCGATAGCAGCGTAGTCGAGATACTTGCGAAAGACGAACGGAACCAGCCCGCGCAGGAACTGCTCGCCGGCTTGGATATCGCCAGCGACCGCCCGTGCCTTGATGAAAGCGGCACGTTCCCAGTTCTGCCCTCTGCCCTCATAATAGATCATTGCCGCATCGAACGAGATGGCAAGCGGCGTCGATCCCGGATCCGGCCGCAGCCGCAAGTCGGTGCGGAAGACGTATCCATCGGCGGTCCGTTCCTGCATGATCCGTACGAGCCGCCGCATCAGACGCGGAAAGATCTCGATCGCGTCATCAGGATCTGCGACGATCCCCGCCTGTTCGTCAAAGAACACGACCAGATCGATATCCGATGAGTAATTGAGCTCCGATGCGCCGAGCTTGCCCATGCCAAGAACGATCAGCCCCGAGCCCTCACCGGGCGCGGTCACGTCCTTAAGCGTTACCTTGCCCCCATCGTGAGCAGCAAGCAGAAGGTGATCGATCGCCGCGCTGACGGATGCTTCTGCGAGCCGGCTCAACCAGGCGGTCGTCACGCGACCGTCGAAAATCCGGGCCAGATCCGCCAGGGCGACGAGGAAAGCGACCTTGCGCTTGATGATGCGCAGGCGGCTCATGACTTCCGCTTCGCTCGGCGCCTCGCCATTTGCTGCCGGCTTCCAGCAGGAACGCGCCTCCGCGATCATCGCCTCGATGCGCGGTTCCAACGGCTCCGAAATCGCAGTTGCGACGATTGCCGTATCGATGTTGGCAATCTCGCGTAGATAGGGAGACAAGGTCAGTGCGGTTGTGATGAAGTCGCGAAGCGTGCCGTCCGCCTTGAGCATCTCCGCCACGGCAGGTTCGCTTTTGCCGATCTTCTGAAGATCCGTCTGGGCAAGCTTCAACTCGCTCTTGTTCAGCGGTTTCAGCAGCCCGTCGGCTACTTCCACAAGGCTATGCCTCGAACCCGTCAGCATGCACCCTCCCTGGCGAACAGAACCGAGAACCGCCGGGGAGAATCACAGAACTTCCGGCAACTGGAATCTAACCTAGGGTCTGTGGCAGCGATGGCCAACACAGAATTCAATCAGTAGTCAACGTGTTCGCGGAGAGCTATTCACCGGAAAGATCATACTGACCGTGAGGCCGCGCTTTTCCTGATTTTGCGGATCGGTATCGGACAATTCCAGCTTCCCGCCGTGCAGTTCCATCACCGCCTCGACCAAGGAGAGGCCAAGGCCGGTGCCGGGCTTGGAGCGGCTTTCATCCAGCCGCACGAAGCGCTTCAGCACATCCTCCCGCTTCTCGGCCGGGATTCCCGACCCATGATCAGCGACTGAGAGGCAAATGCCATCGGCCCGGCGGAGCAGCTTCAGCGCGATATCGCCGTGGCCCTCGGCATCCGAGGAATATTTGATGGCATTGTCGATGAGATTGAAAATCGCCTGGCCGATTAGCTCGCGGTTGCCCTGCACCTCGATATCCGGCTGGATCGATGATGTGAGCACCAACCCGGCTTCGTCGGCGACGGGTTCATAGAGTTCAGCGCTGTCTGCCACGATCGCCGAGAGGTCGACCGCCGACATTTCTGCGGCAACCGATCCCGCTTCGACGCGCGAGATCATCAGCAGCGCATTGAACGTACGGATCAGCTGATCGGACTCGGATATAATTCCCTCAAGCGCGACGCGTCGAACCTCGCCGTCCTTGGTGTCCAGTGCGTCGGCGGCCTTGTTGCGCAACCGCGTCAGCGGCGTCTTGAGGTCGTGCGCAATGTTGTCTGAGACCTGTCGCAATCCCTCGTTCAGCTTCTCTATCCGCCCGAGCATCGTATTGAGTGAAACAGACAGGCGATCGAACTCGTCGCCGGAACCGCCGACTGGAAGACGCTGCGAGAGGTCGCCAGCCATGATCTTCTTGCTGGCATCTGACATGCGGTCGATGCGTTTCAAGGCATTTCGACCGATGCCGAACCAGATGATGATCGCCCCGAGACCCATGATCGCGAGCGCGATCATCAGCGCCTGCCGGACCAGCCCGCGGAATGCCTCGGGCTCCCCGAGGTCGCGGCCGATCAGCAGACGCAACCCGTTGTCCAGCACGAAGATGTTGGCAACGGCCATGTGCCGGCGACTGATGCCGCTTTCCGCATAACGCTGATAGGTGAAGGGCATGGAGGTCCACCCCTCCTCATCGAGCACCCCGGGCTGCACAGATGCGACGTTACCGGCGAGGATATCGCCCGAGGGACCGGCAATGATATAGAGATTGGCACCGGGCTGGCGCGCGCGACGCTCCATCGTCCGAAGAAGAAGGTTCATGCCCCCGGCATCATAGGCCCGCTGGACCTGATCGACCTCCTGCTGCACGGCTTCGCGGATCTGGTTGGTCAGAAGCCGCTCGGACATCGCGGTCACATAGAAGACCAGCGTCGCGGCGCAGATGGCGAAGAGCAGGATGTAAAGTGCCGAGAGGCGGACTGCCGTAGACTTGAAGAGAAACCAGAAGCGGTTCATCCCTCGTCCTTGATCATATACCCCGCACCGCGAATGGTCTTGAGAAGCGGCTGGGCGAAGTCCTTCTCAATCTTCGACCGCAGTCGCGAAACATGAACGTCGATGACGTTGGTCTGAGGATCGAAGTGGTAGTCCCAGACGTTTTCGAGAAGCATCGTCCGGGTCACGACCTGACCGGCATTCTTCATCAAATATTCGAGGAGGCGGAATTCGCGCGGCTGCAGCGGTATTTCCTTGCCACCGCGTCGAACCTCATGCGCGAGCCGGTCCAGTTCAAGATCGCCGACGCGATAGACAACGTCCTGATCCGGCGTGCCCTTGCGGCGGCCAAGCACCTCGACACGAGCAAGAAGTTCACTGAAGGCATAAGGCTTCGGCAGATAGTCGTCACCACCCGCCCTGAGGCCCGTCACGCGGTCGTCCACCTGGCCGAGAGCGGAGAGAATGAGAACCGGCGTATGAATTCCCTTGCGGCGCAATTCGCTGATGACGGACAAACCGTCGCGGCGCGGCAACATACGATCGATGACGATCACGTCATAGCTGTTTTCCGAGCCCATGAAGAGCCCGCTTTCGCCATCGCTCGCGTGATCGGCCACAATGCCAACCTCACGAAATGCCTTGGTGAGGTAGACCGCTGCTTCGAGATCGTCTTCGATAATGAGAATCTTCATGCGGTCGACATTACCTGCCGGCTGCGTTTCGGCAAGGCTCAAAGCTTCTTCCTGTTGCGAAGAGGTCATTGCGATCACCTACGGATATGGACGAAAGGGAGCCGCGCCCAGAAGGCGCGGCTCCCCCCTATGTCAGGGTTGGCGGATTAACCCTGGCCATTGATCGGAAGGGCGACGAAGCGGCTGCCTTCCTTCGACTGGATCTGGAAGAGTGCCCGCGTGCGGCCATCCTTCTTCGCCTGGTTCAGGACCTTGACGACATCATCAGCGTTGGAGACTTCCTGGTTGTTGACCGAGGTAATCTTTTCGCCTTCCTTGATGCCCTTGTCGGCCGCGTCGGAATCCGGGTCGATGCCGGTGATCTGCAGACCCTTGCCGTCTTCGGAAGGACCAACCGTCAAGCCCAGATCAGCCAGAGCCTTTTCGGAAGCAGGAGCCTGGCTTTCCGGTGCCTGATCGCCGTCGTCAGCGGAAGCATCCTTCTGTTCGGCGGGCAGCGTTCCGAGTTCGACCGTCAGAGACTGAGCCTTGCCGGCACGCCAGACGGAGAGCTCGACCTTCTTGCCGGGCGTCATGGCGCCGATACGGCGGCTGAGGTCGCGGGCATCCTTGACGGTTTCGCCGTTGACGGCGGTGACCACATCACCTGCCTTCATGCCAGCCTTTTCACCAGGCGTACCAGCCTGAGCGGAGACGACAAGCGCACCGCTCGCCTCCGAAAGGCCGAGCGAGTCGGCGATGTCCTTGGTGACGGGCTGGATCTGCACGCCGAGATAGCCGCGAGATACCTGGCCGTCCTTCATCAGGTCAGCAACGACATCCTTGGCCGTAGACGCCGGGATGGCAAACGCAATGCCCACATTGCCGCCCGACGGAGAGAAGATCGCGGTGTTGATGCCGACGACTTCGCCACTGAGATTGAAGGTTGGGCCACCGGAGTTGCCGCGGTTCACAGCAGCGTCAACCTGCAGATAGTCGTCATACGGGCCGGAGCCGATGTCGCGGCCACGAGCCGAAACGATACCGGCCGTTACCGTACCACCGAGACCGAAGGGGTTACCGACAGCGACAACCCAGTCGCCGACGCGAACGCCGTTGTCATCGGCCCAGTTGACGTAGGTGAACTTGCGGCCCTTGCCATCAACCTTGAGGACGGCGAGGTCCGTACGGGGGTCCTTGCCGATCAGCTTGGCATCAAGCTCGGTGCCATCGTTCATGACCGCAACGAATGCCGCGCCGTCGGAAACGACGTGGTTGTTGGTGACGATGTAACCGTCTTCAGAAATGAAGAAGCCCGAGCCCTGGGCAACCGGACGCAGACGGCCCTTGCCATCCTGCGGGCCATGGTGACCCTGCGGACCACGACGGCCCTGCTGGCCCTGCGGACCTTGCTCACCGAACTGGCGGAAGAAAGGCTTCAGGGCATCCGGAAGATCGTCGAAACCACGGCCATTAAAGTCGAAGGCGAAGCCGTTGCCCTCGTCATCGGCGACGGGGTTGACACGGTTTTCGACACGCACGGAAACAACTGCCGGCGAAACCGCATCGACGACGTTCGCGAAGCTAGGAACAGACGGGGCCTGAACCTTTACGGCTTCGGCATAAGAACGGGTGATTTCGAGGGGAATACCGGTCGCAAACACCGCAGCGGCAAGGCCGGCGACGGTCGAAGCCTTCAGCGCGGTATTGAGCGACGGAGCTTTGATATTCTTAAACATGAGTGCACCTTCTTTGACTTCAACATCTACAGGATCGGGATGACCAGATCGGGTGATGAAGCAAGATATAGGACGGCACACCTTACTGCGAACTGTCCGACCGATGAAAAATTCGTAATGTGCAATACGACGCGTTGCGATCCATGCAGCAATCTCGCCCTCGACTAAGGCTCTGTGAGTCGATAAGCCTCCTTTCCACAACCGGAGGAGGACGAGACAATGGCCCATGTGGTCACGGGGGAGGATTTTGCGCCCGACACTGCCGCGCTGGCAGCCGTCGTCTTCGGTGTCACCGCCTTCGCGGTTGCACAGGGACTGACCTACCCGCTGATTTCTCTGGTCCTCGAGCATCGTAACGTTGCACCCAGCCTCATCGGCTTCAACGCCGGTTGCTTTGCGGCGGGCCTTGCTGTCGCAACGTTTGCGGTCACGTGGCTGTCGCGAAAAGTCCGCGGCGATCGCTTGATCGTCGCAGGCCTCATCGGCTGTGCCGTCAGCCTCTCCACTTTCGCAACATTCGACTCGTTCTGGGTGTGGTGCGTCGCCCGACTTTTTCTCGGATTCTTCGTCAGCCTGATTTTCATGTTGAGCGAGGCCTGGCTCAACACCGCCTGTCCCGACCGCCTGCGCGGGCGCGTTTCCGGTCTCTACGGCGCCGGCATGTGCGGTGGCTTTGCCGCGGGTCCGCTCGTGATCCCGATCTTCGGCACGGAGCAAGGCTTCGCCTTCGCCCTGCTTGCCGTCTACGTCGCCTGCGTCGCCTTCCTGACGATCATCCTTACCCGGAGAGCACGGACGCTTCCCGAGCAGGCCGCCTCGGGAGCGCTCTTCAAGTTTGTCAGAAGCGCACCGATGCTGATCTGCATGGTCGTCGCATTTGCATTCGCCGACATTGCCGCCATTGCGGCGATGCCCGTCTATTTCGTCCGGCTCGGTTATTCCGAGGCGTTCGCCGCCATCAGCGTTACGGTGCTCGCGCTGCCGACCGCGCTTGCCCAACCTGTCGTCGGCTGGCTGCTCGACAAGACCTCGCGCTTTGGCGTCGCCATCTGCTCCGGCCTGCTCGCCGGGCTGAGCTTCATCGCGATCCCGTTTCTTCAGTCGCAGGCGGCGATCCTGGTGATGTTCGGCATCATGGGCGCTGCTAGTTTTTCGCTCTACACCTGCGCCTTGACGATCCTCGGCGAGCGCTATGCCGGGGACACGCTTGTCGCGGGAAGTGCGGCCTTCGCCCTCGCCTACGCTGTCGGCAGCGCGGCGGGCTCGTCCTCGGTCGGCGCGATGATGGACGTCTATTCGCCATCGGCAGGACCTATTGCCGCCGGTAGTGTGGTGCTGGCATTCACGGGGGTGCTTGTCGCGTCTGTGGTGCGCCGCCGCCTCAACAGGCGGTCGTAGGATCACTCGTCGAGCAATTCTCTCAGGCGAGCCTGTTCTTCGGCTGTCAGCTTGGAGCCCGTCGGCCGGCCTACCCATTTCCGTGCGAAGACGATCAGCGAGAGGCCGCCTGCGACGGCGAGCAGAAGCGGCGCGCCCCACAGAAGGATCGTCTTCGTCTCGAAGCGCGGCTTCAACAGCACGAACTCGCCGTAGCGCGAGACGATGTAGTTCATCACCTGCTTGTTCGTATCGCCATCGGTCAGCCGCTCGCGCACCAGGAGGCGCAGGTCCTTGGCAAGTTCCGCATTGGAATCGTCGATCGACTGGTTCTGGCAGACCATGCAGCGCAGTTCGGCGGAGATGGCCCGGGCGCGCGCCTCGAGCGCCGGATCGGCAAGAACCTCGTCCGGRTTGACGGCAAAGGCCGGCGCGGCCGACAGAACTATCGCTATCACCAGGAGCAGACGCCTCATCATTCGGCCGGCTCCATGGCAGGACGCAGCGGCTTTGCCCTGCGGTTCGGCGCCCCGACACGCAGGCGCCGGTCGCTCAGCGACACGAAGCCGCCGATCGCCATGATCACCGCGCCACCCCAGATGCAGAGAATGAAGGGCTTCCACCAGATGCGCACGACCATGCCACCGTCGTTCGTCGGATCGCCGAGCGACACATAGAGCTGGCTCAGCCCGAACGTCACGATGCCGGCTTCCGTCGTCGGCATCTGCCGCGCCGTGTAGATCCGCTTGGACGACCAGACATCGGCAACCTCGACGCCGCCGCGGCCGATGGTGAAGTGACCGCGCTCTTCGCTGTAGTTCGGTCCGGYCGCCGGCTTCATGCCGTCGAACCGCACGGCGTAGCCGCCGGCTTCCACCGTCTGGCCGGRCTTCATCTCGATGACATGCTCGGTTTCGAAGGTGGTCACCGCGACGATGCCGAGGACGGCAACACCAAGCCCGGCATGCGCGARCGCCGTGCCGAAGGCCGAGCGCGGCAGACCGGCAAGGCGTCTCCAGGCGACGGAGGCCGCSACCTTGCCGACGCCGGCGCGATACCACAGATCGGCGATCGCRCCGAAGATCAGGAACAGCGCTGCAGCMAGSCCRAGCACGGCAAGCACGGGACCGCCGTGCTGGACATAGAAGAAGACCACCGCAACAACAAACGCCAGGATCGCGACCAGATAGAGCCGCTGCAGAACAGCGAGCAGATCGCCGCGCTTCCAGGCRAGCAGMGGGCCAAAGGGAACGATGACCAGCAGCGGCGCCATCAGCAGGCCGAAGGTCATGTTGAAGAAGGGCGGCCCGACCGAGATCTTGTCGCCGGTCAGCGTCTCCAAAAGCAGCGGATAGAGCGTGCCTGTCAGCACCGTGCCGCAGGCGACCGTGAGGATCAGGTTGTTGAGGACAAGCGCCCCTTCGCGCGAGATCGGCGCAAACAAGCCGCCGGCCGACAGCTGCGGCGCGCGGAAGGCAAAGAGCGACAGCGACCCGCCGATGAAGATCAGCAGAATGAACAGGACGAAGACGCCGCGGGTCGGATCGCTGGCAAAGGCGTGCACCGAGGTCARGACCCCCGAGCGCACGAGGAACGTGCCCATCAGCGACAGCGAGAAGGTCAGGATGGCAAGCAGCACCGTCCAGATCTTCAGCGCCTCGCGCTTTTCCATGACGAGCGCCGAATGCAGCAGCGCGGTCCCGGCAAGCCAGGGCATGAAGGAGGCATTCTCGACCGGATCCCAGAACCACCAGCCGCCCCAGCCGAGCTCGTAATAGGCCCAGTAGGAGCCCATGGCGATGCCRAGCGTCAGGAACGTCCAGGCAGCCAGCGTCCAGGGCCGCACCCAGCGCGCCCAGGCGGCATCGATGCGGCCTTCGAGAAGGGCAGCCACGGCAAAGGAGAAGCAGACGGAGAAGCCGACATAGCCGAGATAGAGCAGCGGCGGGTGRATCGCCAGACCGACGTCCTGCAGCACCGGGTTGAGGTCCTTCCCCTCGGCCGGGGCCGGATCCAGCCGCATGAAGGGATTGGAGGTCAGCAGGATGAACAGGATGAAGGCGACCGATATCCAGGCCTGCACGGCGAGCACGTTTGCCCGCAGCGTATCGGGCAAATTCCGTCCGAAGASCGCRACCAGGGCGCTGAACAGCACCAGGATCAGCAGCCAGAGCATCATCGAGCCCTCGTGATTGCCCCAGACGCCTGACAACTTGAACAGCAGCGGCACAAGCGAATGGGAGTTCTCCCAGACGTTGGCGACCGAAAAGTCGGAGACGACGTGGGCGTA
>NZ_JBFTQH010000050.1:0-31776 GCF_056398905.1 Rhizobium sp. 01T417 | reverse complement strand
TCAACGCCGTTCTCACCATCAGATGGGCCGACCAACTCGGAATGCCCAGACTCGCATAACCTCAATCCCTCGAACCGCCCGGTGCGGACCCGCATGCCGGGTGGTGTGGCAGGGGAGCGATCAAATATGATCGCCCCCTATGCCGATTTGGCCGGGGAAGAAAGGGGGAAGCGGCCAAACTGATGCTGCGCACGGCCCTGATGGCGCTCTCCCGGCATTACAATCCGCCGGCGCCCGCGCGCCGATCGCGCGTGGAGCATTGGGGTGCGCAGGGCTACAGGCCCGAACTCTATTCGTGATGAGGCGGGTGGTTGCTTAGGCCACCGCGCGTACGCGGGCTTCCTCGCGGATGCGGTTGACCATAGAGCGCAGGCCGTTGGCGCGCTGCGAGGAGAGATGCTCGACGAGGCCGATCTTCGAGAATACGTCGAAGGCGTCGAGGGCCGCGATATCCGATGCCGTCTTGCCGGAATAGGTTGCAAGAACGATGGCCACGAGCCCGCGCACGATATGCGCGTCGGAGTCGCCCTCGAAGGTCATGACGGGATTGTCTGGATCCCCCGCGGTGTGCGTTACGAGCCAGACCTGGCTGGCGCAGCCCATCACCTTGTTGGCCGATGTCTTCTTGTCGTCGGGAAGGTCCGGAAGCGCCTTTCCGAGCTCGATCACATAGCGATAGCGATCTTCCCAGTCGTCGAGGAAGGAGAAGTCGTCAATGATCTGCTCGAGGGACGTCATGTATTGTGGCCTTTCGTTATCAGGTTTCATATAGGTGAAACGCGGCCAGATTTGAACCATTAAAAAGAAACGCCGCGGAGGATAGGCATCCTCGCGGCGCAGCAAGAGCTGGAAATAAACAGGGCAGGCACGTCAGGCATGGGATATTCCGCGGCTTGCGGATCGCCGGTGCAAGCTTGGTTGCGGGAAATCCCGCGTAATTCTCAGGTGGCCGGACGCGGCGTCGGCAGCGGAATGGTGCCCGTCGTCACGGTGTCGGAAAGGCTTTCATCGCCGTCGTCAACCGGCGGGCGATAGGGCATCGGCTGGTTCAGCGCTGCGGTGCGCTCCTGTGCCTCGGCCTGAGCCTCGGCATGGGAGGGCGCAAGTGCCGCGACGGGAGCGATCGGCGCATTGGGTGCGACAGCAGGCTTGGCGGCGTTGTCGTCACCGAAACGGCTGTCCAGCAGCTCATAGGCGACACGGGCGCCTTCGCGGGCCCGGTAGCCGAGCGCGGCCATGGTCTCCGCACCCTTGACGCAGACCTCCGGCTTCTCGCCGCACATGCCTGTCACGTAATCATAGGCGCCTGTCGCCGCGACAAAGGCGTCGGAAAACTGCAATGTCGGCTGCGAGCTGGTCGAGCTCTCGCCGCTGAAGAACGACAGCAACACGAGCACAAGCCCGAACCAGAATGATCCTTTGATCAGAAACCACATCGTCGTTGCCATCCTGTTTTCCCGTTCGGTCTTACCGCCGAATCGGTCCGGTCTTCCGGTGTGCGTTGACCTTAGAGCAGAGTTGCGAATGCCAGTTTTCAAAACTCGTCGGCATTTGCCTCAAATTTAGTTCGAATTTTAATGAACGGGATTTGCACCGCATTTCGGTCAAATTGTAGCGACCGCTGTTAAGCATGTCATCGGCCTCCTCCTGTAATTGCAGGCAAACCTTGCGGCAGAGCTGCCACAAAGGTTAACAGCAAGCTGAAATGTGAGCGAAATCCGTCGCTTACCGCCCGTTAACCGTAAAAAACAAAGCCGCTTCCATATGTCCAAAAACGGGACATTTCGCTCTTCTGCGGTGTGGAGGCGGCTTTTCCCTTATCCTTTCCTTAAGCGCCCAAGGCCTATTGTCGGCCCTGGTAAAAAGCCTTTTTTGGGCGGGTATTGCGTGCGTGTAATAAGTAAGATCGCAGAGCGGGCGGCAGCCCTCGTGGACCGGGCGGTGGAAAGCTGGCTCTCCCGGACAGGAGGGGGCACAGCGGTGCGCCAGCGTGAATTGATGATCCTGCGCCGCTTGGCGCTGCTTTCGTCGGCGGCTCTCGTCGCGGTCCCCGTTGGGCTCTCTTCTGTGACCAGTCCTGCCATTGCGCTACCCGTCGGTGTCGCAACCGTCTGCGCGGCCTTCCTGTTTTCCGCGGTGGGCAGCATTGCCCTGTCGCGTCAGGGTACGGCAACAGCGCCGATTGCCGCGCCTGTCGCCGAAGACTTTTTCATGGAAGTAACCGCCGGTCTCGCCTTCTTCCTGGATCCGCAGGGCAACGTCACTGCCGTCGGCGGTCGTGACAAGCGCGAATATCTCGCCTGGATGCGTGATCCGATCGGCAAGGGCTTTGTCGATCAGATACATGTCTCTGACCGCATCCTTTTCCTGCAGGCGCTGGATCAGCTTCGCCAGGGTGAGGCGACTGCCGCGGTCGATCTGCGGCTGGAGCGCCCTTCGGTTTCGCGTGACAACAGGCAGTTTGCCTACCTGCGTATGGATATGACCGCGCGGCAGGACGGCGACGGCACGCTCTTCAGCGTGATTGCCCAGCTACGCGATGTCTCGGTGGAGCAGCAGTTACGGCAGGAGGCGCAGAACCGCGCCGCCGACGCCCGCTCGGCAAACGATGCAAAATCGCGGTTCCTTGCCGCGGTCAGCCACGAATTGCGCACGCCGCTCAACGCCATCCTCGGCTTCTCCGACATCCTGCTCGGCGAGTATTTCGGCAAGCTCGAAAACGACCGCCAGCGGGAATATGTCGGCCTTGTCAGGGAATCCGGCGCGCACCTGCTCTCCGTCGTCAACACCATGCTCGACATGAGCAAGATCGAAGCGGGGCGCTACGAGCTTTGCCTCGAACCCTTCGACATTGCATCCGTCGTTCGTTCCTGCGAGGCCATGCTGGCACTGCAGGCGAAGTCCAAGGGTGTATCGCTGACAAGCCGAGTGCAGCGCGGTCTCGACGAGGTCGTGGCCGATCAGCGCGCGATCCAGCAGATCCTGATCAATCTGGTTGGCAATGCCGTGAAATTCACCGATGCGGGCGGTGCGATCTCGATCGACGCGTCGATGCGCGACGGCGTTCTGAACCTCTGCGTGAGCGACACCGGCATCGGCATTCCCGGCGACAAGCTGGAAACGCTCGGCCAACCTTTTGTCCAGATCCAGAACGACTATAGCCGCCGATTCGAGGGAACGGGACTCGGCCTGTCGTTGGTGAAGGGCTTGGTGGCGCTGCATGGCGGCGACTTCGCAATCGCCAGCACGCCGGGCGCCGGTACGATCATTACGATGTCCATTGCAGCGGATGGCTCTGGCATTCCGGCTGTGGGTACTGCCCGCAACGATCTTGTCGAGTTTCCGCCGCGACTGAAGGCTGTGCCGGCGCTAGCGGGCGTTTTGGAAGAGGGGCTTTTCGATGGCCGCGAGCAAGCGAAAATCGCCTAAGGGACGGAGAGGCCGACAGAAACGGCCGAGCCTCCTTCTCACAGGGGCAACCATGGTCGGCGGTATCGGGCTGCAGGGCGCAAGCGTGCTCGGCGGCGTGATCGGCCGCAACCCGTCGGTTGCCGGCGGTACGGCAGCCTTCCTTGTCATCTTCAGCTTCGTCGCCGCAAACGCGCTCTGGTATCAGCCAGGGGCGCATCCGCACCCGTTCCTGCGCACCCGCGATCCGCTCTTTCCGAACGTGCTCGGCGGTCGCCCGGTCATCGAGGAGCAAAGCGGGAATGTCACCACCTTCAAGATCCAGCGGCAGGACGAGGCCGACGTCACGCAGACCAATGCGACGCCGCCAGTCGCTCCCGGCGGGCAGCAGCCGAGCCAGATCGTCATGGACATCCAGACCGAACTGGTCCGGCGTGGCCTTTACAACGGCACTCCGGATGGGGTCATCGGCCCGCGCACCAGTGCGGCGATCCTCTTCTTCGAAGAAACCGTGGGCATGCCGCAGACGGGCGACGCAACGCCAGATGTGCTGGCAGCGCTCAGAACCGACTCGGTCGGCCCCTCGGCGATCCCGCTGGAAAAGCCGCGCGAAGACATCACCTCGAAGGCATCCGCCGAGGATYCTGTCGCCGCCGCCATCCGCAGCGCCGAAAAGAGTGTGAAGACCGCGCCGACACTTGCAAAGAAAGCCGCACCATCCGCGGAGTTGTCGACTGTGGATCTCGTCCTGAAGATCCAGAAGGGCCTCAGCAACATGGCCTACGCCAATGTCGGCGTTGACGGTGTGCCGGGAGAACAGACTCGCACCGCCATTCGCCACTTCCAGAAGCACTACAACCTTCCCGAGAATGGCGAGCCGAGCGAAGCGGTCTTGAAGAAGCTCAAGGAGATCGGCGCGCTCTGAAGCCCGGCAATGCCAAGCATTGCCGCTTGCCGTTTGTCTGCTATAGCTCGCCGATGAGATTACGCACCGATATTTTCGTCTCCGCCCTCCTGCGCCGGGTTTTTGCCAAAGGTGACTTTGCCGCTGTCGAGGCAAAGGGTGCCGACGAGGCGGGCGCCATCTTCATTCGCCAGCACTTCCGCGATGGTCTTGAGACGCTCTACGGCCCAGCGCCGCAAAGCCTCTTCGACGACGAGACGAGCGGGGAGCGCCTATTCGAGCAACGGCTGACGCGCGAAGAGCCTGATCGGGTCAGGGAAATGCTCGAGCGTGAGCGGAAGTTCGACCCGGACCTCTGGATCGTCGAGCTTGAAGCCGATGAGCTCGGGGATATCGTTCCGCTTGGCGACGGGCGCGAGAACCCTCTCTAGTCAAAGTCAGCGTGTACGGATGATGCGCCTGTCCTGGGCGGGCGGTTCCTCATGGGTGGCTTGCGCCGTTTCTGTTTTTTCGGGCAGGTAGGTATAGCTGTCGGCGCGGCGCCAGGCGTCGACGCGGGCGTTGCACTCTTCCAGATCGAGACTGTCCAGCACCATCCATGCGCGCGTGACGCCATGCTGCGGTTCCGCGAGGTGCGGGTAGAGCTTTTCGAGCACAAAGACGGCGTCGCGGAAGTCCAGGCCGAGACTGATGAGCGTGGTCGCCAGTTGCTGACCGGAGATATCGAGCATAATGCGCTCTGCAAGCCAGCGGCTTGCCGAAAGCCCGCTGGCAAGCGCCTTTGCAAAGAGCGCCACTTCGCGATTGCGGGCAAAGCGGACGAGGAGTGCGGCCTGGATCGGCGACAGGTTACGCAGCCCGAGGCGATCGCCTTCCGGGCGGCTGACATGACGTGCCAACTCCCTGATTCTATTGCGTATCTCCTCTTCACTCGCGCGGCGCGCTGCAGCCTCGGCTTCCTCGAGGGAAGCCGGAACCGGCGGTTCGGATGGTACGATGCCGGTTTCGACCTCAGCCGGAGCTGCCAGCCGCTGTTCCGCCTGACGCAGGCCGACCAGCGCGTCGATGACCCGCGGGGAAAGCGCATCCCGGCTGACGATCGCCTTCATGTGTGCGCTGCCCTGGGTGCGCGCAATGGTGATCAAGGTCTCGTCGTCGATCGCCGGCGAGGAGGTGAGGAACGGCGCTGCAATGTCGATCGACTGGCAGCCGACGAAAAGCGCGACGGCGGGTGGAATCTGCGGGCATTGGGAAAGGGCTGCCACGGCCTGACGCTTTGCCTCGAGAGAGGAGGCCTGGAACAGCGGCGTGAAGAGTTCGGCGAATTGGCGCAGTTCGGAGCGGGTTGGCGGCTGCAATCCCTCGAAGCTGCTGACGGTCGCCATGAGAACCACGTCCTTCTTCCGGCTGGCGGATGGGGCCTCTAGGTCTCGGAACCGGTCACGCACAAGAACACACCCTGGAAACGCAAAAAGGGATGTCGCAGGACTGGACGCGAAGGGACGCCCCTTACCCCACATAGGTTATGAACAAATCCTACATGGGCAGGGTTAACGCTTGCTAAAGACTTTATTCAATTTGTACCGAAAGGCTTCACCGTATGACGACCGCGGGACGGAGTGACTAAAGCCCTTTGTGTCCGCGCAGCGCCGCCAAAAGCCTCTCGGCGCTATTGTTCCCGGACTGATAGAGGTCAAGCGCAGCGGACGCTGCCATCTGGGCTTCGGCGCTCTTGATGTCGATCCGCTTTTCCGCACACCACGCATCGAGGGCATCGCGCAGCACGTCAAGGTCCTCGGGAGAGAATGTCGAACCGATAAACAAAGACATTTTAACCCCTCCCTGTCCGCAATAAGCGGAAGACGGCGCCCCGCCGCCTGGCCACGGACCCGTGGCCGATGACACAACTTTACCGGTATTGGTGAGGATCGCAATTGATATTTTTGTGACGAGAAACCACGGAGCTGTGATGGGGCCGCCATCGCCGACACAACCTCCGTTAAGTATATGAATTAATGCTAATATCGTTGCGACATTGTCGATTGAAACTTCTTATGAGAAGTTTGAAACCAAATGGGGACTCAGCGCGTTTATAAGATGTCGTGCAAATAGCTAACGTCCAGGCATGAAATTAACGATCTGTTAACTGTCATATGTCTCAATTCGGGTATGAACGGCGATCGAGTGCTTCGGTCGTCCGGTTTCACATCACGGTATTTCAAACAGGTGCCGTGAGAAAGGCGCGAATGCCTCGGAGCCCGGTTTCGGGTTCTACAGGGCGCGCTGGCTCGCATAGGCGGGCAGGGTGAGATTCCGCAGTTCATCCGTCTCGGGCCGTGCATGGAGACGAGAATGGCAATAGTCGTCGCATTGGCGGACCGTCTGTCTCAGACGCAACGCCGCAAGGGCAGGAAACCAGTCGAGGCACAGATCCTCCTTTTCACGGGCGTGCGTTACGAGCGCCTGACGGAAAGCTCGAAGCGTTCCCCGGCGCCTCGCATTTCGCGGGCAAAGAAATAGACTTATTGCTTCAATCCGAGGGGCCGGCATATTCGTCGCAGCCGGCCTCCGCGAGGAAGTTCCGCGCGGCTGCGTCGAAGCTCGCCTGGGGCGCCAATGTCCTCAACACCACATAGCCTTCCGAACGCGTACTTTCCACGAGAATGGTTTTCTGCAGGTCAGGCGGCAAAGCCTTGCGAAGCTCTGTCAACTGGATCGGCGTTCCGACCAGAATGTCGAGCGCTCCCCCCACAGACGTTCTGTCGTTCATGCTGAAGACCTCGTTCGAAGCCTCGTCATAGAGCGCGACAGACCAGAACGGCACATTGCCCTTGGCCGTCAGGCGGATTGGATTTTCCTCAATGTCGAACGAGCAGACAGCAGTGCGGACAAAAGGGTCATCGTTGGAAAGTCCCGCGGCATCGTCCGTCGACCCAAGCAGGTAGAACTTGTCGAGATCGCCCTCGGAGGCGACGCGGGTGGCGGCGTCCTTGCCGGTAAAGTGCGGCAGCGAAAGAATGATGACGAGGTGCAAGAGTGCCGCCCCGAAAAGTCCCGCGAGGATGGCAAACAGGATCCTAAGCATTGCCGCATCCGGTTTTCTGAAGCTTCGGCATCGCAAGGTCGATAACGCCGGAGCTGCCGGCTGTCGGGGTATCGAAGAGGGTCAGGACGAGTTGGAAGGTACCCGCCGCCGGCAGCGCTAGCCAGTTTCCCGGTCGGGCGTGCGCGGAAATGTCGATCGTGAAGCTGCTGTCGGGCTGCCGCAGCACCGTCCAGGAATTCAGCGCGCCGGGAAGCCCCGGTCGCAGCGAGGCAGGATTGCCGCTGTTGTCTGCGGTAAACAGCGTCCAGATGCGGGCGGGCGGCGTCTGCCCCGTGATACGGTAGCTGCAGCCGGCATTCAGCCGGTCGCCGGCGTCATCGACCTTGGCGGTAAACATCAGGCCTTCGGCGTTTCCGTAAAGCAGGCGTCCGGCACGCGCCCGGTGCGATTTCGCATAGGGGTCGGCGCTTTCGGTTTGTAGCTCGGGGAAGGCTTCCCAGGCGCCGAGCTTGATCGCGCCGAAGCCGGCCGTCGCATCCAGCGCGTAGAGCGAAATCATGATCCCGCCACCAAAGGCGATAATCAGAGTCATCGCTATGAAGAGAGGAAACCGAAACACTATGCGCCCTTGAGAAACAAATCAGTTGCAAGGGTTACCACTGATTCTAGCTAGGCGGAATGGTGCAGGGCGGTATCGGCGGCATATCCCGGCCAAAACGGATCAACGCTGGACCATTCGAAAGGCCGACTGATTGTCGATTTTCGATAGCTGGATCAGCGTCCAGACTTTTGGCATCAAGCGATTTTCAAAGATCGGCGCCCGCCGCGACGACTTTTCCGGAAGCTATCAGCGCCCGCACAGATTCGTGCACTGCCTCCAAGCTCGTGTACCGCGGTTTGTAGCCCAGGCGGTTTCGGCTCTTTTCAATTGAGTGGCACGAGCTTCGGATCACGTGCCCACGACTGCTTTCGGCATACTCGCCGAGATCGGCAAGCCATTCTTCAAAGGGCTTGTAAGCGATGCGCGGCTCCTTTCCGAACCAGCGATATGCCGTTTCCGCGTAGCCCCGCAGGGTCACCGCTTGTTCCGATACCGTGTTGAAGACTTCGCCGATTGAAGCCGACCGGTTCTCGATCGCACACATGATCCAGCGAGCCACGTCATCAGCATGGACGTGATGGACCATTTCAAGTCCGAGGTTCGGCAAGACGAGTTCATCGCCACGGGCAATCAGCGAAAAGACTTCCGGATCCGCGTTTCCGATCGGGTTGATCGGATTCCAGCCTTCGCCGACGATATGGCCAGGACGGAAACAGGTCGCGGGAAAGCCGGTGACGTGCGCCTCCCGCGTCAGCCAGGCTTCGCACTCGGCCTTGCCCCTCCCGTAGGCGTCTATCGGATTGGGCGGATCGGTCTCGGTCGAGGGGATCGCAAAAAGGCGGCCATAGACCCAGATCGAGCCACAGAACAGGTAATGGCCAACCTTTCCTCGGAGGGCCTCCACCACGTGCCGTGTACTGGATAGGTCGAACGATATCATATCGACGACGATATCAGGCCTTAGATCTGCGATCTTGGCGCCGAACCGGCCGGCTTTCTCCTCGGCCGCGCGATCGAGCGCGACGTTCTCGATCTCACCCCATGCGTAGTGGGGGCGATACGGTTTTGCTGTGCCACGGCTCACATTGACGACCTGATGGCCTCGCTCGACAAGCGCTGGCACCAGATAGCTTCCGACGTGGCCACTCCCTCCGATGATGACGATGCGTGACATGATCGGCCTCCCTCGCTCTACGAAGCAGTTGCTGCTGATGCCCTTAGTCGGCGCTCGCCACCTTTTGCGCGGCAAGCGGGGGCGCCGCCTTCAGCGCCTGGCCAAGGTCCTTGAGAATGTGCGTGGACTCGACCGTGAGCATCCGGGGGCGGACGAGGGGCGGCGGGCTGCCCTCCGCCGGCTTGGCGGCGGCGACCGTTTTTGCCGTCTTGTCGGGCGGCAGCGGCTGCGTGCCGGGGATCTGTCGAAGCGTGATGCCCTGGTGCGCATAGTCCATGGCACGCTTGAAGGTCATGGCCGGCAGCGAGCCGCCGGTCATCTCGTTGGTCGAGGTATAGTCGTCGTTGCCAAACCAGACGGCGCACGTGTAGTTGCCGGTGTAGCCGATGAACCAGGCGTCGCGGTACGCCTGCGTCGTGCCCGTCTTGCCGGCTGTCAGAATGCCGTTGTCGAGCGCTGCCTTTCGCGCCGTTCCGACATAGGGGACGCGGGACAGCATCTGGTTCATGTAGGTGTCGGCCTTCTCGGAGAGCACGCGCTTGGCGGGCGGCTCGTCACGGTCGAAGTCGTAGAGGACGTCGCCGCCGTAATCGAGGACCTGCGTGATGCCGTGACGGCGCGACTGGTAGCCACCTGCCGGGAAGACGGCATAGGCGGTCGCCTGGTCGAGCACCGTCACCTCGGAGGTGCCGATCGGGATCGTCACGTCGTCGCGCACGGGCGACTCGACGCCGAGGTTCTTCGCCATGGCCCGGATCGGCTGGATGCCGAGCTTTTCCTTGGCAAGGCGCACTGGAATGGTGTTGATCGACTGGGCGATGGCAGTCGCAATGGTGACGCGGCCGGCGTACTTATTGGCGTAGTTGCGAGGGGCCCAGTTGCCCCAGTAGATCGGCGCGTCGACGACGATGGTATCGGGCGTCATGCCGCTCTCCATCGCCACCGAATAGGTGTAGACCTTGAAGGATGAACCCGGCTGCCGCAGCGCCTTGGTGGCACGGTTGAACTGGCTTTCGCCGTAATCCCGGCCGCCGACCATGGCCCGCACCGCGCCGCCGTTTTCGATCACCACCATCGCGCCCTGTTTGGCGTGATAGCGCTCGCCATATTCGCGCAGCGACGTTTCCACTGAATCGTCGGCCGCGCTCTGCAGCCCCATGTCGATCGTGGTCCTGACGACGAGCGAATGCTGGGGGAAGCGCGGCGACAGGCGCATGACCTCGTCAAAAGCCCAGTCGAGGAAGAAATCGGGTGATTCCACCTGGTTGCGGTCGACGACCGTCGCCGGATTACGCCGGGCGGCGATCACCTGGCCCTCGGTCATCAGGCCGCTTTGCACAAGGTTGGTCAGCACCTCGTTGGCGCGACCGCGCGCCGCCGGCAGGTTGACGTGCGGCGCATATTTCGCCGGCGCCTTGAACAGGCCGGCGAGCATTGCGGATTCAGCCAGATTGACGTCGGTGATGCTCTTGCCGAAGTAGAACTGCGCCGCTGCGGCAGCGCCGAAGGTGCCACCGCCCATGTAGGCGCGGTCGAGATAGGTGGAGAGGATTTCCTTCTTGGAGAGGTTGGCTTCGAGCCACAGCGCCAGGAAGGCTTCCGTAATTTTTCGGTCGATCGAGCGTTCGTTGGAAAGGAACAGGTTCTTGGCGAGCTGCTGCGTCAATGTCGAGCCGCCCTGTACAACTTCGCCGGCCTGGGCGTTGGTAACAAGCGCGCGGAAGAGACCGATGACGTCGATGCCGAAGTGATCGAAGAAGCGCCGGTCCTCGGTCGCAAGCACTGATTTGATCAGCGCGTCGGGCAGTTCGTCGATAGGCACGGAGTTCTGGTGGATGACGCCGCGATGGCCGATGACGTTGCCATAGCGATCCAGGAAGGTGACGGCGTAGTCGCCGCGATTGCGCCAATCTTCCTTGGTAGCTTCAAAGGCAGGCTGGGCGAGGGCGAGCATCAGGACGGCGCCGACGGAACCCCATGTCAGGCCTTCGCCGGCCAGTTCGAAGACAATGCGCTTCCAGCCGCGAACGCGGAAGCGGCGGAAGAAGATGGTGATGTCTTCCCAGATTTCGGCCGAGCGAAAACCGGCATTCCAGATGGTCGAATCGATCCACGAGTCGATCTTCAAAAGCAGGTGGCGTTGCTTGCGCGGCCGTTTTTCTGGATTGTCCGGATCCGTCACGTCTTATATTCCCGCCCGATCAGTCACTTCGACGTCGGAGGAACCTGACGCCGGACTATGGAAAATCTGCCGACAGTGCCCCGGAGTAACCGGAGCTTGGTGAATCATTGGTTGATTTGGCTGACAAGAACAAGAGAAATGGAAGCTCTCACGCGATTTTGCGCGGAGCTGTTGCAAGAACGGAATGATGGAAGAAGTACCCTTCTGGAAGACGAAGACGCTCGCCGAGATGACGACGACCGAATGGGAGAGCGTATGCGACGGCTGCGGCCTCTGTTGTCTCAACAAGCTCGAGGAGTGGGATAGCGGCGACATCTACTTCACCTCGATCCGCTGCAAGCTGCTCGACGACCACAGCTGTCGCTGTTCCTCCTACGAGAACCGCTGGGATTTCGTGCCCGATTGCGTCCAGCTCTCCAAGGAAAACGTCGACGAGATCGCTTGGCTGCCGCCGACCTGCGGCTACCGGCTGATCAACGAGGGGCGCGATCTTTACTGGTGGCATCCCCTGGTTTCTGGCGATCCCGAGACTGTGCATGCCGCCGGCATTTCGGCGCGCGGCCGGACGATTGACGAAACCGAGGTCAAGGTCGACGACTTTGAGGATTATGTGGTGGATTGGCCGCTGACAGTGGGCGACGAGGCGCAGGCCCAGCAGCCGGAGGCGGCTAAGTAGTCGCTGGCTGAGCGACCGTCTCAAGGAATTCTCTCAGCTCAGCGCGAACATAGTCTTCGATCGAGCCTTGCGGCTCGAAGCCCCACCAGAGCAGGCAGCCCTGCCACTGCGACAGAATCAGCCGTCCGAGCGGCGTTTTGCCTTGGGCGCCGAGGGATCGGTCGAGCGCTGCCGCCAGTGTCTTTCCCCAGGCAGCCCCACGAGCACGCAAGGCCGGGTCGCGCAGATCTTCCCGCAGTACCAGCAGGCCTTCAGCGTAGGACGCGGCATCGTCGCCGTAATCCCTGGAAAGGCCGGCGAGCAAGTTGATGGCGCCTTCGGGTGTCTCGGGAAGAGACTGGATCTGCCGGGTCGTCTCCATGTCCAGCCGGTCCCAGGCGCGCAGCAGGCAGGCCCGCAGCATTGCAGCCTTGGTGCCGAAGCGCTGTACCAGCGTCGAGCCGGAAAGGCCGCTGATCTTCGCCACCGCGCCGAAGCTTGCCGCGTCAGGACCTTCCGAATGGACGAGGCCGAGCACCATGTCGAGAAGCTGTTCGTCGGAAAGCGTACGGGGTCGCGGCATGAAAATTCCTCTTGTGTTCGCGACGAATATGAACGAACGTTCGTTTATATTCAAGTGCAATGGCGAACACCCATTGCGCCTGGTCCAGCGTGGAGGACAAGCACGTGACAGCAGCGCTTTCAGGAAAGATCGCCCTTGTGGCCGGAGGCACGCGCGGCGCAGGTCGCGGGATCGCCTTGGAACTCGGGGCCGCCGGGGCAACGGTCTACGTTACCGGCCGCACGACGCGGGAGAAGCAATCGGAGTATGGCCGCCCGGAGACGATCGAGGAGACCGCCGAGATGGTAACCGCTGCGGGCGGCGAGGGGATCGCGGTTCGCGTCGATCATACCATGCCTTCGGAAGTCGAGGTGCTGGTCGAAAGGATCCGCCGCGAACAGGGCCGGCTCGATATCCTGGTCAACGATATCTGGGGCGGCGAACATCTGACGGAATGGAACAAGCCGGTCTGGGAGCACTCGCTCGACAAGGGGCTGCACATGCTGCGGCTGGCGATCGACACCCATCTGATCACCGCGCATTTCGCGCTGGCGCTGATGGTCGAGCACCCCGGCGGGCTGCTGGTCGAACTGACCGACGGCACGGCCGAATACAACGCCACGCATTACCGCCTCTGCCCATATTACGACCTCGTCAAGACGGGCGCCATCCGCATGGCCTGGGCGCATGCCAAGGATCTTGCGCCGCATGACGCGACGGCTGTGGCGCTGACGCCCGGCTGGATGCGCTCGGAAATGATGCTCGATATCTTCAATGTGCGAGAGGAGAACTGGCGCGACGCGACGTCCGTGCAGCCGCATTTCATCATCTCCGAGACACCGCGCTTCACGGGCCGGGCGGTGGCAGCCGTTGCCGCCGATCCAGAACGCGTCCGCTGGAGCGGCCAGTCGCTGTCGAGCGGCGGGCTCGCCAAGATCTACGGCTTTGACGATGTGGACGGCTCGCGGCCGGACTGCTGGCGGTACATGGACGAGGTCATGGACGCAGGCAAAGCCGCCGACGCTACCGGCTATCGTTGATTCGATCTAGCCGGATGGAATGACAACGAATTGTCTTTGCAGGGTTTTTGGCGCGGCGTTCTGCCATGACTTGCGCACGAGGCCATGCACGAGTTCGTCGCTCGCCTTGCCGTAGAAAAGCCGGGTCGAGCCGCGCAGTCCCCAGCCGCCCGGCACCGCGGCCGTGTCGTCGGGCGCCACCGCCAGCGTCATGTGTTGCTGGTCGGGCGTCAGGCGGACGACGCAATAGTCTTGTTCCGGCACCGTCAGGAATATCTTGCTGCGCACGCGAAAATCGCGCGTGCCATGATGCGCGCTCTCGACCGCCTCCGGCAGGCTGAGCGCAAAGGAAATGAGCTCTTCCTGGTTCATGGCGATAAAATTAGCACATGCTGATGGATGTGGACCAATCAGAAAAACTCAAGCAGTCCGGTGGCTTTGGAAAATTTTCACTTGATAGGAAAATAATCCTTGACGGCGTGACGGTCGTTTGATAGGGTTATGGCATAGTCGGAAAGTTGCGGGCGCGGCGGAGTGCCGAGGCAAAGCTTTTCGGATCTGAAAGCCGGGCGTTCGACCCGGCTTTTGTGTTTCTGGCCGCCATCGATGCTGAAAAGCATCGACGAGAGCCTGCCGGTCTCGACCGTGCGCGCGACGCGCGGTAAGTACCTCAGGGCCGAACCGGTTGCCGCACTCTACGAACAGGGGCGCGTTGCCCATGCCGGGCGCTTCGTCGCGCTGGAAGACCAGATGTGCAACTTCGGCCCGGACGGGCTTTCATCCGGCCGTTCGCCCGACCGGCTGGATGCGCTGGTCTGGGCGCTGACGGCACCGATGCTGGAGGGATACGGAGAACGCCGGGTGAGGGGTGTCTGAGGACTAGCGTTGAGGTTGCTGTTGTGCTGGGCGTGGCGACTGCGGCTCCGGGCGAACTTGACGCCACTCGTTTTCGAGCTGGTCGACGACATGCTGGGGAATGGTCGGCTGATTGCTGTTGGCCGGCTGCTGCATGCTCTCCTCCGAGGCTGGATTTAACGGTGAGTTAATCACTGGCACGGCTTAAACTACGTGTAAATCAGGCGCTTAAACACTTTAAACGATTGAATTAATTTTAATCGATTGAGACGTAGAACGCCGTACCACTTTTTGAGGCTGGTATTATGGTTATCCACATCGACAGGCCCTTCTTTTTCAACACTGTGCGCCATGCGCTCTTTAAGGGAGCGCTTAATCAGCCGCAGGTGGAGGGCATGACCGCGATTCTCGATTTCTGGGAAACGCGAATGGCTGAGGCCGATCCGCGCTGGCTCGCCTACATCATGGCGACCGCCTACCACGAGACGGCCTATACGATGCAGCCGGTGCGCGAGACGCTGGCGACGACCGACGCAAGGGCGATTGAGATCCTGGAAAATGCCTATGCGTCAGGCAAGCTCTCCTGGGTGAAGACGCCTTACTGGCGGCCAGACGAGGACGGCAAGTGCTGGCTCGGCCGCGGCCTGGTGCAGCTCACCCACAAGCGCAATTACGAGGCGATGAGCTTGCTGACCGGCATTGATCTCGTGGCCGAGCCCGACCGGGCGATGGAGATGGACGCCGCCGTTTCGATCCTGATCGAAGGTATGGTCCAGGGCTCTTTCGCCACTCATAAGCTCGCCGACCACCTGAACGAGACGACGGAGGACTGGGTCAATGCGCGCCGCATCGTCAACGGTACGGACCGGGCGGAAAAGCTCGCCGGCTACGGCAAGACCTTCCTTGCGGCCATCCGTCGCGAACGGCCGGCAGGTGCGCTTGCGCGGTTGAAGGCCTGGCTCCTGCGTGCTATCGCGCGGGTCTTCGGCTAGACGCTCACAGGAGTTCCGCGTGATCCGCCACATCGTCTTCTTCACAGCGCCCGCGGACCAACTGGAAAAGGTGCGCGCCGGCCTGTCGATCCTGACGGCGATCCCGCACGCCCGCCTGCTGGAGATCGGCACCAACATCAAGACCGACCAGCTAGGCACCGATGTCGACCTCGTTGTCTACGGCGAATTCGAGGACGAAGCTGCTCTTGCCGCCTACAAGGCGCATCCAGACTACCAGCGCTCCATCGACCTCGTGCGCCCAATCCGCGAAATGCGGATGGCGGCGGATTACGAGAGCAACACGGCGGTGAAGCGGCCGCTGCGCTGATGCAGCCTGCCCTCCAATGCGCCAGTTAGGGATGCGGTTGGACGGCAGGCCTAGCCGAGAGCGCTCTGCGCGGCGCAGATCCTGTCGACCAGAGCATCGAGTTCACCCTTCGGTGGACGATTTTTGGCGAGGCGCTGCTTCAGGTGCATGATGGGCTCGGCGAGGATCTCATCCAGGCTTTCAGCACAGGTGAAGTCACCTGCGACCTGCTTGACCTTCGAATTGTCGAAGATCGCAGTCCAGGCCTTGTCGCCGATCAAGGGACCTTCCCAGGCCGGATTATACTTGATCAGGGTGTCGGTCGGCACGTGAACGATCTTGGCCTCGACGCCGAGCAATCTGCCGATCGCCCTTTGGATATCGTTCCAGATATGCGCGCGGTCGGAGGTGATGTGGAAAACATCGCGAAGCGCCGCCTTCTTGCCGAAAAGCCTGACGAAAGGCACTGCGAAATCGACCGAGCGGGTCAGTGTCCAGGGCGTGTGGCCGTCGCCTGCCACGATGGTGGGCTCGCCGTCCAGCATGCGCCTTGCCATGATGTCGCTATCGCCCAACATCATCGGCACACCGGTGCGTACCGTGTGGCTGGGGCGGACGATCGTCCAGGCCAGGTTCTCGGATTTCTTGAGCAGTTCCTCGCAGGCAATCTTGGCCTGGCTGTAGGGCCAGTACGGATTGATCGCCGGTGTCTTCTCGGTAATCACATAGTGACGTGGCGGCTTCTCATAGACCGAGGCCGAGGAGATGAAAATGTACTGACCGCATTGCCCCGTAAACACCTCGATGTCGCGCGTAATCTGGTCGGGCGTGAAGGCGATGAACTGGCATACGACGTCAAAGTTGGCCCTGGCGAGATCCGCGTAGGCGGTCGATCCAAGTTCACCCACGATCGAGGTCACGCCTGCAGGCAAAGGGTCTTGTCTCAGGCCGCGGTTGAAAACGCTGACATCATGACCCTCGGCAACGGCGCGCTCGACGCATGGGTAAGAGATTTGGCCGGTGCCGCCAATGAAAAGGACTTTCAAAGCCATCTGGAAACCTCGGTATCTGACAGGCGGGATCTAGGGTCCCCTTCATAGCGTGAAAGGACCCGGGCGTCTCGCGTTAATCTGGCTAGGCTATGGCGCCCCCAGACGGCAAGCAGGGAGGCCTGCATCTCCCGTCCCACTCTGACAAGCCATCGATAATGTGATGGGGAAAGCGGTATTGAATTTCTTCACGAATGTATGAGACGCATGCTATCTCAGCTGGGCTAGGAGCGATGCTGCATGGTGGTTGTGAGGGCTTTCGGGACGTCGTGCTTGGACCCGAAAAAGCGGGAAATCGAGCGTCTCGCGGCGCTGGAGCAGCTTGACCTCCTCGATACCCCGAAGGACGAAGGTTTCGAGCGCATCGTGCGGCTGATCAAGGAGATCTTCGCGGTCGAGATCGGCCTTGTGTCCCTCATCGACGCGCATCGGCAATGGTACAAGGCATGTTCTGGGCTGGCGGCGGACGAGGTTCCGCTCGAAGATACGTTCTGCCGTTACGTGGTCGACCATGAGGAACCAATTTTCGTACAGGATGCGACCCGCGATCCGCGGTTCGCGCACAACCCGGCCGTAACGGGAGAAAGCCACGTGCGGTTTTACGCCGGGGTGCCTTTGAAAACCAAGAGTGGCCACGTTATCGGAACGGTATGTGCGATCGATCGCCGCCCCAGATCGTTCGGGTCCAGGGATCTTTCTGTTCTCCACGAACTGGCGGGCGTGGCGATGGACCGGATCGAGCTGCTGCAGTCGGCCGCGACCGATAGCCTGACGGGCACGCTTACCCGCCGTGCCTTCCGGCAGGAGGCCGATCAACTTCTGTCGCTTGCCCTGAGACACCAGCATGACCTGTCCTGCATTGTTCTGGACATCGACCGCTTCAAGAGCGTCAACGACACCCATGGCCACGCCGCGGGGGATCAGGTGCTCCATGCGGTCACCGAAACCTGCAAGGCGAGCCTGCGGGCGGGAGATCTGTTCGGCCGGCTCGGGGGAGAGGAATTTGCCATTCTCCTTCCGCATATCAATCGCGAAGAGGCGTTCGCGGTCGCCGAAAAGGTAAGGATGGCGATCGCGTCCCGGCCGATCCGAGGAGCTTTCGGCGACTTGAACGTGACAGCAAGTTTCGGCATTTCGGCGCTTTCGATCATCACCAGGGATATCGAGACGCTGTTGGCTCAGGCCGATGCCGCAATGTACCACGCCAAGCACAACGGTCGAAACCGATGCGTGTCGTGGAACTCTATCGGCGCTGATGGTCCGACTGGTTCGCGCCGTCGCGTCCTGAAAGCGGGGTCCATCATGTTCAACGACCGCCGCTCGACGATCGACTGCACCATACGCTCGCTCGGTACCGACAGCGCCGGGCTCTCCGTCTCCAATTCCGCTGGCATACCTGCGGAATTCGTCCTGATCATCAAGGGCGAGGGTTTCGAGACCAAGTGCCGGATCGTGGCGCAGGACCGGCAAACCATAGAAGTCGCCTTCAAGGCCTGATCGGGCTCCACCTGCGATTGGCTGTCGCCACGCCGCAGGCTTGAGAGTCCGCCTAACTCCGGGATACCAACCATGAGATTGAGATCATTGCTGCCGTGGAGCTCCGCGGCGGGTCGCAGGACCGTGCCCGAGAAGAAGGCCGCAGGTGGCTTCATGTCGCTTGCCGCAGGGGGGCGGGCGAGTTGGACGGGGCGCTCCTATGCGGCACTGTCGCGCGAGGGCTTCATGAAGAACCCGGTCGCACACCGCAGTGTCAGGCTAGTGGCGGAAGCCGCAGCCTCGGTGCCGTGGCTGCTCTACGAGGGCGATCATGAGCGGCCGGATCATGCCATCCTCTCTCTGCTCGGCCAGCCAAACGGACGCATGGGTCGCCGATTTCTTCGAGGCGCTCTATGGGCACCTGCTGCTGTCGGGCAATGCCTATGTCGAGCCGCTGATGGTCGGCGGAAATGTGCGTGAGCTGCACCTGCTGCGGCCTGATCGCATCGGTATCGTCGAGGGCAGGGATGGGTGGCCCGAGGCTTACGACTATCGCGCCGGCGGTTCCGTGCGACGCTCTCCGGCGGAGACGGAGGGGCTGGGGCTAATGCATCTGAAGCTCTTCGATCCACTCGACATCATCTCGGTTTCCCGCCGCTTGCGGCCGCCCAAGTGGCGCTCGATCTCTCCAATGCGGCGGCGACCTTTAACAAGGCGCTGCTCGACAATTCGGCCCGCCCGTCAGGCGCGCTGGTCTACCAGCCGAAGGAGGGCGGCAATCTCTCGCCCGACCAGTACGAGCGGCTGAAACAGGAACTCGACGAAGGCTATTCCGGCCCGATGCGCGCCGGACGCCCGCTACTCCTCGAGGGCGGGCTCGACTGGAAGTCGATGGGGCTGTCGCCGAAGGACATGGATTTCGTCGAGGCGCGCTGCCCGCGACATCGCGCTTGCCTTCGGCGTGCCGCCGATGCTGCTCGGCATTCCCGGCGACAACACCTATGCCTATTACCAGGAGGCGAACCGCGCCTTCTATCGGCTGACCGTGCTGCCGATGCTGACCCGCACCGCGGCCTCGCTTTCCGCCTGGCTCTCCGGACATTACGAAGACCGCCTGCGGCTTGAGTCCGATCTCGACAAGGTGGCCGGGCTTGCGGCGGAACGCGATCAACTATGGACAAGGTTGGGAAGCGCGGCGTTCTTCACGGGCGAGGAGAAGCGCCAGGCGGTGGGGTATTGAAAGCCTGCGCCGGCGCATGAATCAAACTCTGAGCGCCTGGACTCAATGTTCGAGCAAACGCACCCAAGCGATTCAAAAGATTCGCTGAAGTGCGAGGACGGCACCCCGAATACGGCGGCGCGAAGTCGTGACCGCCGGTCGGCTGCCGTTCTTCGCCAACCAAGGATCCCTGCGATGACAGACCTTTCCAACGATGCCGGGCTCTGGGCGACCAGGGCGCTCGGCGCGTCGGCGGGGGCAGCGGTGTCGCTCGTCTATCTCCTGCCGAAAAGCCGACGGGAGGCTGCGAGCCGTTTCTTCACCGGCCTTGCCTGCGGGACGATCTTCGGCGGCCCGACGGGTATCTGGATTGCCGAAAGGCTGGCGCTGGCGGATCGCCTCTCGGCCTCTGAGGTCGTGCTGTCGGGTCGGCGGCGGCAGGCATCTGTGCCTGGTGGGGTCTCGGCATCCTGTCGCGCCTCGCCGGACGATACGGCGCGCGGGCGCTAGCCGGAATAACAGTTTACAACGAGGAGAATATCATGACCGCAAGCCGCGCGCTGGTGCGATCACCCATGGGCGCGGATACGCGCAAGTTCGCCAATCTGGAGCTGAGGGGGCTGAAGCGCGACGGCAGCTTCTCCGGCTATGCCAGCGTCTTTGGCGAAGTCGATCTCGGCAAGGATGCCATCGAGCGCGGCGCCTTCCGCAAGTCGCTGGCTGAACGCGGGGCGTGCGGCGTGCGCACGCTCTTCCAGCATGACCCGGCAGAGCCGATCGGCGCCTGGAAGACCATCCGCGAGGATAGCCGCGGTCTCTTTGTCGAGGGCATGCTTGCCGAGGGTGTGGCCCGGGCGCGCGAGGTGCACCAAAGGCGGCTTCGCTCGTCGGCTTCCCTGTTGTCGAGGCCGAGGACATGCCCGATATCGCGGCCAACGCGCTGTCGATCGCCTTCGGGGACTTCCGCGCCGGCTATCTCGTCGTCGACCGCACCGGCGTGCGTGCTGCGCGATCCCTATTCCGCCAGGCCTTACGTGCTCTTCTACACAACCAAGCGAGTCGGCGGCGGAGTGCAGAATTTCGAGGCGATCAAGCTCATCAAGTTCGCCGTGAGTTGATCGGGGCAAGGCGGGTGCGGCCACTATCCGTATCCGCCTGCCGAATATGCCTGCATCAAACCAATCCAAGATCGTCCATGACTTTTGCACTGATTACCCCACCTTCGGCGGAAGCGCTGACGCTTGCGGAAGTGAAGGCCCATCTGCGGCTTGATGACGGCAGCGAAGATGCGCTGCTGGCCTCGCTGATCAGCGTCGCCCGCGAGCATCCGGAGCGCACGACGGGCCTCTGCCTGATCACCCAGGTCTGGCGCCTCCATCTTGAATCGTTACCTGAAGATCGCGTGATTCAGATTGCCAAGGGACCGGTGCAAGCGGTTGAAAGCCTGAGCATTTACGATGAGGTGGGCGAGGAAGTGGTGTTGCCCGCGGCCGGCCATGTGCTTGACGGTACTGCCCGGCCGGCGCGTCTGTGCTGGCTCGAAACTTGAACCCTGCCATTGCCGCAAGCGGCATCGAGATCGATTTTTCCGCCGGCTTCGGCGAGAGCGGTGCCGAGGTGCCCGACACACTGAAGCGGGCGATGCTGATGCATGTCGCCCAGATGTTCGCCTTCAGGGGCGCCGTCGCCGTCGAGGACCAGCCAGCAGACGTACCCGCTGGTTACAACCGATTGGTGGCGCCGTTCCTGATGCGGAGGCTCCGATGCGATCCGTCTTCTTCGATCCCGGCCAGATGACCGCGCGCTCGACCTGGAGGCGCCGGAAGAAGCGCCGGACGGGCAGGGTGGCGCGACCGTCACCTTTGCCGCAATTGCTTCCATGTGGGCGCGGATCGAGCCGGTGAGCGAAGTGCGCGAGGAGCGGGCGGGCGCGGATGTTTTCACGCTGACCCACCGTATCTGGCTGCGGTTCCGCAGCGACATCAGGGCCGGGATGCGGCTGCGCAAGGGCGATCGGCTGTTTGCCATCGGCACCTGGCGCGATCCGGATGAGACCGGCCGCTACCTCTGCTGCCTCTGCGAGGAAGAGTTACGATGAGCACTGCCCTTTCGATCACGCTCCGCGATCTGGCGGCGATCCTGGCGCGGCTAGCTAGAGATACCGCAGGTAATTCGCCGGCAAACGGAGGCGAGAGCCATGAGCGCAGCCAATGAACTGCTGACGGGTATCCATGCACGCCTGACCGGCGACGCAGAGCTTCTCGTCATGATCGGCGACGACGGTATCCGCGATCGGCTGGTGACCGGGCGAAAGCTTCCTTGCGTGCTGATCGGCGAACTCGTCAGCAACGACTATTCGACTTCGACCGAGAGAGGCGAGGAGCATTTGGTGTCGCTCGAAATCTGCTTCGACGTGGGTGGGCGAAGGCAGGCGCAGCTGGTGGCCTCGCGTCTCCACGCCCTGCTGCAGGATGTGGCGCTCGATCTTGGAGCGTATCACCTCGTCAGCCTGCTGCATCTCAGGACGCAGAGCCGCCGCGAACCGAAGACGAAGCTCTATGTCGCCGAGTTGCGCTATCGGGCTGTGACGGAGCCGCCGCTGCATAGCGACGCAACCTAGGCCTCGAAGCGGCTCGTGGCGTCGCGGTCGCCTTCGTATCGTCTCGCCAGCGGAAACGGCGGCAGCCACGACTCGCGGCGGATGGTCCAGAGTTCGTAAGTTGGCTGTAACTGGTCGGGAGCATCGAGCGATCCGAGGTTCACTTCGACCTCATCCCCGGAGCGCCCGAAAACCGGGGAGCCGCAGCGGGGGCAGAAGAACCGCCCGTCGTACTCACCTGTCTCGCCTTCGACCGTCACCGCATCCTGAGGAAAGATCGCGGATGCGTGAAAGAGTGCGCCATGATGCTTGCGGCAGTCGAGACAATGACAAATGCCGACCCGATAGGGGCGTCCAATAGCCACGAGGCGGACATTGCCGCAGCGGCAACCGCCAGTGAACCGGTCCATGTTGTTTCTCCTCCAAGATCAAGCGGTGGGCTGCTTATGAAGAAGATGGGAAGGTGACCTGAAATGTCCCGCCCATCGCAGCAACTGCCTGCATCTCTCAGGCCGGTTCGTATACCCTGGTCGCTGCCTTGACCTGCGCAGCCAGCGTCAGCACGAAGCCGAGCGAGATGACGGCGAGCGCGGCGCATGTCGCGATTGCGGTTCCGGCACCGGCGCGATCGAGGATCGCCGTGAAGACGACGGGTGCGATGGCATTGGCGAGGTTCTGCGGCAGCGACAGGCGGGCTGATTGCAGCCCGAATTCGCGCGGCGAGAACAGGGCGAGCGGCAGCGGGGTGCGGGCAACGGTCATGACACCGGAGCCGAAGCCATAGAGCAGGATGAAGGTGACGAGCAGTGGCGTCGAGGGCGGGATCAGCAGCATCATCACGAAGCTTGAGACCATCAGGCTCACGCCCATTGCGGCGCTGAGGATCGGATTGCCGCGACGCCCGAGGAGCATATCCAGGATGCGGGCGGAAATGCCGATCACGCCGCGTGCCGAACCGAGCTGCAGCGCCAGCGCAGGCGAGGCGCCTGACTGACGCAGTATTTCGAGCAGCGATGGCGACACCCCGAAAGTCACGAAAGTCGATATCGTCGTTGCGGCGGCAATCAGCAGGAAGGCCTTGCGCTGTCCCGCAGGCGAAAGCGGCACCGGCGTTTCCTGTGCGGCGCTGCTGTCCGCAGTAAAGGCGATCGGCTTCGGCAGGGCGAAAATATGCAGCGGCAGGCAGACGAAAAACTGCAGCGCCGCGCAGATGAGAAACGTCATGCGCCAGCCGACGCTCGCGTTCAGCTGACTGAGGATCGGCCAGAAGATCGCGCTCGAAAGGCCGGTGAACAGCATGAGGATGGCAATCACCCGTTTGCTGTCAGGTCCGGCTCGCTCGACGACGGCGGTATAGGCCGGAGCGGAAAGACCGAAGGCGCCGCCGGCGCCGATCGCAATCCAGGCAAGTCCATAGAGGACGAGGCCGTGCGCGGCTGACAACAGCAGCAGGCCGATCGTGAAGGTAATCGACGCGGCGGCGAGCACGCGGGCGGCTCCATGCCGGGCGAGCAGGCGGCCCGTCGCAGGGCCGACAAGGGCGCTGACGACCATCATGATGCTCAACCCGCCGAAAACCACCTCATTCGGCAAGCCGAGATCCGGCGCGATGACGCGCCCCATGACACCGAGCATGTCGAAGGTACTGCCCCAGCCAATCAGCTGGGTGACGGCAAGCACGGCAATCGTCTGCACCGAGCGCAGGGGGATGGATCGAGACATGGAGGGCTTTGACGCGAACGGGGTGGGGGCGGGCAAGGTCGTAGCAGCTTCGCCGGCTGGTTGAAAGTGACAAGTGGATGACACCAAGGGCGCCGGCTGCGCCTGTTTCCTCGAAGGGATCGGACAACGGTGGCGCAGAAGGGCAAGGACCTGCTCCTGAAGATATTCAACGGTACGGCTTACAAAACGGTGGCGGGGCCGTTCCAGGCGAGCGCGCTCGAATATTCCGGCCAGTATAATGGCGAGGTGATGTTCGAGCTGGCGCTGGAATCGGCCGGCGTCATCAGCTTCGAGGCGCTCTGATGCGGGCGGCGGGGGCAAGGGCGAACCGGCGCCGCGGCGAGATCGAGGCTGTCATCGATGGTGAACAGCGGATCCTCTGCCTCATGCTTGACGCGTTGGCGGAACTGGAGACAGCGTTCTCCGCGGACAATCTCGTCGGTCTGGCCGAGCGCTTCTCGCGCGGACAGCTGAAGGCAGCCGACATGATCCGTATCATCGGCGCCGGTCTTCGCGGCGGCGTCGGAAAGTGCAGCTCCCTATTTTTCCAACCGAAGCCGAGCCGACACCATGCAGCGGCGTTTCCTGGAGGCGCATCACGCGTCGTGGACCAGCGGTGGTCCTCCGGCCGGAATGGTCGATCCGGCGCACCTTTTCGTCTGGTCGTGGGACGCGCGGCCTTTTCCGGCCTTTCCGCGCTGAATACATCGACATGGAGTGACGGCGCCAACTGGAGGATTGGGCATTGGCTGAACGGCAGGCTCGGTGGTGGCACTCCGGCGGAGGTCGTGGCCGCGGTGCTGCGGGAACACGGCTTTGACGATTTCGACGTATCGGAGGTCAGCGGCGATCTGTCGGGGTATGTGCAGGGGGACTCCGCGCGCAGCCTGATCTAGCCACTCCAGGAAGCGTTCCGGATCGATGCGATCGAAGATGCGGGGCTTTTGCGTTTCCGGTCCCGCATGCGGACAAGCCTGCCGGCGCTGCCAGTCGAAATTCTTGTGGACCGCGAAGACGAGCCGCTGTGGCAGGAGACGCGTGGTCATGACAGCGATTTTGCCGCAGAAGCCTTGCTGAGCTTCTACAACCCCGACCTCGATTATGAGCAGGCGAGCGCCCGTTCCCATCGCGTGGCGCAATCGACGAACCGGATCATTCAGCAGCATCTCACAGCCGTCGTACCTGAGGAGACGGCGCTTGCCGCTAACGAGGCGTTGTTGCGCGACAATCGCATTGCCCGGCGCTCCATCCGGTTCTCACTGCCGCCGAATGAGATGCGTATCCAGACTGGCGATATCGTTACACTCCCAGACGGACCCCACGGTCGCTTCCTGATCACCCGCGTCGAAGATGGGGACGCCCGCCGGGTCGAGGCGCGCGAATTTGCGGCCTCGGTCGATAGGAGTGCAGGGACGGTTACTGGTGCAAAGCCGAGCGGCGAGGGCGGCTCGAACCTGTTTTCTCCCGTCGTTCAGCTGATGGATCTGCCGCGATTCGATGGCAGCGATCCTTCGAGCTTCGCCCGAGGCGCAGCCTTTGCAAAACCGTGGACAACAATCGGGCTATCGTCGTCTGCTACGAGCGAGGGTTACAAGGGCAGGGTGCTACTCGATCGGCCGGCCCGCATTGGCTCATTGACATGCGCGCTCGCGGCAGGGGTTGTCGGCCGCTTTGACTGGTCACTCCCGCTCGAACTTGATCTGCCATATGGCGGCCTGGCTTCGGCACCGGCGACCTCAGTTCTGAATGGCGCCAACCTTATGGCGCTCTTGTCGGTCAACGGTGCCTGGAAGTCCTGGCGTTCCGGGAGGCCGAGGAGGTAGAGAGTGGGCGTTGGGCGCTGCATGGCTTGTTACGGGCGCTTGCCGGCACCGAGGATGCGATGCTTTCCGGGGCAGCAGTCGGCTCGGCCGTCGTGCTGCTCGACGAAGCGGTCAAGCCGCTCGGCCTCGGCAGCGACGAAATGGACCTGCGGTTGAATTGGATCGCCGAAACGGCCTCGTCGGCTGGGAAGGCCGGCCCCTTTGCCTTCGAGGGAGGCCTGCGGGCACTGACGCCGCTTGCCCCCGTCCACATCAGATGCGCGCGCAACGACGATGGCGTGAAGGTCCCTGGATCCGGCGCGGGCGCGACAGCGCCGACAACTGGCTCGCCGCCGAAATTCCGCTGGATGAGCCGTTTGAACGCTACCGCGTCGAGATTATGGACGGTGACGCGGTTCTGAGAGTAAGCGAATCCGACAGGGCGGAGTGGGTTTATCCCACCGCTGACGAACTCGCCGATTTCGGCCATCCGCAAAACAGCCTCAGCCTGCGTGTCCGGCAACTTGGGGAACGTGTGTCGCTCGGCATTCCGGCGCACGCGACATGTGTTGTGTGAATTTCATCTTGAAGGAGAGAAAATGATAGATCTGAAGAATTGGTACAGTTCGAAGACCATTTGGGGCGCGCTGATTTCAATCGTCGCATCTGTGTTGCATTTTGTCAGTATCGACCTTGGTGCGACGGACAAGAGCCAGTTGGTCGACACAGTCGTCAACATAGCTGGCGCACTCGGCGGCCTGCTCGCTGCTTACGGGCGTGTCACCGCCAAGGCGACCATCAAGTCCGTTTCTTGAATCCGGCGCGGCGAGCGGAAAGCTTCGTTCGCCGACCGGACTTTTGAACACGCCTGGCGTGAATTCGGAATTGTTCTAAATATCAAGGATTACAAGGCATTCATTTGCCATTCAGGTCTCTTGAGTACATAGTCTGGGCCAAGTTAGTATCCATTGAAAGCATTGCACATGGCCTCTCCCTTGAGCGTCGCAGCGCTAGCCGCCGGGCTGGCGATAACGTCGCCCTCACCGGATAATCCGCGTACCTTGACGGTGCGTGTTGCAGGCGATTGCAGCGAGGCCGCGCGTGAGGTTGTGGAAAAAACGGGAGGTCAGCTCCTTTCCGTTCAGCCTGCTGGCGACAGCTGCATCATCACCGTCCTCGTCCAAGGCAACGGACAGCGCCCGCGTAAAGTGACCGTCAAGGTTCCGATGTAGGCAGAATCGCCCTATCTAGACGCCAAGAGATCAAGCGGAGCAAAGCGGACCGATGCGCATTCTGGTAGTCGAAGACGATGTCAACCTGAACCGGCAGCTCAGCGACACGTTGAAGGAAGCCGGTTACGTCGTCGATCAGGCCTTTGACGGCGAGGAGGGCCACTTCCTCGGCGATACCGAGCCTTATGACGCGATCATTCTCGATATCGGACTGCCGGAACTGGATGGCGTCACAGTGCTCGAAAAGTGGCGTGGCGCAGGTCGCGGCATGCCCGTGCTGATCCTGACGGCGCGCGACCGCTGGAGCGACAAGGTCGCGGGCATCGACGCCGGCGCGGATGACTACGTCACCAAGCCGTTCCATGTCGAGGAAGTGCTGGCACGCATCCGCGCCCTGATCCGCCGCGCGGCGGGGCATTCCTCGTCCGAGATCATCTGCGGCCCCGTGCGGCTCGATACCAAGAGCTCAAAGGCGACAGTCAATGGTGTGGCGCTGAAGCTGACCTCGCATGAGTACCGGCTGCTGTCCTATCTCATGCATCACATGGGGGAAGTGGTTTCGCGTACCGAGCTGGTCGAACATATGTACGATCAGGATTTCGACCGCGATTCCAATACGATCGAGGTTTTCGTCGGGCGCCTTCGCAAGAAGATGGGCGTCGATCTGATCGAAACGGTGCGCGGGCTCGGCTACCGCATCCAAGCGCCGAACAATGCGAATTAAATCGCTTACTGCACGCGTCCTGCTGCTGACCACGATCTGGTCGACTGTCGCGCTTGTCGTCATCGGGTTGCTGATCTCGACGCTCTACCGAAAGAGCGCGGAGCGCGGCTTCCAGGACCTTTTGCGCGCCCAGCTCTATAACGTCGTCAATTCCGTTACGATCGGCGACCAAGGGGCGCTCAGCGGCAGCCCGCAACTTGGCGACCTGCGTTTTGCGCAGCCGAAGACGGGCTGGTATTGGGTCGTCGAACCACTCGGCACCTACACGGCGCCGCCGCTCGTGTCGCCCTCGCTGGGTTCCGCGTCGATCCCTGTACCTTCTGTTCTCGAAGCGCCCTTCGACAAGAATTATGAGCGCTACTATCAGGTGACGGATGCTGCGGGGAATCGGATCCAGGTTGCCGAGACCGAGGTCGTGCTGGATACTGACGGTCGCGCCGCCCGCTTCCGCGTGACCGGCAACGTTGATGTTGTCGAGAACGACGTTCGCAATTTCTCCCATAGCCTTTACCTGGCGCTAGCCGGCTTCGGTGTCGGCAGCCTGATCGTCAACGCACTGGCGATTCTCTACGGCCTCAAGCCGCTCGACAAGGCGCGCGCCGCGCTCGAGCGAATTCGCGCCGGCGAGAGCGAGCAGTTGAAGGGCGATTTTCCGCGCGAAATCCTGCCGCTCGCCAACGAGGTCAACGCGCTGATCGACAGCAATCGCCGCATTGTCGAGAGGGCGCGCATGCAGGTCGGCAACCTTGCCCACTCCCTGAAGACGCCGATTGCCGTGCTGCTCAACGAGGCGCGCGTGCTGGAACGCACGCACGGCGATCTCGTGCGCGGCCAGGCTGAGGCGATGCAAGGCCAGGTGCAGTCGTATCTGAACCGTGCCCGCATTGCGGCGCAACGCGAATCCGTGCTTGCCCGCACCGACGCCGAACCCGCTCTTGAGCGCCTGGTGCGCGTGATGCGGCGCTTGAACCCCGACAAGCAGTTTGAACTCACGGCGGCGCAGCCACATGTTGCGGTCGCCATGGAACAGCAGGACCTAGAAGAGATCGTCGGTAACCTTTTGGAGAACGCCGCCCGTTTCGCGGCGACCAAGGTTCGCGTTTCCGTCGCGGAAGCACCGGAGGAGGTCAAGGGCACGGAAGGCAGCGGGCGTCGCCACTGGGTCGAGCTCGTTGTCGAGGACGATGGGCCAGGACTTGAGCAGGATCAGGTTCGCGAGGCGCTGAAGCGCGGCAAGCGGCTGGACGAAAGCAAACCGGGTACCGGCCTTGGACTTTCGATCGTGACGGAGATTTCCAACGAGTATCAGGGGCGGCTCGAATTGTCCCGCGGCGAATGGCAGGGATTGAAGGCCCGGCTTATTTTGCCTGGCATCACAAAGGATGTTGCGTGAGCATTTGCTTGATGTCACATAGACATAGGCGATTGCATAGCATGCTTTGCCTTATTGCCGACACGGCTTGGTGCGCGTGTGGCTGCGTAATTGACACCTAATTCTGGTTCGGCTGAATGATGCTACGTTCGCAAGGCATGATCGTTTCCTCGCTTCTTGTCGCCATCACGCTTTCAGCGTGCCAATCGACAAAAAGCGGTGGCTTTTTCTCGAGGAAACCTCCTGCTTCGGCTACCTATATCGCGGCGTTGCAGGGCGGCATCATCGGTCGCAGCGGCGTGGATATCAGCGACAGCGACCTCCAGCGCGCCCTGGAAGCCGAGTATCGCGCGCTGGAAAGTGCTGCAGTCGGACAGCCTGTTGTCTGGAGCGGGCGCAATGTCAGCGGCAGGGTCGTCGCGTCTGCACCCTACCAGGTCGGCTCGCAGAACTGCCGTCAGTATACCCATAGCGTGACGATCGGCGGCAAGGAAACGGTGGCGCGCGGTTCCGCCTGCCGAAACGATAATGGCAGTTGGTCGCCCCTCGGCTGAGCGACGGCAGAATTAACTGCTCGGGCCATGTTGCGGCCAAACGCCTCAAATAATCGTCATTGCGGCTTTGCTTGTTGGAATAGATGTTCGCTTCGAGTATTTGGCATCTATGCTTTTCTGGATTCTTGTGGCCGCTCTGACGGCCGCCGTCGCTGCCGTTCTGCTTTACCCGCTTCTGCGTGACACGAGAGCGGTCGATGACGCGCATGCCGGGGAGGCTGCCGTCTATCGCGATCAGTTGCGGGAACTCGATCGCGATCTCTCTGGTGGGCTGATTTCAGAGGATGAGGCCGATTACGCGCGAGCCGAAATTGGCCGGCGCCTGATCACTGTCTCGGCCGCGCCGGTCATCGATCGCAAGGCCTCGAAACATCACCGTCTTTCCGAGGCGTTCGTGCTGTTGCTCCTGCCGATGGTGGGGCTCTGTCTTTACATTTTTGTTGGGCGACCCGATTTGCCGTCGCAGCCGCTGCAAGCCAGACTTGAGAATCCCGGCAACGATATGGCGATCCTGGTCGCCAAGGCCGAGCGGCACCTGGCGCAAAATCCCGATGACGGCAAGGGCTGGGACGTCCTGGCACCGATATACTTCAACACTATGCGTGTCGCCGATGCCGAGAATGCCTATCGCCGCGCGATCCGTCTGCTCGGGCCGAGCCCGGCGCGGCTGGACGGCCTTGCCGAGACGCTGATGGCGATCTCGGACGGTGTGGTCACCGAAGATGCGCGCAAGGTGTTGGAGCAGTCGCTTCAGCTAGATCCCGACAATCCGAAGGCCCGGTTCTACATTGCGCTTAGCATGGAGCAGGCTGGTCAGGCAGCAGAGGCCAAGGTCGCCTTCGAGGCGCTCGCGAAGCAATCGCCGGCCGACGCGCCCTGGTTGCCGCTGGTCGCCGAACACATTGCGAAGAATGGCGGCGCGCCGCCGAGCGGTGCCGCGCGCGTGCCGGGTAATCCGACGCAGGCTGAGGTTGCCGCTGCGGAGAGCATGACTCCGGGCGACCAGCAACAGATGATCCGCGGCATGGTGGAGAGCCTTGATGCCAAGCTGACCCAGGACCCGAACAATCTGGAAGGCTGGCTACGGCTTGTCCGCTCTTATGTCGTATTGAAAGACACGGATCGCGCAGTTGCGGCTCTGAAGCGCGGACTGGCAACGTTTCCGGCCAGCAGCGGACAAGGCAAGCAACTCCTTGCGCTGGCGCAAGAACTTGGCATTGCGATGGATGGCGGCGTGTCGCCGAGCGGCGCCGCGAGCGCGCCCGGTAATCCCACCCAGGCTGAGGTTGCCGCAGCCGAGAGCATGAGTGCCGGTGACCAGCAACAGATGATCCGCGGCATGGTGGAAAGCCTTGATGCCAAGCTTACCCAGGACCCGAACAATCTGGAAGGCTGGCTGCGGCTTGTGCGTTCTTATGCCGTATTGAACGAAAAGGCGCACGCGGTCGACGCGTTGCAGCGTGGACTCGCGGTATTCCCTGCGACGGGCGAACAAGGAAAGCAACTGGTCGCACTGGCGCGCGAACTTGGCATTGAGAGGGAATGACGGAATGACACGCAAGCAAAAGCGCCTCGCGGTGATCGGTGGCGGCATGAGCTTCATCATTGCCGCCGTGCTGCTCGTCATGTTCGCCTTCAGCCAGTCGGTGGCCTATTTCTATATGCCTGCGGATATCGCCAAGAACCCGGTGCCGCCTGGAACGCGCATACGTCTCGGTGGCCTGGTGGGCGAGGGCAGCATCGTGCGCGGGGGGGGATCGACAGTGCAGTTTGCGGTGACCGATGCGACCGGCGATCTGGTCAGGGTACGATATACCGGCATTCTTCCCGACCTCTTTCGCGAGGGCCAGGGCGTGGTGACCGAGGGGCGTTTCGAAACGGGCAGCGACGTCTTCACCGCCGATACGGTGCTGGCCAAGCACGACGAGAAATACATGCCGAAGGAAGTCGCCGACAAGCTGAAGGCCCAAGGGCTTTGGAAGGAAGGAGAGGCGGTGCAATGATCATCGAGATCGGCCACTATGCCCTGATCCTGGCGCTGGCGACGGCGCTCGTGGTTTCGGTTGTTCCGGTGATCGGTGCAAGGCGCCTCGACCGTGCGATGATGGATCTGGCCTCTGTAGGGTCCCTGGCGATGTTCGCGCTGGTGGCGTTCTCCTTCGGAGTTCTGACCTACGCCCACGTCGTCTCCGACTTTTCGGTCGCCAACGTCTGGGAGAACTCCCATTCGCTTGTGCCGCTGCTGTTCAAGTTGTCAGGCGTCTGGGGCAATCACGAGGGCTCGATGATGCTCTGGCTGCTGATCCTGGTGCTGTTCAGCGC
>NZ_JBFTQH010000049.1:0-32233 GCF_056398905.1 Rhizobium sp. 01T417 | reverse complement strand
GCGTCGATCTGGTCGTACGCCTTGAACTCGCCGAAGTACTTCGTGATCGCTGCCGTCAGAGACGTCTTGCCGTGGTCAACGTGGCCGATCGTGCCGATGTTAACGTGCGGCTTGTTGCGCTCAAACTTACTCTTTGCCATTTGAATGCTTCCTGTGAACGAAATGGATGACCCCGGCGAACCGGTTTAGTGCCGCCGTTTAAGGCTTTCGGGGAAATTGCGCAAGACCTATTTGCGGACCGTATTCCTAGCCTGCGGGCGCATATGGGAAGGAAGCGCCCAATCGGCAATATCCGCCGGAGATGGCAGCGAAGATATATTCGCGAAGAACGGGCGCGACGGCGCCAAGGATATGATAGTACATCGTTTGCAGCCCTTACGCGGAAGCACTGCTCGGAGACACCGCAATGGAACCAAAGGAAATTGCAAAACGATCCGCAGGCAACTTTCTGATCTTTGCCGCTTGCGCATTCATATTGTGGGTTCTTGCCGCTGCGATCGACTGGGTCGCGCAGCTTGCACGCCTCTCCTCGCCCGAGCGGCTCCCGGCTCTGGCGACATCGATCGTCAGCTCTTCGACGCTGCAAGCGATCGTCGCAATATGGCTGCTCACAGCGGCATTTGCCATCGCCTTCCCAAAGATGCTGACGCCACTTTCGGCCACCACGACGCTGATGTTCGACGTGGGATACGGTATTCTCGGCGCCCTCACCGGCTTCGGCATCGCGATCGGTCTCTTCGGTGGCGGCTGGTCGATCCTGTTGCGCGCCGTGATCTACAGCGCCCTCATCGCCATCGGCTTCGTTGCTGTCCGCATATGGCTGTCGAGAGAGGATCTCAGCACCAACCCCCAAAAGCGATGGACGATCGCCGGCATCATCGCGCTGGCCTCGCCTTTCGTGCTGCTCTGGGGCTAGAGGTACGCATAGCGACCCGGCTCGCGCAAAGCGTTACAGGAACAACAGGACACTGCGAAAATCTGGAGCGGGTAGCGGGAATCGAACCCGCGTATTCAGCTTGGAAGGCTGCTGCTCTACCATTGAGCTATACCCGCGGGGTGGTATCCGATCCAATGACGAATGGTGGAGAGAGTTGGATTTGAACCAACGTAGGCTGAGCCAACGGATTTACAGTCCGTCCCCTTTAACCACTCGGGCATCTCTCCAGTCTTTTCGTCCGGATCGTGAGACCAAGCTCGTCAGACTTTCGAAGCGTTGCCGCCCCTCGGTCTGCGCCGCGTATATGACCGGACGATTTACGCATGTCAACACGATGACGACGGAAAAAATGTGAAAAATTTCATCGACCGTGGAAAGCCGGGGTCCTGAAAGAAATCCTATGCGGAAAGAAGCACCCTCGCTATAAAGCCGCATGAGCAAAGACAAGAAAACCGGTGGCAAGCCCACTGACGAAAAATCCGCCAAGAACACGCATTACGCAACCCTGCGCCGCGCGCATCGTGATAGCAAACGCGAACGCGGTGAGATTCCGACACCGCCGCCACAGAAGCGCCGGCGCGGTGCCGAGGACTGGAAGCCTCCTGCACTCGCGCCCGAGCAGGTCTATCTCTACGGCCTTCATACGGTTCGTGCCGCGCTTGACAACAAGGAGCGCCGGAACGTCAAGTTGTCGGTGACCCAGAACGCGCTTGCGCGTCTGGAGATCGCTGCCGACGCGCTCGGCATTCCGGTCGAAATCGTCGCTCCGCACGATATCGACAAGGTCCTCGGCCCGGATGCCATCCATCAGGGTGTCATGCTGGAAACGCGCCCCCTGCCCGTCCGCCGGCTGGAAGCACTGAAGGACAGCCCACTGCTTCTCGTGCTCGACCAGGTAACCGATCCGCACAATGTCGGCGCCATCATGCGTTCTGCCGTGGCCTTCAATGCAGGTGCCGTCATTACCACACAGCGCCACAGCCCGACCGAATCAGGCGTGCTGGCGAAATCAGCCTCAGGTGCACTGGAACTCATCCCCTATATCCAGATCACGAATCTTGCCGACGCTCTTGGAGAACTGCACAAGCTCGGCTTCTTCACGATCGGCCTCGATTCGGAAGGACCGGCGCCACTCGAGGGCACATTCTCGGGTGACAAGGTGGCGCTCGTGCTGGGTTCCGAAGGTAAGGGGCTACGCCAGAAGACGCGCGAAACTGTCAGCGCGCTTGCCAGGCTAGACATGCCGGGTGCGATCAAGTCACTCAATGTATCTAATGCTGCGGCGATCGCTCTTTATGCGGCGAGGCAGCATTTGAAAATTTGATAGAGTTGGGGGATCGCGGCGAAAGGCGCGATCTTTCTCTTCCATATGCGGGATGATAGCAGCGCCGCAAAGCAACTAGGAAGCCAGCAAACTGCTGCTCGTCTCGGATTGCCTCTGCTCTTTTCCATGCTGCCCCGCATTCGAACAGGAGGAACATATTTCCATATGGCCATCCGCTCCCTCGTCATCGGCACTCTGTTCGTCGGCGTATTTGTTGCCATCATTCTCAGCATCGTCTGGATCGACAAGTCGCAGCCGATTCACGAACTCGCTCCGCTGGCGCCCGCCCCTGAACGCCCTATTCCAGCACCCGTACAGTAGATCGTGTAGCTATCATCAGGGGAACCGACGGTCGGCCCCGCGCGTTGGCTGCGCACGATTTAGGAGAGAAATGTGCGGGTAATGATCGCTATTATCGTTTTCATGGTTGCTTCGGTGCTGAGCATTGCAATCATGTCGCCGTTGGGTGCCGGAGAGACCGGTGACGCCTTGCAAACGAGCGTGCGGCAGACTGCGCCTCGGAACTAGCAAAGTCGGGTCTGCGGCGTTCGCAACGCAAACTCCGATGCAAGGTCGGACGAACGAAATCACGATCGCGCGGATTTCTTCTTTACAGGACGGCAGAATCTGGTACTTGGCAGGCATCGCCCTTGTAGCTCAGTTGGTAGAGCACCTGATTTGTAATCAGGGGGTCGCGGGTTCGAACCCTGCCGGGGGCACCACTAATTTTGCACGAAATCAGTGACTTGATAACTAATTCGCCTCAGTTGGCGCGTTTTTTTCATGTGACCTCAACCCGTCACGGCTCCCTCGTTCGCTGGTCGGACCAAGGCCGCAAACTTGGCGAGGACGCCGTGCCTGTAGCGCGGCGGAGGCTGGCTCCAAAGGCTTCGGCGTCTCGCAATCTCTTCATCTGGGACGTCGAGCTGCAGAAGTAGCTGATGGGCGTCGATGGTGATTTGGTCGCCGTCCTTGACAAGTGCGATTGCCCCTCCCTCGAAGGCTTCGGGCGTGACATGCCCGACCACCATACCCCATGTGCCGCCGGAGAACCGCCCATCTGTGATGAGGCCGACGCTCTCTCCAAGGCCACGTCCGATGATAGCGGAGGTCGGGGCAAGCATTTCCGGCATTCCCGGACCACCCTTCGGCCCGAGGTAACGCAGGACCAGAATGTCGCCGGCCTTGATTTTGTCCGAGAGAATAGCATCCATTGCGGATTGCTCGTCTTCGAAGACGCGCGCCGGGCCAGCAATCACCGGGCTCTTGAGCCCGCTGATCTTTGCCACCGCCCCACCCTCTGCCAGATTGCCTGTGAGTATGGCGAGATGTCCCTCGCGATACAGTGGCGCTGAGAGCGACCGGATAACGTCCTGGTCCGCACGAGGCTCGTCGGGCACGGCCGAGAGTTCGTCAGCGATCGTCTTGCCGGTGATCGTGAGACAATCGCCGTGCAGAAGGCCCGCATTCAACAGTAGCTTTAGGACTTGAGGAATGCCGCCGGCAGCGTGGAGATCAACAGCCATATAACGGCCGGATGGCTTGAGATCGCAGATTACTGGTACCCTACGGCGTATCCGCTCGAAATCCTCCAGCGTCCATTCCACCTCGGCCGCATGCGCAATGGCGAGATAGTGCAGCACCGCATTCGTTGAACCTCCAGTGGCCATGATGAGCGCCACGGCATTTTCAATCGACTTCCGCGTGACGATGTCGCGTGGTCGAATGCCGGCCTTCACCGCTTCCACCAAAACGCGCGCGGACTCGACCGTGCTATCGATCTTTTCTTGGTCGGGATTGGCCATGTTGGAGGAGTAGAGCAGCGACATGCCGACCGCCTCGAAGGACGAACTCATGGTGTTCGCGGTGTACATGCCGCCGCAAGAGCCGGTCGTCGGGCAGGCATTGCGCTCAATGCCCTCGAAATCCTCAGCGCTCATCTTTCCGGCCATGTAAGCGCCGACGGCCTCGAACGCGGACACGATGGAGAGGCTCTCGCCCTTCCATCGACCCGGCTTGATGGTGCCGCCATAGACATAGACGGCCGGAACGTTAGCGCGGAGAATGCCGATCATACCGCCCGGCATGTTCTTGTCGCACCCGCCGAGCACTAGAACGCCATCCATCCATTGGCCCTGCACCGAGGTCTCCACACAATCGGCGATAACCTCGCGCGAGACGAGAGAATATTTCATGCCCTCCGTTCCCATGGCCATGCCGTCCGAGATGGTAGGCGTGCCGAATATCTGCGGATTGGCTCCGGCCGCCTTGATGGCGGCTATCGCCGCGTCGGCAAGCGGCTGGAGGCCGGCATTACATGGCGTGATCGTCGAGTGCCCGTTGGCGATGCCGATCATCGGCTTGTCGAAGTCCCCTTTGGTATAGCCCAACGCATAGTACATCGCGCGATTGGGCGAGCGAGCAATGCCTTGGGTGATATGCCGTGAACGGTCGTTGTGAGCCATAAGCGCCTCCCGCTAGCCAAACGGAACCATACTCTATTGGAAACCAAATACGCTGTGAAATATGCTTTTTGCCTCCAACTAAGTCGCCGCACATATCAAAGGCTGCCGATGGAACTGAGACAGATCTGCCAAATTTGTCGCCGTCGACGAGAAGCTGCAATTTCCTCGGCGTCTTGGACTCGGTCAGCAACCGCCGGTCTTCCGCTTCGCCAGAGTCGCCATCAGGTCCGCGTTCATCGCGCCAGGCGGTCCAGTTTCGTCACTAGCACCGTATCGCCCTCACGTGCATAGTAGAGGCACCTTCTCAGTTCCTTTCGCTTCCCGGTCAAGCCGGTTTCGCAAGTGAACGAGTGACGTCATGCGGCCGGATGCATGATGGTTCAGACCCACGAGGAGAGCGACATGGCATTCTTTGCTAAGGGAGTTTTTCTTGCTGCGGCGGGCGCCATCGCCTTCTGCCTTCTGGCGTGCGTTGCGCACGCGGCATCGTGCGGCAAAAGCGCTGCCGGGTTTGAACAGTGGAAAGTAGAGTTTGCCGAGACGGCAAAGGCTGCAGGCGTCAAGGGGAAGGGTCTTGCAGCGCTTGCCGGTGCGAAATACGCCGTAGGAACCATTCAGGCCGACCGCTCCGTCAACAAGGCTTTCAGCGGCTCGGTCGCCGACTTTATGAGACGACGCGGTGGGTCCGCGATTATTTCCAAGGGCCGTTCGCTTAAGACGGCGAATGCAGCGCTCTTCGACAGCATCGAGCGCAACTACGGCGTGCCCGCCGGCGTGCTTCTCGCCATCTGGGGTATGGAGACCAACTTCGGCGCCTCTATGGGCAACCAGAACACAGTTTCGGCAATCGTCACGCTCGCGTACGATTGTCGCCGCCCGCAATTCTTCGCGCCCCATGCTATCGCGGCGCTCAAGCTAGTCGACAGCGGCGTGCTGAGTGCCGGCTCGGTCGGCGCCATGCACGGCGAGATCGGCCACACAGGGTTCCTGCCTGGGAATGTCCTGAAATACGGCGTCGGAAACAGGAACATGCGCGACAAGAGCACGGCGCTGATGTCCACGGCCAACTTCCTCAGGGCGCACGGCTGGGGCGCCGGCGGGGACTATCAGGGCAATATCGGCGCCATCGCCGGCTGGAACTCCGCGAGTGTGTATCAGCAGGCGATCGCCCGCATCGGCGAGGCGATCGACGGCGGTTAGATCCTGCCTCCAGTTACAAAGCCGCCACGCGCCGAGTCAGAATGTTATTTGCGTGGAAGGGGTGCGGAGGACGAGAATGCTCGGTCTGTGGCTAATCTCTCAGGCTACCAGCGACTCGGTTGGGCTCGTGTAATGGGCACGTGATCGCCGATACAGTCGATTGGCTTCCTCCGTCAAAGGGTGCGCAGACATTGCGGAAACCTCGAGGGCCGAGGCGTTGTCACTAAAGGGCCACGACCCGACCGGAGACATCGTCCGTGTAGATGCAGTAGAATAGGTGGGCAGATGCAGACGCAGTCGGTAGTTCGCGAGGCTCAAGCGAGCCGATCTCCCACCAGTCCAAGTGTCTCTGCAAAAGTGACCACGCGTGCAGTCGCTCCTCGTGCCAGACATCATCGTCGGGCAGTTCCTGGAAGTGGCCGTTCAGCACGACGCTCCTCCATCCGCCCTTCCCCCACTGCTCCTCCACCTGGAGGCAGACTCTTGGATTCAGCCGCATCCACTCCACTTTTCGTCCTGGCATCGAAAAACTGTAGGCTACTCGTGATTGGAACGCAAAGTAGATTGGGACCACGTAAGGCCGGCCTTCGTTACTGCAAGCCAGATGACCAAAATGCGCCCGTTCCAGCATTTCCAAGCATTCTACATGGCTCATACTCCTGAGTGTCGTTGACATGTCTGTCTCTCCCATTCCTCCGAGGAATACTCGACGGGCCGCAAAACGAGGACACCGCTTACATAAATCATCCTCCTTTTTTGCTGGATCTGCATTGTGCTGGATCAATTTCCAATCCTGAAACGTGTACGGGTAGGGCAGAGGATATCGCTCGGCGCACTGCAAAACGGATGGTACCGAACCGCGTCTTCGACCGATGTTCTAAATGTGCGTTCTCCGGCGGACGGTTCGACCGATACTGCGTTAGACTGAGCCCGCGCGCCAATTAATTTCCTGTGTTCTTGACATTGATCAAAGTCACTTGCCCACCCGCGTGCTTTAATGACTGCGCTCGATGTCGAGCGAAACGCAATGATTAGATCCGGCTTCCGGACCTCTTGGCCAACAGGAGATGATCATGCCCGATATGTTCCCCATTAAGAAAGAACAGAAGACCACGACGCCGGCTCCCGGCGGGATGTGGTCTCCATTCGACTCACTTCGTACCGAAATCGACCGGCTGTTCGACGACTTCGGCCCTTCCTCATGGCGTCCGATCTCAGGTCACCTCCTCGGACGCACGACTTCTGCTGCCGACTGGGTCGTGTCTCCCGCGGTGGATGTCGTCGAGAAAGACAACGCATTCGAGATCACCGCGGAAGTTCCCGGCCTCGACGAGAGCAACATAGACATCAGGCTTTCGAACGGCGTGCTGACCATTCGGGGCGAAAAGACGGAGGAAAAGGAATCGAAGGACGAGGCCTACCACCTTTCGGAGCGCCGATACGGCTCCTTCCAGCGCTCGTTTCGGCTTCCTGACTACATCGAGGCAGATAAGATCGCCGCCGCTTTCGCGAAAGGCGTCCTGAAGGTCACGCTTCCAAAGGCTGCCAACACCGGGACGAACGACCGCAAGATCGAGGTCAAAGCCACATAGCCTTGGAGCGTGCGAAGGGGCGGCTGTCGACCCTGGGCGGCCCCTCTGGCGTATTTCTTCATCGTTTCGTCGATCAAGGCCATGGGAGGTTTGTCATGCTGTCGCCCGATAGAGATTTCAAACCCGGCGGTGAGCGTTTTGCCATTCCAACGCAGGGAGAAGTCGAAGGCAAGCTGCTGGTTTCAGAGATCGTAGCAGTGGCTTGTCTCCAGGAGCTCATGAAGCTCAAGAATACTGCCGCGATTGCAAGGGTTCACCGACGCGTCCTGCACGAACTCAAGGAGAAATGCCAAGTCCTGAAGTTATGTGTCACCGACGAAAGAGCCGTCGTCGAATATGCGGAGCAAGTGTTAAAGTGCGCTGTGGCAGAAGCAGGCGGCTGTCGCTAACGCCTCCAGATACGAGCCTCGATACATGTGTGGCACGCTACCGCAAAGAAGGGCAGTTATAGACGCCAACTTGGCATTGGAGCACATTTCAAAACGTTCTGTATCCATTGTCACTACGAATGCCTCGGCAAGCCTGCGCGTACGGTCTCGCTATCGACGGAGAGTACGCAGTGCCGCCCCACGCCAGGATTGACGCCATCTGCCTTGTCGACGAAAGATGATCCGAGGCTTGCCCGGCTCGAGTTCCGGGCCTTCCACAGCATACGCCTGAAATCGAGCAGCGAAGAATTGACGATGGCTCCAGCCGGCGCTGCAGATGCACTTGACAAAATCGGCTTTTATTGGCGCCTAGACGCCAAGACTATGTTATCGTTCGTTGAATACGTAAAAGGAATTACATGGGCCGTTCGTTTCAGACGCTTTCCTTCCTTGCCTCCTCGGCGACAGAGGCGCTGGCGGCTCGGGAAGAGTTGATAGGCATTTATGGTGACGTGCCCCCTGAAGAGGCCGACGTGATCGTCGCCCTCGGCGGCGACGGTTTCATGCTGCAGACGCTGCATGGCACGATGAACTCGGGCAAGCTGGTCTACGGCATGAATCGCGGCTCCATCGGCTTCCTCATGAACGACTATCGAACGGAAGATCTGCAGGATCGAATCTGCACAGCAGTCGAAAATGCCTTTCATCCTTTGCAGATGACAACGGCGAATTCCGACGGCACGAATTCGACAGCACTTGCCATCAACGAAGTCTCGCTGTTCCGGCAATCCTATCAAGCCGCCAAACTGCGGGTCGAAGTGGACGGTGTCGTGCGACTCGACGAGCTTATCTGCGACGGCCTGATGGTGGCCACGCCCGCGGGTTCGACGGCCTATAACCTCTCCGCGCATGGACCGATCCTGCCGCTTGACGCCCCTCTGTTGGCGATGACTCCGGTCAGCGCGTTCCGGCCGCGGCGCTGGCGCGGCGCCCTTCTGCCCAACAAGGTGACGGTCGATATACACATACTCGAGGCGGAGAAGCGGCCGGTCAACGCGGTCGCTGACAACACGGAAGTGAAATCGGTGCTGCATATTCGCATCGCGCAATCGGAACTTACGACCGCGCGCATTCTCTCCGATCCCGATCGATCATGGTCCGATCGTATTCTTGCGGAGCAGTTCGAGGACTGAGACATGAGCTTGCGACGAACGACGCTTTGTACCTTGCTGCTAGCCGCGTCCACCCTCTGCGCGCGAGGCGTTGAGGCAGAAGACGCGATCCTACCGGCTTCAGTCATCTTCGCGACCAGCACCGGTTACTGGGAAGACGACGGTGCGGCGCCGGCCATTCAACGATCACCTTCGGCGCCCCAAACTGCGGCTGCCGCTCCCGCAAAACCGCGCCACGGCTACTACAAGCTGTTTGCCGTCAGGCAGGCGGACCGCACCGCCAAGATATATTTGCAGCAAATCGAGCAGAGCGACGCTGAGCCGTCCATCACCTCGACAGTGGAGTTGCAGGAACTCAGCGATCTGAAGCCGTATGTCACCGACATCAGGCCCGAAAACTCCTCCGGCATGCTCAAGGAGCCCGGCCTTTTTGCAATGGTCTACCTGAAGACCGATCCGGATGCGGAATCGGAGACTTGGACTGTCGTCATCGACGAATTTGGTGAGGTTACCGTCGGCAAAGCCAGCAACTAGTCGAAGCCGTTGATTTGTCGCTGGAGAACTTCCGGTTTTCCCGCTTGAATCGAAAAGGCCCCATTCGGGGCCTTCTCTATGTTCATACGTTTGAGCGGTTACTCGACGTCGTCGACGACAGCGTCCGGCTTGCCGCTGATGCGGTGAGCGAGAGCGGCTTCCATGAACTCGTTGAGCTCGCCATCCAGCACGTCGCCCGGCGCCGTGCTCGCCACGCCCGTCCGCAGGTCCTTGACCAGCTGGTAGGGCTGCAGCACGTAGGAGCGAATCTGGTGACCCCAGCCGATGTCGGTCTTAGAGGCTGCCTCGGCGTTCGCCGCTTCTTCGCGCTTCTTCAACTCGGCTTCGTACATACGAGCACGCAGCATGTCCCAAGCCTTGGCCCGGTTCTTGTGCTGCGAGCGTTCCTGCTGGCAGGAAACCACGATGCCGGTCGGGATATGCGTGATGCGCACGGCCGAGTCGGTCGTGTTGATGTGCTGACCGCCCGCTCCCGAGGCGCGGTAGGTGTCGATGCGGCAGTCGCTCTCGTTGACCTCGATGTTGATCGAGTCGTCGACCACGGGATAGACCCAGATCGAGGAGAACGAGGTGTGGCGCCGCGCGTTGCTGTCGTAGGGCGAAATACGCACCAGGCGATGCACGCCCGACTCCGTCTTCAGCCAGCCATAGGCGTTGTGGCCTTTGACCAGCAGGGTTGCCGACTTGATGCCTGCTTCTTCACCATCGTGCACTTCAAGAAGCTCTACCTTGAAGCGCTGACGCTCCGCCCAGCGGGTATACATGCGCAGCAGCATGTTGGCCCAGTCCTGGCTTTCCGTTCCGCCTGCGCCGGAGTGGACTTCGAGATAGGTATCGTTGCTGTCGGCCTCGCCCGATAGCATCGCCTCCACCTGGCGGCGGGCGGCTTCAGCCTTCAGGCTCTTGAGCGCGTCTTCGGCGTCCTTGACGACACTCTCGTCGCCCTCTTCCTCGCCCATCTCGATCAGTTCGACGTTGTCGTTGAGCTGCTGCTCGAGCTGCTTCACGCCGTTGATGCCGTCATCTAGCTGCTGACGCTCGCGCATCAGCTTCTGTGCTTCCGAAGCATCGTTCCAGAGGGTCGGATCCTCTGCCTTGTTGTTCAACCAGTCCAGTCGTCTTATCGCCTGGTCCCAGTCAAAGATGCCTCCTCAGCAGGGTGATAGCCTGCTTGGTTTCATCGACTACGTTCTGGATTTCCGCTCGCATTTTCCTGCTTCTTCGCGTTGCTTGAAAAGTTGCCCGTCAAATAATTGTGGCGGCTGCGGATGTAAAGGGCCGCAACCGCCACAACGGGTCAGGGAAAAGGTTAGTAGAGGCCGCCGGCGCCGGACTGGACGGCCTGGTTGGCCTGCGGCGACGTCCGCAGAATTTCTTCGGGCGCCATCGCATTGTCCATGCCGATAACAGAGAGGCTGTCGGCAGGACCGGTACCTGGCTTGAAGGCCTCGATAATCGTGTTCGGGTCGCCCTGAACCGCAGCCATGCCGGTCTTGCGGTCGATCGGAATGAGGTTCATGCCCGCCGGAATGACAAACTTAGATTCCGGCATGTCCTTCACAGCAACCTGCATAAACTCGTTAAAGATCGGCGCAGAAAGCGAGCCGCCTGTGCCGCCGCGTCCAAGCGTCGACGGCGAGTCGAAGCCGATGTAAAGGCCGGCGACAAGATCTGGCGTGAAGCCGACGAACCACGCATCTTTTTCATCGTTGGTCGTACCCGTCTTGCCAGCAACGTCACGCCCGCCGAGATCGACCTTGCCGGCGGCCGTGCCGCGCTGGATGACCCCCTGCAGCATCGAGGTGATCTGGTAGGAGGTCATCGGGTCGAGAACGGTTTCGCGATTGTCGACGACGTTGGGCTCGTCCTGGTTATGCCAGTCGCTCGCATTGCAGCCCTCGCAGACGCGCTCCTCGTGCTTGAAGATCGTACGGCCATAGCGGTCCTGGATCCGGTCAACCAGGGTCGGCTTGATCTGCTTGCCGCCATTGGCGATGACCGAATAAGCCGATACCATGCGCAAGACCGTGGTTTCGCCGGAACCGAGCGACATGGCGAGAACCGGCATCATGTGATCGTAGATCCCGAAGCGTTCTGCATATTCGGCGACGACATTCATGCCGAGATCGTTGGCAAGGCGCACCGTCATGCGGTTGCGCGAGTGCTCGATCGCGAAGCGAAGCGTGTTGGCGCCACCACCCTCGCCTTCATAGTTATCCGGTGCCCATACCTGGCCATTGCCCGTCTGGATCGACAGCGGATCGTCGCTGACAACCGACGCCGGCGTATATCCATTGTCCATGGCCGCCGCATAGACGAACGGCTTGAAGGACGAACCCGGCTGGCGCATCGCCTGGGTCGCACGGTTGAATTCCGACTGCGCGTAGGAGAAGCCGCCGACCATCGCAAGCACGCGACCGGTCTTCGGGTCCATCGCGACGAGACCGCCTTCGACCTTCGGCGGCTGGCGAAGCCGGTAGGACTTGGAACCTTCGTCCCCCAACCGCTCGACGTAGACGACATCCCCGGCTGACAAAACGCCGTCGGGCGACTTTGCTGTCTTCCGGCCGGAAGCCGAGCGATATGCCCACTGCATATTCTTGGCCTCGATGGCTCCACGCTCGCGCTCGGAAGGGATCTTGCCCGCGCCATCCTTCGGGGGCTGCAGCCCGATGTCGACGCCGTCGGCCGATACGGCCAGCACGACAGCCAGTCGCCATTCTGGCACGTCCGTCAAAGCCGGAATATCGGCCAGCGCCTTGCCCCAGTCAGCAGCCGTGTCGATCTGCTTGATCGGACCGTGGAAGCCACGACGCTCATCGTAGTTGGTCAGACCATCCTGAAGGGCCTTGCGCGCAAAGACCTGCAACGCGGGGTCAAAAGAGGTACGAACGGACAATCCGCCTTCGTACAGCATCTTCTCGCCGTACTGGTCGATCAACTGACGGCGGACCGCCTCGGCGAAATAGCCGGATGCAAAAAGCGAGGGCCCGCTGCTGCGACCGGTGACACCGAGCGGCTGTTTCTTGGCCTCGGCACCATCGGACTGACTGACATAGCCATTCTCGACCATGCGATCGATGACCCAATTGCGGCGGGTGATCGCTGCTTCGGGATGGCGGAAGGGATGATAGTTGGCGGGACCCTTCGGTAGGGAGGCAAGATAGGCAGCGTCGGCGACCGTCAGTTCGTTCACCGACTTGTTGAAATAGGTGAGCGAGGCGCTCGCGATACCGTAGGAATTCAGGCCGAAGAAGATCTCGTTCAGGTACAGCTCAAGGATCTTGTCCTTGCTGTAGGCTTGTTCGATACGGAAGGAAAGGATCGCTTCCTTCGCCTTGCGCTCCATCGTCTGTTCGCTGGAAAGCAGGAAGTTCTTGGCAACCTGCTGCGTGATCGTCGAACCGCCCTGCGTCGGACCGCCGGTCAGATAAGCAACCAGTGCGCGCGCAAAGCCGGTAACATCGATGCCGGGGTGCTGATAAAAGTTCTTGTCTTCAGCAGACAGGAAGGCCGCCTTGACGCGGTCGGGAACAGCCTGGATCGGCAGGAAAAGTCTGCGTTCCTTTGCATACTCCGCCATTAGCGCACCGTTGCCTGCATGAACGCGGGTCGTCACCGGCGGCTCGTAGCTGTTCAGCACTGCGTAGTCCGGAAGGTCCTTCGTGACGGTTGCCAAGTAAACGGCAACAACAGCCGCCACGCCCAAGAACAGGACGCAAGCCACTCCGAAGAAATATCCAAGAAGTCTAATCATATTTAAGCTACCGGTATCTCAATCATCGATCAGCGCGACATAACAATCGCAGGATCGGGGCATCTTGCATGTTGGGCGACTTACTCCATGAGCGTTTTCGCCACAAGCCGATTCCGTTTCATCTATGGAAACACAAGGCTGAGTAACGGCGTGAATGTGAGTAAAATAGGGCCTTGAAGCGCTATTCCCACATTGCGATCGTGTTACACCAGAAAGTGTCACATCTGCGCCACGGCTGCAATCAGCCCCCATTTGCAACCATCGCCGTGCGGTAGTGCTTGACGGCCTCCGTCAGCAGGTCGGCCATCCTTCCCCGCCATCCGTCATCAAGCAGGAGCTTTTCGTCGTCCTTGTTGGAAAGGAAGCCCAGTTCCAACAGGATAGACGGCACATCCGGTGCCTGCAGAACGCGGAAGCCCGCATGGCGGTGTGGATTGTTGATCGTCCCTACCTGATCCTTGAAGGATGTAAGCACGCTTTCAGCAAGCGAAATAGAAAAAGCCTGCGTTTCGCGGCGCGTCAGGTCGAGCAGAATATCGGCGACTTCGGGAGGCTCAGCCACGGTCTCCTTGCCGGCAATCTGGTCGGAGAGGTTTTCGCGGTCGGCGAGATCGGCGGCGAGCTTGTCGGAGGCCCTGTCGGAGATCGTGTAGACTGTCGCGCCGCGAATATCCTTTTGCTTCAGGGTGTCCGCATGCATCGAAATGAAGAGGCCCGCATGGTTCTGGCGGGCAATCTCCACACGCTCGGAGAGCGACAGGAACGAGTCATCCTTTCGCGTCAGGAACGCCTTGATGCCGGACTCGCGGTTGAGGCGATCGGCGAGCGCCTTGGCGAAGGCGAGCGTTACGTCCTTCTCCTGCGTCTTGGTATCGACGCCGATCGCACCCGTGTCGATCCCGCCGTGACCAGCATCGACAGCGATGATGAAATCTCCATCAGCCGGTTTCTCCGGCGCAGGAATGGCGCTCGTCGTCTGTTGGGACGAAGGATCGCTCCAGGACTGGGCCTTGACCAGTTCGGCAAACTTCTCGTTGTCCGTCATTGCCGCATCCAGGACGAGACGGTGCCCCTTGCCGTCCTCATCTTCCTGGACCTTGGCGACTTCCATCTTCACCGGCTTCTTGGCGGTCAGCACGATACGGGCGCTGTCCTCGTCCATCTTGCCGTAGCGTATGTCCTTGAAGAGACCCCTCGCCGCGAGATCCGCAGCTGGGAAGCCGAAGGCTGTCGCAGGCAGGTCGACGACGATGCGTTCGGGATTGGCGATATAGTGGACGGAAAAATCGGGAGCCCGATCGAAGTCGATGACAATGCGCGTACGTGCATCGTCGCCGATGATTCGGGCGCCATAGGCGAGCAAGGGGTCGGCCTTCGCTGCTTCGTCTGCTCGCACCTCAGGAAGAAATGCAAAAGTCGTCGCGGCCGCGGCAACGGCCACCACGCCGGTAAACCTTATTTTCCGCCATCCGGATATTACCGTCGCGGGTCGTACCCTCTTAACCAATCGACCGCCACACCTTAAATATCATTCCGATCAACTTCTCCCGGCAAACGCGAGATCGCCGGTATCAGCGACGTTCGCGGCCACGGAGCCGAATCGGCGCCCTTAATCCCCGATTTTGTATGCCTTCCAAAATCCATCAATATTATGGCACATTTGGCTTTTCCCTTGCTATTGTGACAGAGAAAACATACAAGGATTTTTAGGGTAGAAGTGCTGACGGGATAGAGTTGCCTGCACGGCAGCCAAACCGCAAGGGAACTGGCGCCACAACCGGCAATCGTCCGCCGTCTTATGTGTTTCCACTCGAAATTGGATCCTGAATTTTCCGGCGTATGCGGGAACTTCATCGGTGGATAGCCACCAACCGCTCTTTACAGAGAGAGCAAACTCATCGGACCTGAACAAGGTCTTAGTTTTGTCGATCTCGCTTGGTCTTTGATGGTGTCGCAGCAGGTTTTATCTGAAGTCTACAGGCCCCGGGAGAACATCTCCCCCGCTGCCGTCTGGCTGCTGCCTTCCACACCGCACCAATCGCGACTTTCATTATCCGGCGCTGCAACGACGAGCCGCCTCTCCTCTGTCTCTTCGACACAAGGGGATGCCGACGTTCGGCCGCGCCGAGGAGCACAGCTTACATGGCAGACAAGATGCTTATCGACGCGTCTCACGAGGAAGAGACGCGCGTTGTTGTCGTTCGCGGAAACCGCATAGAAGAATTTGACTTCGAGTCACAGCACAAGAAGCAGATCCGCGGCAACATCTACCTCGCAAAGGTAACGAGGGTTGAACCCTCGCTGCAGGCCGCGTTCGTTGATTACGGCGGCAACCGGCACGGCTTTTTGGCCTTTGCCGAAATTCACCCCGACTACTACCAGATCCCGCTTGCCGATCGTCAGGCCCTGCTTCGCGCCGAAGCTGAAGAGCATCGCCGCGACGACGACGTCGAACACGTCGAGACGGCGCCGGTCGATCTCTCCACCCAGGAACAGCCCGAGGTTGGCGTAGCCGCATCTGCCGAAGCGCCGGCAGCGGAAGCCGCTCCCGAAGAAGACGGTGCCGTAGCAACCGAAACGGTCGAGGCCGTTGCGGAAGTCGCCGAGGAAGCACCCGTCAAGAAGGCAAAGCCCCGCCGCAGCCGCAAGAAGGTGACGCCGGCTGCTGAAGCGCCTGCCAGCGACGAGGCTGCCAGCGAAGCCACCGCCGACAACGACGATGAAGGCTCGTCGGGCAACGAGATGGCCGCAATGGTCGAGACCGACTCGATCTCCGAAGAGGTCGACGCCCGCCGCCGCAGCGATGACGACGATGACGACGATCACGACCACGAAGAGGAAGTGATCGAATCCGTCGGCGCCGAAGACGCCATGGAGGAGGTTCCCGATCGCGTCCAGCGCAAGCCGCGCAAGCAATATCGTATCCAGGAAGTCATCAAGCGCCGCCAGATCCTGCTGGTGCAGGTGGCAAAGGAAGAGCGTGGCAACAAGGGCGCTGCCCTGACGACCTATCTTTCGCTGGCCGGTCGCTACTCCGTCCTCATGCCGAACACGGCGCGTGGCGGCGGCATCTCCCGCAAGATCACCAATCCGCAGGACCGCAAGCGCCTGAAGGAAATCGCGCGTATGCTCGAAGTCCCGCAGGGCATGGGCGTCATCCTGCGCACCGCCGGCGCGAATCGAACCAAGGTCGAGGTCAAGCGCGACTTCGAATATCTGATGCGCCTGTGGGAGAACGTCCGCACGCTGACGCTGCAGTCGACCGCTCCCTGCCTCGTGTATGAGGAAGGCTCGCTCATCAAGCGCTCGATCCGTGACCTCTACAACAAGGATATCGGCGAGATCATCGTTGCCGGCGAGGAAGGCTATCGTGAAGCGAAAGACTTCATGAAGATGTTGATGCCGAGCCACGCCAAGGTGGTTCAGCCCTATCGCGACATCCACCCGATCTTCTCGCGCTCCGGCATTGAGGCTCAGCTCGACCGCATGCTGCAGCCGCAGGTAACGCTGAAGTCGGGCGGCTACCTGATCATGAACCAGACCGAAGCGCTGGTTTCGATTGACGTCAACTCCGGCCGCTCGACGCGCGAGCACTCGATCGAGGACACTGCTCTGCAGACCAACCTCGAAGCGGCGGAAGAAATCGCTCGCCAGCTTCGTCTGCGCGACCTTGCCGGCCTGATCGTCATCGACTTCATCGACATGGAAGAAAAGCGCAACAACCGCGCTGTCGAGAAGAAGCTGAAGGAATGCCTGAAGAACGATCGCGCGCGCATTCAGGTCGGCCGTATCTCGCATTTCGGTCTTCTGGAAATGTCGCGCCAGCGCATCCGCGCATCCGTTCTTGAATCGACGACGCAGGTCTGCTCGCATTGCGGCGGTACCGGCCACGTCCGTTCGCAGTCCTCCGTTGCTCTGCATGTCCTGCGCGGCATCGAGGAGTACCTGCTCAAGAACACCACGCACAACATCACGGTTCGCACGACGCCTGATATTGCGCTGTACCTGCTCAACCACAAGCGGCAGACGATCGTCGACTACGAAGCCCGCTTCGGTGTGTCGATCATTATCGACGCGGATGGCTCGGTCGGCTCGCAGCACTTTGCGATCGACCGCGGCGAGCCGGTCGAGAACCCGGTCAAGATCGAGACCCTGTTCAACTTTGCTGCCATCCCCGATGACGAAGACGACGATATCGTGGTCGAAGTCGACGAGGAGGAAGAAGAGGAACTGGGGGCCAAGCCGGCCGCAGCCGAACGTCCGGCTCAGCGCGCCGAAGGCGATGGCGAGGGCCGCAAGCGCAAGCGTCGCCGTCGTCGTCGCGGCCGCAACGGCAATGGCGAGGCGGTTGCTCCCGACAGCGTTTCGGCTGATGCGGTGGAAGGCGACCAGATCGACAGCGATGACGAGGAAGAAGGTGACGAAGGCGTTGCCGCCACCTCGGAAACGCGTGACGAAAGTGATGAGAGCCAGCGCCGCAAGCGCCGCCGTCGCGGCAAGCGCGGCGGCCGCCGCAACCGCGAGGAAGGCGGCGAGCAGGAGGCTTCTGCAGCGGAAGCGGCAGATGACGATGCCGAAGATGGTGAGACGGAAGTGACCACCGTCGAGGTGATCGAAGCCGCCGCCGAGGAAGCAGTCGAAGCTCAGCCGGCGATGGCCGCTGTTGAAACGGGCGCCTCGGTTACGGAAGACGTAAAGCCGAAGCGTGCACGTCGCAGCCGCAAGGCATCGCCGGTCGAAGAGCCTGTCGTCGAAGAAGCATCGACGGAGGCAGCACCGGCCGCGGAAGCCGAAGTCGAGGCTGTATCCGCAGACCTGGCTACGCCCGCAGTCGAAGAATCGAAGCCTGTGCGCGCCAACAGGGAGTCGAACATCTCCTCGTCTGAACCAACGGTTAAATCGACGCGCAGCGATGCTGCCGAGACCGAAGGTGACGGCAAGCCGAAAAAAGCTGGCTGGTGGCAGCGCCGCGGTTTTTTCTAAGACTGATTTTCGGCGATAAGTAACAGGATCCGACTGCGGTGACGCAGCCGGATTTTTTTATACTTTTGGCGATGGCTGTTTCACCCGGATACGGAGCGGCTTGCCTTCGACAGTGTTCATGTCGAACCCGTTCGTCTTCTTGACGAGGTCGCTTAGCTTCCGGAAGCCATATGTCCGAGGATCGAAGTCCGACGCCAGATTTGCGAGCTGCGCTCCAACCGCACCGAGCGATACCCATCCATCTTCACTCTCCATCTGAGCGATGACCTTCTTGATGACGGGCGTCGCTGCGCTCGGCTGGCGTAGGGAGGGCGCTTGCGTAACCTCGCTGCCGTTTGATGTGACCGTGGGCACCAGGTTTTCGGTATAGATGAATCGACGGCATGCCTGCCGGAAACTCTCCGGTGTCTTCTGCTCGCCAAATCCGAAAACATCGATGCCCTGCTCACGGATTCGCGAGGCAAGTCGCGTAAAATCGCTGTCCGAGGATACAAGACAAAAGCCGTCGAAACGGCCACTGTGCAGCAGGTCCATTGCATCAATGACAAGAGTGATGTCGGAAGCATTCTTGCCGGTCGTGTACGCGAATTGCTGCTGAGGGACTATCGCGTGTCGCGCCAGCACGTCGTTCCATGCTTTTGAACAGGAACTGGTGAAGTCGCCATAAATGCGCCGAACGCTTGCCTCGCCGATCTTGGCTATCTCCTCGAATAAGCCAGCAGCGATTCTTGCGGAGGTGTTGTCAGCATCGATAAGTACGGCCAGTCGTGGCGAGCGGGGTTCGGGCATTCAACGGCTCCAGTCCCTCTTGATAGACCCAACGTCCACCATCAACGAACCGACCATTTCTTGCAACCAGTAGCAATAAAACCGGTAAACAACACGTCGACGGCCTCAAATGAGGCTGGCGGCATTTGCCATCTGATGCTTGACGTTCGAACGGGACTTTCGCTGATCCCAGCGACGCGCCTTAGTCCCGCTCGGCAATCATGGTCTCGCGCGGATACTCTCCATAGAACCCCCGCCAATTGGCGATGGCGAAGCCAAAGACCACCAGCGCTCCCGCCTGATGCAGCAGCCCCCAATGAAGAGGGACCTGCAGCAGCAAGGTCGCGATACCAATCGCCGCCTGTATTGTCACCAGAACAAACAGGACGACGGCGCGCCGGGCATGCGTCGTGGAGGGCGCTGCGGTCAGAGCTATGATCATGTTGATCAGCGTCAGCGCAAAAAGGGTGTAGGCGCCCAGCCGATGAACGAACTGCACGGTCTTGGGGTTCTCGAAGAAATTGATCCAGGCCGGTTGCTGGATCAGCAGATCCGAGGGCACGACGGCGCCATCCATCAATGGCCAGGTATTATAGGTGAAGCCGGCGTCGAGGCCTGCGACGAGCGCTCCGAGGTAGATCTGGAAAAGCGCAAACGCCGCGATTGCGCCCGCCCAGACATGCGAGCCTTGTGTGGGCGCCTTGTCATCGGAGTGAGGGGAAAGCCCTCGCATGATCCACATGCAGGACGCGAAGATAAGACAGGCCAGGATCAGGTGCGTTGCCAACCTGTATTGGCTGACGTCGGTTCGGACGGAGAGTCCTGACGACACCATCCACCAGCCGATCGCACCCTGCAGTCCACCCAGCATGAGAATTCCGAAGAGCGGCCAACGCAACCGTCTCTCCACCTTTCCCGCCAACCAGAAATAGAGCAGCGGCAGCGCGAAGATGACACCAATGCCACGTGCGATCAGGCGATGGGCCCATTCCCACCAAAAGATGCCCTTGAACTCGTCGACCGTCATTCCGCTGTTCATCTGCTGATATTCGGGAATGCGCTGATAGAGCCTGAACTCCTCGTCCCACTGCGCGGCGCTGAGAGGCGGAATGACACCATGGATCGGCTTCCATTCGGTGATCGAAAGCCCCGAATTCGTGAGCCGGGTGGCTCCGCCGATGATCACAAGACAGAACAGCGCCAGGAGCACAAAGCCCAGCCAGATGCGAACGGCCCGGCGATTGCCATCCTGCCGGCGTATCTCACGCAGTATTTGCTGTTCGGTGGTCAAGTTCGCGATCGCCATGGCTGCTCCTTACGTCCGGTAGTTGATTTGCCTGAGCGGCTCATGCAAAACAAGCCCCGAACCTTTGCGGCATGCCGTCGCGGCAATCGGAACACCAGTTTGAAAGATATTTGATGCCTGTCCGCCTCCGCAAATTCATCGGTACGATCCTGATCGTCGTGCTCGTGCTCGCCTATGCGCTGCTCGCAAACACGATTGCGGTCGCCACGCTCGGTGACGCGCCATGGTGGGGCCAGCTCCTGTACTTTTTATTGACCGGCCTGCTGTGGGTGCTGCCCGCGATGGTCATCATCAAATGGATGGCCGGGCCGAAGCAGCAGTGATCCGTTAACGACGGGATAACCGTGATCGATGGAAAGCAAGGTTTAGCGCCGCTCATAAACCAAATGGACGTTCCGTTGGACTATTCTTCGCGCCTGCAAGTCAGTCCGGAGAAAATCAGTGCAGGCGCAGAAGCTTCCTGTTTCAAATAGGGCACACCATTCAACGGAACCCGACGCCGGTATTTCCGAATGGCTGGCGCCGGATGCGCAGCTTGGGGCGGCAGAACTCGACATCGCCGTCCTGGATAGCTTGGCGCCGCTGGAGACCGTTTGGCGCGCGCTCGATTGCGACAACCTGAATTCTCTTCACCAAGGCTATGACTGGTGCATGGCGTGGACCAAGGCCTTCGGACACCAACTGTCGATCGTCTGGGGCAGGATTGGCGGAGAGACTGCATTCATTCTACCGCTAGAGATAACCAGCTTTCATGGCTTCCGGACCGCCAGATTTATCGGCGCCGATCACAGCAACATCAACACCGGCCTCCTCTCAACGCGCTTCATTGAACTTGCCGACAATCTGGAGCCTCAAAAGCTTGCGATGTCTCTGCGCCGTGCTCTGGCCGGACGCGCCGATCTTCTGCTGCTGCAGAATGTTCCGTTGGAATGGCGCGGCCGACGCAATCCCCTGGCATTATTGCCGATGGTCCAGAACCAGAATCACGCCTACCAGCTTCCACTTCTCGACAAGATGGAGTCGACGCTTCAACAGGTGAATGCCAAGGGCCGACGCAAGAGGTTCCGGGCGCAGCTGCGGCGTTTTGAGGCGCTCGGTGGCTTCGACTACATCTCCAGCGGCACCCCGGATGAACAACACCAGTTGCTCGATCGCTTCTTCGAACAGAAACGTGAGCGTCTCAAGGCGCTCGGGTCGCCTGACGTATTTGCAGACCCGGAGACCAAAGCGTTCCTGCACGGCGCCATCGACATCCGCGACCGCGACCGCGGGATGGTGGGACTGGAAATGCACGCAATCCGCCTGAAGGGCGAACATGACGGCCGCATCGCCGCGCTCGCCGGTCTTTCTCGCAAAGGCGACCACATCATCTGCCAGTTCACCGCCTTCGATGAAAGCGCGGCGCCGGAGACGAGCCCTGGCGAATTTCTGTTTTGGCAGATGGTAGCCGGCCAGCACGGCAAGGGCGTAAGACTGTTCGATTTCGGCCTTGGCGACCAGCGATACAAACGCTCATGGGCGCCTGTAGAGACTGAGCATCATGACGTCGTTCTGCCGCTTTCGCTCCGCGGCACCGTGGGTGCCGCAATGCACCGGGCCATCACGCGCGGCAAAGGCTTCATCAAGTCTCAACAGAGGCTCTACGCCGTGGCCCAGCGCCTGCGCCGCGTTATCGGCGTTTGATTACGCGGCACGCCGCGAGATTGGGTTCTCGATGGACTCGTTGCTATCGGACATCAGAACGACGCGTTCATAACCGGCGGCTTCGAACTCGGTCATGACAGTCACGAACTCCTGCTCGACGATCTCAGGCATCGAGAGAATGATCTCGACATCCTTGCTTTGGGTCAGCCTGGAAACGCCGGCCACGTCGGCGGCGCCGCATTCCACCATCACCAAATCATAGGCCGAGATCAAAGCGTCCAGCAGCAGAGACAAGCGATCGGCACCGCGCATTGCCCGGCGCGGATCGCTGATGCCCTGCGGAATGAAATGCGCGTCTGAGCGGCTGTCGCCGTGGATCGTATCGCCAAAGGCTGCATCGCCGCAGAGCAGATCGGTTATGCCGAGCATCTTGCGGTCCTCAGCCATGAGGTTTGTCGGCAGACCGGAACCAGTCATGTCGACCAGAATGACCCGCGAGCCGTCCTCAGCCAACTTGCGCACAAGGGACACGGTCGCCGCCGAGCCGCCGTCGCCGGTTGGAGAAATGGCGATAGCCAGAGGCGCCCTGCTACCTCGAAGGTAGTCCGAGACGGATGCAATCGAGAATTCGTTTGTTTCAACGATTTTCTCGTCCTCAGCCTGTTCGGCCACCGGCTCGTCGTCTGCGGGCGTGGCCAACAGGCTCGGTGTGCCCACGCGATTGACGGAGCCGGTGGTCGCTGATTGAGGTTCCCCATCCTCGCGCTCTTCCTCTTCGCTTATCCCAACCGGGCGGAGCGCCCGGCCGCTGAAGAGTTCGGCGAGCATGATCACAATGGACGTCATGATGAAAGTTGCGAAGGCCGCAACGATGACGATCGGCAGAACCTTCGGGAAATAGGGATCGACGGGCTGTATGGCCTTCGACACGATGCGGGCGTCGGCCGGGCTTGAGTTCTTGTCGGCGCGCGAGGCGGCCTCCCGGTAGCGAGAGAGATAGGTCTCCAGGAGCTGGCGCTGCGCGGTCGCTTCACGCGTCAAGGCGTTGAGGCCAACCTCGTCCTCGCCGGCCTGGGCGCTGTTCGCCTTCAGACTGTCGACCTGCTGCTCCAGTTCCTTTTGGCGAACAGCAGCGACCTTCGCTTCGTTTTCGATGCTTGCAAGGATCTTCTGCGTCTCCTGGCGAATCTGGACCTTGATATCCGAAAGCTGCGCGCGGAGGCTTTTGAGGCGGGGATGGTTGTTGAGCAACGACGTCTGCAGGTCGGATATCTGCGACTGCAGCCCCGACTCCGTGCTCTTCAGTCGCTGGATCGACTGAGACGACATGATGTCCTGCAGCGTGTCGGACGGCTCACCTGACGAGAGAGCATTGCGGACGGACTGGGCACGCGCCGCGGCGTTTGCGCGATCTCCCCGGACCCGGGTGAGCTCAGCCGAAATGTCGTTCAATTGCTGTGTCGCGAAATTCGAGCCGCCGTTGGTCGGAAGCAGTCCGTGCTCAGCACGGTATTCCGCCACCTTCTGCTCGGCGTCATTGACCTTCTGGCGGAGGTTTTCGATCTCGGGCTCCAGCCAGCGCGTTGCCTCGGAATTCGAGTCCAGCTTGGCGCCGCTCTGCGTGGCGAGATAGACCGCCGCCATCGCGTTCGGGATTGTCGCCGCGAGCTTGGGATCCTTCGATGTAAAGGTAATGCCGATCACCCGCGATCCCGGCACCTGATAGACTTGCAGCCGCTCGGTGAAAGCGTCGATCACGCGCTCTTCGGGGGGATTTTCATATGGATTCTTCTTGAGGTGAAGGGCTACCAGGATGTCGGTGAGCGCCGAGCCATTCGCGGCAGCGTCGAATTCCGGCAAATCGTAGAGCTTCTGGCCGTTGATGACCTGCTTGATGAGATCCGCGGACTGCAGCAGCTGCACCTGGCTTGCAATGTTGAGCTCGTCCAGCAACGGACCAGCATTGGTGTCGTTCACCTGCGCATTGGCGAAAGCAGGAGCACGCGGCTCGATCAGGATGCGCGTTTCGCTTCGGTATTTGGGGGAGATCATCTTGGCGCCCGTGAAGGCGACCCCTGCCCCCAACGCAATAATCGCCAAAGCCTTTAGCCGGCGCGCCCAGACGGCGCGGACCAATTGTCCGAGATCGATGTCCACATCCTGATTACCCGATACGCCGGACATGCTGGTACTCCGAGAACAAACGTGGCCGCGAGGGTAAATGACTATAGTAACCCAACGGTTAATGCTTGCTCGGGCAATCCCGGCGACACGTCGACTGGCCGAAGCCAAAAAAATCGGCGCTTTTTACCGACCATTAACCCTAACGGATTGATAACGGCTGAGACCTATTTCGTTTTCCGATGAGCAGACGCGATGCCTTTCGCACAGCCCAAGTTCTTGATGGCTCTGAGCCTCGCCGCCATGACTGCGGTCGTGAGCGGCTGCAATAGCTACAAGCCTGCCCCCCAGGCTTTCAATCAGGCGACGATCCAGCCCTATTCGCTTGATAGCGGCGACCGGCTGCGCATTACCGTGTTCGACCAGCCAAGCATGACCAACACTTATACGATCGACCAGGCCGGCTATATCGCCTTCCCGCTCATCGGGCAGGTGCCGGCTCGTGGACGGACGCTGCAGCAGTTGTCGGGCCAGATCGCGCAGAAGCTGAGACAGGGCTACCTGCGGGACCCTGATGTCACGATCGATGTCGACCGCTATCGCTCGATCTTCGTGATGGGCGAAGTCGGTCAATCCGGCCAATACGCCTACGTTCCGGGAATGACGGTGCAGAATGCCGTTGCCATTGCCGGCGGCTTTACGTCGCGCGCCAACCAGGGCGCTGTCGACGTAACCCGGAAGGTCAATGGGCAAGTGATCACAGGTCGCGTCAACATCTCTTCGGCGATCGTCGCCGGCGACACGGTCTACGTTCGCGAACGACTGTTCTGATCCTCGATGACCGAACAGCCCCCCCTCCGCATCCTCCATTGCTTCAGATCACCGGTCGGCGGAATTTTCCGCCATGTCCGCGATCTGGTGTTGGAGCACAGCAAGGCGGGGCACGAAGTCGGCATTCTTTGCGACAGCTCAACGGGCGGCGAGCATGAAGACCGCTTGTTCGACGAGATTCGTCCCTACCTGGCGATGGGATTGACCCGCATGCCCATGCGGCGGCACGTCAGCCTCTCCGACATCGGAGTGATCTGGGATACGTACAAGAATATTAAAAGTTTGCGGCCGGATGTGCTGCACGGTCACGGCGCCAAAGGCGGTGTGCTCGCGCGGCTTGCCGGCTCGGCCTTGCGGGTAAACAGGTATCGCGTAGCCCGCCTCTACACTGCGCATGGTGGAAGCCTGCATTATTCTCCGAGGTCGCTCGTAGGGCAATTCGTGCTCCGCATGGAGCGTCTGCAGGAGTACTTCACGGACGCCCTCGTCTTCATCTGCGAGTACGAGCGCGAAGCCTATACGAGGAAGGTCGGGCGGCCGCGAACGGAAACGCGGCTGATCTACAATGGCCTTGCGGAGCGCGATTTCGAGCTCATCCCAACGCGTTCGGATGCCGTGCATTACATCTACGTCGGCATGCTGCGGGACCTAAAGGGTCCCGATCTCTTTGTGGAGGCCTTCGCGAAGGCGGAGCGCATTCTCGGACGCCCACTTTCGGCCGTGATGGTCGGCGACGGGCCCGAGCGCGACAAATACCGAGACATGATGATCGAGCGTGGTTTGGGCAAGCGCATCAGCATGCTGCCGGCGATGCGCGTTCAGCAGGCGTTCGCGATGTCACAGAACCTGGTCGTTCCGTCGCGCGCTGAAGCCATGCCCTACATCGTGCTCGAGGGTCTCGGCGCCGGGAAGACCATCATCGCAACTCGCGTCGGCGGAATTCCAGAGGCGCTGGGCAAAGACAGCCCTGCACTCGCCAACCCCGAGGATACCGACGATCTCGCACGCGCCATGGCGGACGCGATCCGCATCCCGGGCTGGCATGATGCGGCGATGCCGTCGATGGAACAGGTGAGGTCGGTCTTCTCGGCCTCGATCATGGCCAACGATGTCCTGAAATTGTACCACGACCTCCTGGATCCCCAATCGAAGCAAGCTATTGCTCTTGCTTCGTAAAAGTTTTCTTAGGGGCTTTCTGTTATTGCCGGCGTGATAACCAGCGGCGGTAGCCTCATGAACAAGGCAGAGAAAAGCGAGCAGTTTGACCTGGAAGCGCTGCGGAAGCAGGTTTCCGACATCCATCGACGCGACGAAGGCGCGGATGGAACGGTTCAACCGGAGCCGATCAACGCCTATGCCCGTCAGATCGCCGAGCAATTCAGCACCGGAAATCGCTCGCCGGCCATCATTATCGGTCAGTTCCGACTTTTTGAATTCGCCTCACAGTTTCTCGTCGGGTTGCTTGCATTCCTCTTCTGGCCCGGGAACGGGGGCGAAACCCTTGCAGGGCGGGCGATCGCTGCCACCGTTGTTGCGGCACTCCTCGTCAGTGCGCTCCAGACGGCCGACACCTACTCCATCCCAGCGCTCCGCGCCCGCATGCGCCTGCTGCCGCGAGTCCTTGCCATGTGGGCATCCGTCTTCCTGATTGTCACGGCTGCAAGCGTACTCTCCGGCAACATCGGCCGGGCACAGCCGCAAGCACATTTTGCGTGGTTCATTGCCGGCGCAATCGTCCTCCTCGCTGCTCGCTTGTTGACGGCCTACGGTATCCGCAACTGGTCACGCAATGGCATCATGGAGCGCCGCGCGGTGATCGTCGGTGGCGGGGCACCGGCCAAGGAGTTGATCCGCATTCTCGAACAGCAACCCGACAACGACATCCGGATCTGTGGCATTTTCGACGACCGCGGCGAGAAACGGTCGCCGATCATGGTCGCCGGCTATCCGAAGCTCGGAACGGTCGCCGAACTGGTCGAGTTTGTACGCATTACCCGTATCGATATGCTGATCATTTCCCTGCCGCTTAGCGCGGAGGCCCGCATCCTGCAGCTGCTGAAGAAGCTTTGGGTGCTGCCGGTCGACATTCGCCTTGCCGCGCACGCAAATCGCCTGCGCTTTCGCCCGCGTGCCTATTCGCACATCGGGTCTGTCCCGATGCTCGATATCTTCAACAAGCCGATCAGGGACTGGGACTCGGTTGCCAAGCGCTGTTTCGACATTGTCTTTACGCTGCTCGCCCTGGCGCTCCTCTGGCCGATCATGCTTGCAACGGCAATCGCCATCAAGGTCACCTCGAAGGGGCCGGTCTTCTTCATGCAGAACCGTCATGGCTTCAACAACGAGATCATCAGGATCTTCAAGTTTCGCTCAATGTATGCCGACAAGGGTGACCCCACCGGACGTGCCGCGGTCACCAAAGGCGATCCACGCGTCACACCCGTCGGACGCTTCATCCGCAAGAGTTCGATCGATGAACTGCCGCAGCTTTTCAACGTGTTGAAGGGTGACATTTCGCTGGTTGGCCCGCGCCCACATGCCATTCTGGCCCAGGCGAAGGACCGCCTCTTCGGCGACGTCGTGGAAGGCTATTTCGCGCGTCACCGCGTGAAGCCCGGGGTGACGGGTTGGGCGCAGATCAACGGCTGGCGCGGCGAGGTCGATCACGACGACAAAATCAAGTTCCGGACCGCCTACGATCTCTACTATATCGAGAACTGGTCGCTCTGGTTCGATCTGAAAATCCTGTTCCTCACGCCCTTCCGGTTGTTCAATACGGAAAACGCCTATTGAACGCGGCCTCGGCGACACATCTTCGCGTTGCTCAACCACAACGAGCAACGGTGCGGCTGATCGGTTCGGCGATGGTTGCCTTTGGTGTCTTTCTCTCCGGCTTCGTTATCGATGAGCCGGCGCCCTACGAGCTGTGGATGGCCGCCCTTCTCGGCATCTGGTTCATCCTCGGTCTCAGGATTTCACGCTTCACAGCGCCGCTGCTTGCCCTGTTGCTTGCCTTCAACATCGGCGGCATGCTCTCGCTGACCCAGATGAAGGACCTCGGGACCGGGCCAATGTATGTCGCGGTCTCGACGTTCCTCGCATTGACTGCGATCTTCTATGCCGCGATCGTCGAGGACAGCCCTCGGCGCCTGCCGCTCATCTTCAATGCCTGGGCGTTCGCCGCCGTTATCACCTCCCTGCTCGGGATACTCGGCTATTTTCACGCCTTCCCCGGCGCAGAGGTCTTCACGCTCTACGATCGTGCCAAAGGCGCCTTCCAGGACCCGAACGTATTTGGCCCATTCCTGATCCCGCCATCGCTCTACCTTGTCCACGCCATTCTTGTCGGCAATCTGAGGACGTCGCCGATCAAAGCGGTAGCGCTCTTGATCCTGGCACTGGGCGTTTTCTTGTCGTTCTCGCGTGCGGCCTGGGGCCTCTTTGCCGCCGGGATTCTCCTGCTGATCTTCTGCATGCTACTCAAGGAACGCAGCGGCGCGTTTCGACTGCGCATCCTGATTCTGTCGCTTGCGGCGATCATGTTGCTGGTTGCGTCGCTGGTCGTCGCGTTGCAGTTCCCGAAGGTCAATGCGCTCTTTTCGACGCGCGCCCAGCTCGTGCAGCAGTATGACGGTGAGCACCTCGGACGCTTCGAGCGCCACCGCATCGGCTTCACGATGATGATGGAACGACCGCTCGGAATCGGTCCGCTGGTCTTCGGCACGATGTTTCCGGAGGATGAGCACAATGTCTGGCTGAAGTCGCTGACGAGCTACGGCTGGCTTGGCTTTGTCAGTTACGTCACCATGCTCTGCTGGACAATCTATCTCGGGTTCAGGAACCTGCTGAAGGATCGGCCTTGGCAGCCCTATCTGATGATCGCGTGGATCGGAGTGCTAGGGCATGTGGCAATCGGAAACGTCATCGACATCGATCACTGGCGACATGTCTACCTGCTTTTCGGTGTGGTCTGGGGCTGCGCCGCGCTGGAACAGCGCCATAGACGCAATGGCGCTTCACATCGGGCTTGCGAACGAGCGCCGACGCGCTAGTCTTTGATTCATGATCACAGCGACACAAATGCGCGGCGCCCGCGCGATGACCGGAATGAGCATCGAGCAACTGGCAACCGCCTCAGGTCTGCCCGCTGCCACCATCGAAATAATGGAGCGCGATGAGCGGGAAGGCGAGCCGCATGCGCTGCTCGCGGTCAAACAAGCGCTGGAGGCGGCGGGCATCATCTTCATCGCCAGCGGCAACCATGACGAAGGCGGACCGGGCGTCAGGCTGCGAGCACGTACCGGGATCGACGAAGGGATCCGCCCGGAAAATCTCAACGCGGCAAACGACGACTAGTCGGGCGCTCTTCAGGTTCCGAAATTACAAATAAGCCCTTGCGAGGGCGGCAAGCTTGCCCTTGTCCCTAACGCCCTGTCGGTAGAGCTGGATCAGGAGCGCGCCGATGACTTCGGCAGCCGGTGTATCGCGCGCAAGTCCCCTGTCCCGGCAGACATCGTCAAGTACTCCGGACAGGAGGTCTAGGTCATCCGAGAAAAGTGGCAGGTCACGTGGAAGAACTGGGGATTTAAGCATCACGCCACAGGTTCCATGAGGGCTAATGACACCACTAGCATTGACGTCGACCGCCCATCCATAGCCGACGATGCGGGCACTATGCGCCCGAGCCGGTGATTTATCAACCGAACATTTCCAACGGAAACATATATGTGAACGGCGTGTTTCGGGCCGGTCTGATGGGCGACTTCCGCCTCAATTTTTCAGCCGCTCAAAGGCAAGCTGCGAATAGATTGAGTCCTCGATGATGACCGTTGCGCCGACCTTGACCAGATAGGTCTCGGCGAGGTCCGTCAGTGCCAGTGCGACTTCCTGTTCCGACCAGCCCGACGATATGGCCTTCTCGACCAGAGCCTCGAAGGACTCCGCCAGAGCTTCCCGGCATGTTTCGCTTGCCTCGCGGTTGGCCATAGGTCGTCCACCAACAGTTGTCGAACATATATTACATGAAACTAATAATTATTCGAGTGATTAAGAAATTTTTCTATCAGCGATATATCCGTGCTGCCCCGACATCAGAAACACTGACAGGAAAAGGGCAACTGCGTCGCAGTTGATTTTCGGCAAGGCTAGCCATGAGAGAGAGATCACCATCGGCTGCTGGGGGTGCCGAAGGTTACTATGTAAATGGTCGGGGCGACTGGACTCGAACCAGCGACCCCTTGACCCCCAGTCAAGTGCGCTACCGGGCTGCGCTACGCCCCGACCTGCCGAAACGGCCTGATCCTGTTAGTATTTTGGAATTTCCGGCGCAAGGGAAAAATCATGCAGGAGGAATAAAAAGGAACGAAAGCCGGGGATAGGTGGGCTTGCAACAGAAGTTCCACGGCAGTTCCGCTGCCGTCCGTGAGACCTGCGTCTCACAGCAAATCAGGCCAGCGAGCGTCTTTTGCATGTCGGCAATCAAATATGTGCGGTCCCTCCGATAAAAGATGCGCGCACTCAGAGTGGCGATCGCAATCGAAACGCTTGCCGGCAGTGACGAAAGGCTTTGAACGCGAGGCTTGACTAGAGGCAAAGAGAGTCACAAACTTCTGAATTGTAAGTAGCCTGTTTCGGACCCCGGCTCATAGTTCCCATCGAGATACGTCGAAATACTGGCTTGATTTAGCAACTGCTAGAAGAGATTTTCTTGGCGGGGGGCCTGTCGTTTGACGCCCTCATGGGGGAGCACATGAAGAGAATCATGATCGCCGGCCTTTTGTTGCTTAGTTCCTGCGGAAGCGTCACTCAGCAGACAATCCCGTATACCCTCTCGGAGGGCGAGGTTTCTGCCATTCAGAACACAGTTCGAAGCTACCTCAAAGATCCCTCCAGTGCGACGTTCAAGAGCATGATGGCGGCACAGAGACAGCCCGGGATCGTCTATGTTTGCGGCATAGTGGACTCCAAGAACAAGGGCGGTGCCTTTACTGGCGGAGAGCCCTTCGCCGGTGTTTTGAGAAACACAAGTGCGACGGGAAGAGCGGCCTTTTCGTTTACCCTGACGGCCCAAGGCAGCGCACAAACAAACTTCAACAATATGTGCCGGCAGAATGGGGTCGTCAGCTGACGCTTGTCCTCTGAGCGTCTCCTGACATCACCCACCTGGCCAGCTCGTTGGAATCTACATTTCGGCTCGACATCGAAAATCGAGGCGTCATGCCCGTTTATGGTTGCCTGGATCGTTTGCTTTGTGTCTGCTCAGGCCCGCCAAAGGCGAATTCTTGCCAAGATGGAAAATCCGACAATGAAGACGCTACAGACAATAGCAATTGTGGTTCTGAGTTCGGCATGCATTAGCGCAGCGCAACCACCAACGATGACAGGCGATTTTGGCTCCCAGACGCTCGCTCTCATCAATTCGTATAGGGCGAGCCGTGGCCTGTCTCCCCTCGCCGCAAATGGCACTTTGAAAGCCCTGGCGCAGCAGCATAGCCGCTACCAGGCAGCTCGGCGAAGCATGAGCCACTATGGTTTCCGCCAGAGATCGGCTCAAGCCAGAGCCGCTGGGCTCAGTGTGGTATGTTCAGAGAATGTCGCGATGGGGTATACGACACCGCAGCAGCTTTTTGCTGGCTGGAGGCGCTCCTGGGGCCATAACACGAATCTGCTTCGACCTAATCTGCGATACGCGGGAGTGGCCACTGTCGGAGGCTACTCGACTTTCTTCGCTTGCCAGTAGCATCATCTCGATTTTGATTTTTGCCAACGCCGGCAAGTGTCAGTGCTCGGTCGTGGTCGAAAACGCTTGCTCGATCGGCCCTCCGCGAATAAGAAACCTCGGAAACGCGAGACTTTGGATAAGACCATGCAGATTGAGATCCCCTGCCCCAAATGCAGGAACACCCGAATGAAATTCGAGCGGCCCGAACCGCTCGACACCGATATCCTTACCTGCTTCACCTGCGGACATGAATTGGGAACGCTGGGTTCGGTAAAGGCAAAAATGATTGCTGCTTTCGAGCGCATGAAGAAGCAGGCGCAGCAACAGCGCAAGCACTAGGTGTGTGGTCCCGGAATGAGATGGTGCGGATTGATTTTGAAGATTGACGGGTCCCTTGTCCAGGCGTTGCAGATTGCTTGATAGGGCGTTCGCCATCGGAGCGCCTTGAGGTGTTTGGCGAAGTTGTAAGCAGTGACGAAGGCCAAGGCC
>NZ_JBFTQH010000048.1:0-32750 GCF_056398905.1 Rhizobium sp. 01T417 | reverse complement strand
CGCTACGCCCGTAGGTGCCGGCTGCTTTGAGTGCGGCCAAGATCTCTGCCGAAGCTGGATCCGATTTGGCCCTCTCGAGACAATAGGGCGTCAGCGCAGCCGCGATGGCCGAGGTTCGCTCGATCCCGGCGGCTTTTTGAGCACTGCCATTGGTCACCCAACCTCCCCATGTGAAGCCGACGATGGCAAGTGCGGCCGCGCCGCATGCCGCTCCCCATAGGCCGGGGCGAAGCCAGGTCATGTCTAGCATGTCCATATCCAATCTGAATGAAAACGCGCAATATTGCGCAGAACTACAATAATCCAAAAAGTAATTAATGACTAATATATTATTTTTCCATCCATTTTATTTGGAATTGTTGAAATATTTTTTTGATGGCACGCAATAAATCCTATTTTTATATTTCATTTTCTTTGTTTCAGGCCTCTTCATCCTGGCAGTTCTTTGAACCGCCGGTCGCATTCTGGACGAGATAGAGCTTCGAGCCCGCATGGCGAGGCTGATGGCTCGTGAAACAGGCGCCGACGCGCGCAGCCCTTGAATGCCCGCTTCAATAGAGTACACGAAACCGTTTCGAGGGCATCCCAATAGCAGCTTGGTAAAGGTACCACTGTCTTCGGGGAGCTGAGCTTTCATAGGTATGTGAGACGACGTGCGTTAATAAGCTTGCTTCGTATCTTTCGAAGGCGCATCTTCTCAACTTCGGCAGCAATTATCAGGGCGCTGCCGTTTTGGGTCCTCAACCCCTTGCCCCGACCGAAAGGAGGACATCATGTCTTCCGACCTCCCGGCACCTACTTTCCATGTTAATGATTTGCGCCGCGAGGCACAGTGTTCTCGTGTATTTGACAAGATCGCCCGGAACACTGTGATCTCAGCGATAAATGCCGGCTGGCGGGAGTCGGAGGCTGCCTTGGCACTGGCGGACGCAGCCGAGCGCTATGTCCTCTATCTGGCCTCGCCCGCTCGACTGCACCTCTTACCGGCGAATTCAAACTCAGTCTTGGGCGTTACCAGTCAAGACTGAGAAGCGTCTTTTGGGCGGCGATTACGTCCTGAACCTGGGTCACGACCAGCGGAATGATGGTGAAGGGCTTCCCGATGCACGTGGCTTCGGCAATCATGCCCAGCTTCATCACCTGCGCCTCGAATCTGGTCGACTGCGCCGTCGATCGAGATATCCGCACAGGTCTGCTCCAGCAACTCGTCTAAGGAGGCGGAACGTTATTTCTCGGCCTGAAAATAGACGCTCCCAAGTATTTTGTCGCAATCCCGCTGTAGAGTCCTATTTTCTTCTTCAAGGAAGGAGTTTCAACTTGGAAAATCTAAGAGAATTTGCCTCGAGCGCGAATGGCGATCGGTGGTTTTTGGGGATCGATGGCGTGACTAATACAGAGGTCGTCGTTCATCGTGGGAACCCCTCGTCGGGCGGTCACGAAACGAAAACCCTTGTCACTTCATTTTTGAACCAGCGCCCGTTTGGGCCAGAGCATAGGGCTTTAGATCGGCTGCTTGCGGATCGCAGGGCAAACGAAAGCGAAGAGACGCCCACCGATCTTCACTAGCTACGCAGGGAATCCGCTATTGCCCGATAGCCCAGCATCAAATCGAAATCGGGAAAGCCGTGCGGCTCGCCGATGTGCGAAGGAAGGCCTCTGCTCGATAGGGCGAAATAGCCCCGACCACCTTAGCCCGTCTCCTTCACACCGGTGGCGAGTTTTCCGCATATAGCTGGTGCTGTCATCGGCCGCGTCACCGGTTGAATTCGCTTTTTCTGCGTCATCAACGTTGAAAAGACCAACGTAGGAAAACGAGGATGAAGTCGACCATCGCTACAGCAACGACGTCGGTAGTGCTGGCAGCAAAGCTGCCGGCACATTTCCGCAAAGATGGATGCCAGAGAGTTCCACCACCGATATCGACCCACTGATCGACGAGGAGCTCGAGAAGCACTGGCGGCAGGTGGAGACGCCATCCCTTGGAGACTGCGTGCTGATGCGATCAGCACTCCCGTCTGCGTGGGAGGTGGCACGCCCTGTCAGGCTCGACGTCAAGGCACCGCCGAGCCTGCAAATGCCGTGCGAGTGTGGCGAGCAGATAATCACTGCTGGCCGGTCGGCTTGTTGATGACTGCTGGACTGTGCCGCTTCCAACGCCTGCGCAATGTCCGCAACGATGTCTTCCCAGTGCTCGAGGCCGATCGAGAGGCGCACGTAACCGGGGGTGACGCCGGTTGCGAGTTGCTCCTCGGCTGTCAGCTGTGAATGCGTTGTTGTGGATGGGTGGATTGCCAGAGAGCGCGCGTCGCCGATGTTGGCAACGTGGTAAAGCAGTTGAAGGTTGTCGATAAAGCTGCGACCAGCTTCGCGCCCGTCCCTCAACTCGAAGCCGACGAGCGCGCCATAGTAGCCGTTGCGAAGATATTTCTCCGCCCGTTCGCCGGCGGCCCCGGTCTGGAATTTCGGAAAGATGACCCGTGAGACCTTTGGGTGGTTCTTCAGGAATTCAGCGACTTTGACGGCATTCTCGTTGTGCTGCCGCAGCCGCAGCGGCAGGGTTTCGAGGCCTTGAATAAATTGGAAGGCGTTCTGAGGGCTGATGGCCGCGCCGATGTCGCGCAACAGCACGGCGCGCACGCGCAGGATATACGGATGGAAATCGATCGCTGCCGCCTTTTCGATCCAGGTCTTGCCGTGATAGCTCGGATCAGGCTCGTGCAGCGTCGGGAAGCGATTGGCGAGATCCTTCCAAGGGAAGGTACCGCCATCGACGATGGCGCCCCCGATCGAGGTGCCGTGGCCGCCAATGTATTTCGTCGTGGAATAGACGACGATTGCAGCGCCATGCTCCAATGGCCGGATGACGAGGGGAGCGGCGGTATTGTCGACGATCAGCGGGATGCCAAAGCGGCGGCCGACCTCGGCGACTTCGGCAATCGGGAAGACCTCGAGCTTCGGATTTGGCAGGGATTCGGCGTAGTAGGCTCGCGTTCTGTCATCGGTCGCGCGTGCGAATGCCTCAGGATCGGCGGCGTCGACGAAACGCGTTTCGATGCCGAAGCTCTTCAGCGTCGCGGCAAAAAGCGCCCAGGTGCCACCGTACAGGCCGGCGGCGCTGACGATATTGTCGCCGGCGCGGGCAAGGTTGAGAATGGCAAAAGCAGAGGCGGCCTGTCCCGAGGCAAGCGCAAGTGCAGCCGCTCCGCCTTCGAGTTCGGCCAAGCGCTGCTCGAAGGCGTCCTGTGTCGGATTGGAGACGCGGGTATAGAGGTGACCGGCGGCCTCCAACGCGAAAAGCTTGTCGGCGCCTTCCGTACCGGGAAGCTGGAACGACGTGGTCTGATAGATCGGCACGGCGACCGCGCCAGAGACGGGGTCGAAGCGGAAGCTGCCGCCGTGGAGCGCGATCGTCTCGGGATGGCGTCGCAACGAGCGGGGACCGGAGGTGCCGGAAGACTGCGCGGGTGTTTCCGGAACCGGTGCCGGCGGATTGTGGATCGTCATGCTGATTGCCTTTCTCTCACGTTGCGATTGGACAAAGCCTCGCGCTGGCAGGCTACAACGCACCTGCCGCGGACCATTTCGGTGGAGCGACAGCGGCTGGATCAGGCCGGGGTCTTCTCCTGCGCCTGTTCTTCCAGCAGGTCGGAATGGTGCTCGCGCGCCACGTCCGGATGGGAACGCAGACGAGATTTCAGAACGTTGCGGCCGACCTCGCGGAACAGCGGGTTGAGCGGATCCTGGGTGACGCCGCGCACTTCCGAGGCCAGTTCCGGCGGGAGGTTGAGAACCGGGATGGAGGCGGCGAGATTGGCGCCAAGAAAGAAGGGGATGGAAAGACGATCCCCGCCGGCCGCCGGTGTCACCACGCGATGGATGTTCGCCTTCAGGTAACCGTTGGACGCCAGTTCAAGGAGTTCGCCGATGTTGATCACGAACGTGCCGCGGACCGGCGGTGCGTCGATCCAGCCGCCTTCACCGTCATCGACCTGCAAGCCGCCGACAACATCCTGCAGGAGAATGGTGACGAAGCCGCCATCCTTGTGGGCGCCGACGCCCTGGTCGCTCTCGGTCTGGTCGCGGCCTGGATAGCGGACGATCTTCAGAAGCTGGTTGGGGCCGTTGCTGTAGATCGGCGCGAAGACGTCCGGCTTCTGGCCCAGCGCCTCGGAAAAGGCCTGCAACACCTTGAGGCCGATGGCGGTAACGTCGTCGATCCATTTGAGGACGGCTGGACGCAACTCGGGCAGAGCGGAGGGGAACTGGTTGGGGCCGATCAGCCGCTTCCAGGGAGCATCGCCCGCCGTCAGGTCGAGCTTTTCTCGCTCAGGCCCGAAATCCACCTGTTCGCGCCAGTCCTGAGCGCCGCGCGTGTATTCCAGGCCGGCACGGTTATAGCCCCGAAAATGCGGCGACCTGCGCATTTCGATCTCGAGCTTGTCTTTCTCCGGCAGGGAAAAGAAGCGGCGCGCAAGAGTGGTCAACTCGTCGATCTCCTCCTGAGGGATGCCGTGACCCGCGAGATAGAAGAAACCGACCGTGCGACTGACGTCGCGCAGTTCCGCAAGCGCCTGGGTGCGCTCGGGGTGGTCCGGCGCGAAGCGTTTGAGATCGAGGATGGGAAGGGATTTGGGCGCTGCCATGATGGTCTTGATCCTTATTGCGGTTTGTCGCTCAAGCGAAACGGCGGCTCGAGCGCAGGATGAGGCTGGCGCTCAGCGACGCCACGCCGGCCCAGAAGACGGAAGAGGAATAGGTCTTGATGTCGAGCCAGTGGTTCGACTTGCAGAGTGACTGTGCGAGCAGGCAAAGGTCGCTGGAGCCACCGATGCAGGTGGCGGCCTGGCGATAGCTGATGTAGTCGTTGGCAACGACCTGACGGAAGACCAGCCACCACCAGGCCAGTCCGACCGCAAGCGCGGCAAGACCGGCGATGGCGAGCGCATTGGCAAGGCGCGGATTAGACGTCATGGGACACTCCGAGCTTTTCAAGAAGCCCCTGGCGAAGTGCTACGAGAGCGTTATCGTCCCGCCGGCGCGGATGCGGCTTGTCGACGGTGATGTCGGCGATGATGCTTGCGGGCCGGTCGCCGAAGACGATAACGCGGTCGGCGAGCAGCAGCGCTTCCTCCACATCGTGGGTGACGAGCAGTGCGGTGAAGCCGGAGCGCTGCCACAGCTGCAGCAGTTCCTTCTGCATCTTTAATCGTGTCAGCGAATCGAGCTTTCCGAAGGGTTCGTCGAGGAGCAGCAGCTTCGGGTCGTTGATGAGCGCACGGGCGATTGCCACGCGTTGGGCCATGCCCCCGGAAAGCTGGTGCGGATAAGCGTCGCCGAAGGCGTCCAGCTTCACGAGTTTCAAGATGTCGTCGACGCGATGCTCCTGATCTTTCAGAATGCCGCGGGCATCGAGCCCGGTTGCGACATTTTTCCAGACGGTCAGCCAGGGGAATAGCGTCGCATCCTGAAAAACGAGGATACGGGAGGGGTCCGGTCGCGTGATCGCTCGACCGTCTTCCAGCACCGCGCCGCGGGTCGGCGCTTCCAGCCCGGCGGCCAACCTCAGCAGTGTGGACTTGCCGCAGCCGGAGGGACCAAGAAGGGCTACGAACTCGCCTGGCTCGATGGTGATCGAGATGTTGGAAAGGACGGCCAACCGGCTCTTTCCAAGATCGAACTCGTGACTGACATCGTCGATGTCAAGGCGCAGGCTCTGAGCCGGCGCGACACTTCGTGCAAGCGCATTCATCAGATGATCCCTTTCTGCCAGCCAAGCAGGCGCTCGCGAACGATGAAGAGCAACTTCACCAGTCCAGCGCAGATCAGCGCCATGATGATCAGAGCGGCATAGACATTGGCATAGGCCGAATAGGCCGTGTTGAACTGCAGGTACCAGCCGAGCCCATATTTGGCTCCGAGCATTTCGGCGACGACCAGCACCGCAAAGGAATAGTACAGCCCCATGAACAGACCGACGAAGACGTTGGGCAGCGACGCTGGAACGGCCACCTTGAAGATCAGGTAACGATTGCTTGCGCCGAGGGTGCGCGCCACGTCGTAGAAGGATTTGTTAACTTGCCCTACGCCGGCCGCCGTCAGGATCGCGACCGGGATGCCGGAGGCGAGTGCCACGAGGAAGATCGAGGCATGGAACGTCGAGGGAAAGATGAAGAAGGTGCAGGGGATCCAGGCGCTAGCCGGCACAGGGCCGATCAGCTTCAGGATCGGCATGCCCCAATAGGCGAAGCGCTTGGACCATCCGAGGGCAACACCAGCGACGAAGCCAGCGAGAATGCCGGAGGAAAAACCGAGGATCCACAGGCGGCCCGTATAAGCGATGCAGATCAGGAGCCTGTCCCAATCGGTCAGGTAGACGTGCAGCAGGCCCTGCGGCGGCGAGAAGAAAGGCTTCGGCAGCCAGCCGAGCTTGGCCGTCGTCAGTTCCCAAACGGCGAGCCAGATGCCGATGGCGACGAACCAGGGGCCGTAGTGGACGAGCGTGCGGGTCTTGTCCGCCAGGCGCGGCACGGCGAAGGCAAGGGCGAGGAAGACTGCCCCGCCGATCGCGGTCAGGAGCGCGAAAGCCTCAGTATCGCCCCAGACAACCACATCCGGCAGAAAATGGCTGATCGCCGCCGCAAGGAACCAGGTCGCAGCGGCAAGGAAGCCGTCCCTCCAGACATGGTCCTGGAGGGACGAGAGGCGCCCGCTAATCAGCGGCGCGCCGTCTTGTGCGATATCGGCCATGGCTTCGGCCTCACGCGAAGATATCGAGCGTGACGCGGTGGGCGATTTCCTCTGGATCTGTCGCCGCGTCGATGACGCCGGTCTGCTTCAGGTTTTCATAGCCGATCCGCACCTCGTCGATGAGATCCTTGCCGAACCAGTTCTTGTGATAGGTGAGGCCGGCAAGGACTTCTGTCAGATCCTCCAGTGGCAGTCCTGGCTTCAGCGTGTCGAAATACCATTTCGCCACTTCGTCGGGATGCTCGGCCGTGTACTGGTGGATTTCGAGGTTGGCGGCGGCGACGCGGCGGATGACGTCCTTGTTGGCATCGTAATAGTCGCCGTTCACGCCGAGCACGCAGCAGACGCGATCCTGGAAGACACCGGTTTGGGTATCGTAGATCTTCAGGAAATCGTGCTGCTTCTCATAGGAGTAGGCCCAGGGATCCATATGGGCGACGGCGTCGGCCTCGCCCCGCTCGACACCTTCGGCAACGAGATCAAAGGGGAAGACCTTCCAGGTCACGTCATGCTCGGGGTCGATCCCGGCCTTGGCGAGCGCCACCGAGAACGCCACGCGCGAGGGCGAGCCGACGTCGAAGGTACCAATCGTCTTGCCCTTGAGATCTGCGAGCGACTTGATGCCGGAATCCTTCTTGACGAGAAGACGCTGGCAGCCGCCGTGTGATCCGTGGAAGAGCTTGACGTTGAAGCCCTGCTCGATCGGCTTCAGCCAATCGTAGAGCAGACCGGGGCCTGCTTCGGCTTTATGGGTGGCGAGCGACTGGATCAACGTCTGGCCGGAAGCCCCCTGGTAGAAGAGCTCGACGTCGAGACCGTTTTTCTCATAGATTCCCTTTGCCAGGCCAAAACCGACGGGCGAATGGCAGGCCGCCACTTCCGTCCACTCCAGCTTCACCTTGGCAAGATTGCCGGCAATCGCGTAGCCGGTATTGCCGGTGAAGGCACCTATGGAGGCGGCGGCACCGGCAGCACCGGCGGCCTTGAGGAAATTGCGGCGTGAAAAAACCGTGTCGGAAGCGATATGGCTCATGGCGGGTCCCCCTTGATCTGGAGACCCCATGCTAGTCGCTGTTGTTATAGTCTACAGATTTTATAGACTAAATTTGTATGGCCGTTGAAAATTCTTTTCCAAAGATTCAACCGGCCAGGCGGACGATGTCGCCAGGGTCGCGATAGGCCGCCCCGGGATGGGGGGCTGCCAGTCGCGGGCCCTTGCCCAGCAGTTTCTCGCGCAGCGTTCCCTGGCGGTAGTCGGTCTTGTAGACGCCACGCTTCTGCAATTCCGGCACCAACAGGTCGACGGCATCCTCGAAGCTTTCCGGGGTGACGGCATAGGCAAGATTGAAGCCGTCGACATCGGTATCCTCGATCCACTCCTGCATCAGGTCGGCGACCGTCTGCGGCGAGCCGACAAAGACGGGGCCGAAGCCTCCGACCCCAACCCAATCGGCCATTTCGCGCACCGTCCATTCCTTATCCGGATCGATGGTCGTGAAGGTCTCCACGGCTGATTGCACGGCGTTGGTATAGCGGTGCCGTAGCACCTCGTCGGGCTTGAACTGGCCGAAATCGATCCCCGTCCAGCCGGAGATAAGTGTGAGCGCCCCTTCATAAGAGACGTAGTTGCGGTATTCGTCGAACTTCTTCTTCGCCTCGGCATCCGTTTCGCCGAGCACGACGGTCTGGAGGTTGAAAGCGAGGATCTCACGCGGATTTCTGCCCCGCCGTTCCGCCGCTTCGCGCACATTGGCGACATAGCGCTTCAACACCGCCTTCGAGGGTGCTGCCACGAAAATGCATTCGGCATGAGCGCCGGCGAATTCCTTGCCGCGGCTGGATGCGCCAGCCTGATAAAGCACGGGGGTGCGCTGCGGTGATGGTTCCGACAGATGGATGCCGGGCACGGTGAAATGCTTGCCTGAATGACGGATGGGGTGAACCTTTTCAGGGTGGGTGAAGATGCCGCTTTCGCCGTCGCGCACGACGGCTCCGTCCTCCCAGCTTCCCTCCCAAAGCTTGTAGCAGACCTCCAGATATTCATCGGCGAGATCGTAGCGGTCGTCGTGATGAGTCTGGGCTTTCTGGCCTATATTGAGCGCCCCACTGTTGAGGTAGGAGGTAACGATGTTCCAGCCGACGCGACCCTTGGTCAGATGATCGAGCGTCGAAATCCGCCGCGCGAAGGTATAGGGATGCTCGAATGAAAGTGAAGCGGTCAGCCCGAAACCGAGATGTTCGGTCGCGTAAGCCATGGTGGGAATGATCTGCAGCGGATCGTTCACTGGCACCTGCGCGGAATGGCGAAGTGCGGCATCGACATTGCCGTTCAGCACGTCGTAGACGCCAAGCACGTCGGCGATGAACAGTCCGTCGAAGCGGCCGCGCTCTAGCGTTTTTGCCAGATGCACCCAGTAGTCGAGGTCTTTGTAGGTCCAGGATTTGTCGCGCGGATGTCGCCAAAGGCCGGGCGACTGATGGCCGACACAATTCATGTCGAAGGCGTTCAGTCTGATTTCTCGGGTCATGGAAAGCTCCTGGGTCGTTCTGAAAGGATGGCGCCGTCAGCCGCCATATTCGATGATCTCAAGCCCGGCATTGTAGTCGGTCGCATAGATGAGGCCGGCGGCGTCGACGAAGACGTCTGCTGACTGGATGACGCTTGGCCGGCCGGGGCGACGATCGGTCATCTGTGCCGGCGCCGCAGGCACCAGCGCGCCGGTCTCTACAGGGCGGTAGGGATCGGAAATGTCGAAAGCGCGGATCCCGGCGTTCTGCCAGGTGGCGAAGATCAGTGTCTCGGAAACAAAGGACCCGGGCCGGTTTTCATGCAGGTTGTGTGGGCCAAAGTGGCCACCCTTGCGCGGGTAGTCGGCGTCTTCAGGAACCGGGAAGGAAGAGATGCTGATCGGGTTGGAAGGCTCGCGGATATCGAAGATCCACGTGTTCTTGCGTCCGTCCTCCTCATGATCGAGCACAGCCTCGTCGGCAACGACGAGCAGATCGCGGCCAGGCAGCGGCAGGGCGGAGTGGGTCCCGCCACCGAAAGGGGGTGACCAGTTCCGATGGGAAACCAGCTTCGGCGCAGCGTGATCGCTGATGTCGAGAAGCGTCAATCCGCCGTCGCGCCAGCAGGCATAGGCTGTGTTGCCGGCGACAAGCGCGTGATGCAGCGCGTAACGCTTGCCTTCGGGCGCCGTCGGGGTTTCGCCGGCTCCGGCATTCATACCCGGAAGCCACCAGCGGCCAACGATGTCGGGCCGCGTCGGATCGGCCATGTCGATGGTAACGAAGATATAGTCGGTATAGCCATCGAGAAGCGCCGAGGCGTAGGCGTATCGGCCGCCGACATACCAGAGGCGGTGGAAACCTATGCCATCCACATCGAGTTGGCCGATGCGGCGCGGCCTGTCCGGGCGGGATATATCGTAGACGGTCATGCCAGCCCTCCAGGCCCGTTTCGTCTTGCGGGCGGCAACCGTCTCGCCGATCGAGCGGGTATAGTAGGTCTTCTCGTCCCTGAAGGTTTCGACGTCGGCGAAAAGGTCGAGAGCATCAATGACCAGCAGAAGATCGTCATGCGTCTGCAGGTGGATGTTCCAGGTGTTCGGCGGGGCGGGAACGTAGGTCACTTCACCCGGCCGGACAGGATCGCGCACATCGACAATGGAAAAGCCCTGAGACCAGGGATGGCCGATATAGGCGAAGCCGCGATGCACCATCAGCTGCAGGCCGTCGCCGCGGCCGCCAATATCCGAATGGCCAATCAGCTTCATGTTGCGGGCATGATCGGGACGGGGGAGGTCGCGGGAAGGGAGCATTCGGTCTCGCTGCGATGGTCACTAAACAGTGTTTACGGTCAATGCGATAATGCCGTCGCCTGCTGGATCTTCTCCAGACAAGCCATTCCCGGCTGTGCCGACCGCCGGAACAATAAATCTCACCGGCACAGCAAAATCGGATCATTTAATCTATAAAACTTATAGATATTATATTTAATGAACCGGTGTCCTGATTTCCAAAACCGGAGCCTCTTTTATGACCCAATCCAACGTCGTTCACGTGGCGAGCCGCGGCGTCGGCCGCGAAGCCCTTTTTGCGCGCGCCGAGCAGCTCTCGGCGGAGCTTGCGGCCCGCGGCGCGGAGCTCGATCGCGAGGGGCGGCCGCCGCTAGCCGAGATCGTCAAGCTGAAGAATGCGGGACTGTTGAACGCGCTGCACGCGCCTGAGATCGGGGGAGGCGGGCTCGACTGGGTGGACGGGCTCAGGCTGGTTCGCGTCCTGGCGCGCGGCGAAAGCTCGATCGGCCAGTTGCTCGGCTATCACTTCGTCAACAGCCAATACATCTACTGGGCGATCGAGGACGCGGCGCGGGTCCATGCGCTGGGATCAGCGACGGTGGCCAAGGACTATTACTGGGGCGCCGCCGTCAATCCGCGCGATCCCGGCCTTGTGCTAACCCGCCGCGGCAACGGCTATGTGTTGAACGGGCGCAAATCCTTCTCGACGGCCGCACGCATCTCCGACTACATCAACGCCAACGCGCTTCTCGACGGCAAAATCGCCAATTTTGCCGTACCGACCGACCGGCCTGGCTATGTGGCCAACGATGACTGGAACAATATCGGCCAGCGACTTTCCGACAGCGGCAGCGTCGAGTTCCATGATTTTCCTGTCTATGAGGAGGATTTCATAGGCGCGCCGGTCGAGATCAACGCTGTGCCGCCCGCGCTTCCAACCTTCAATACGCCGCTCATCCAACTCGTCTTCGTGAACTTCTATTTGGGCACCGCCGAGGGTGCGCTCAGGGCAGCGGCCGATTACGTGCGGAACACCACGCGTCCCTGGATTAGCTCCGGCGTGGAGCGGGCAGCAGACGATCCCTATATCCTCGAGCGCATCGGCGAGTTCAGCTCCGCCCTAAAGGCCTCGATCGCACTGGCCGATTCGGCAGCACTCACGGTGCAGACGGCGCTTTTGCGTGGCCGGGCGGTGACGGCACGCGAGCGCGGCGAAGCGGCGGCCGAAGCCTACGCCGCGAAGGTCAATGCCACGCACGTATCGCTGGACATTACCGCACGGGTCTTCGAGCTCACCGGCGCGCGCTCGACGGCAGAATCCTATCGCTTCGACCGGTTTTGGCGCAACGTCCGCACCCACACGCTGCACGATCCGGTGTACTACAAGGCCAAGGAAGTAGGCGATTTCATCCTGAACGACAGGATCCCGACGGTTAGCCTTTACAGCTGACACAAGGCGGGGCGGCCCTGAAGAAATGATCCCCGTTCGCTAGGGCGAACGGGGATCTTACTCTTTTCAGAGAGCGCCGTTCTTCGGCGGGATTGTCCCGTTGAGGTGATAGTTGCCGACCACATGATATTTCCAGCGCACCGGGTCGTGCAGCGTGTGGGTGCGGGCGTTGCGCCAATGGCGGTCCAGATTAAGACTGGTGCGGGTGGATGAACTGCCGGCCAATTCGAAAAGTGTATTGGCTGCGTCGAGCGCGATTTCGGTAGTGAGGACCTTGGCAGCGGCGACCGAAAGCGTTGCGGCCACGACGTTCTCTTCCGTCGGATCGATTTGCGCGATGTCGACCTTAAGGCCGGCGTTCTTGACCGTCGCCGTCGCCGCCTCCAGCCGAATGGCGATCTCGCCGAGCTTGGCGACTGTCAGCGGATCATCGGAAGCGCGCTCGACGCCGCTGTTCATCCAGGGGCGCGACTTCGTTCGAACGAAATCGACTGTTTCGGCAAAAGCAGCCCGCGCGATACCGAGATCGATGCCAGCATGAATGATCTGGCCAACCGAACCGATGGTGGTCGGACGCTCGAAGCCCTTATGATGGAAAATGACGGCATCGGCCGCGACATAAACATTGTCGAGCACGGTTGTGCCGCTGCCTGTCGTGCGTTGGCCAAAACCGTCCCAGTCGTCGATGATCTCGATGCCGTCCGTTCCGCGCGGCACAAAGGACATCGTGAGCTTGTCTTCGGCATCCAAGGCGAAAATGGCAATCCAATCGGCGAAAATCACCCCGGTCGAATAGAATTTTCGGCCATCGATGCGGTAGCCAAATCCATCGCGGACGATCCGGGTGTTGTAGTGACCAACCGTCTTGGTTCCGCGTTCCGAAAGCGCGTTGCCGAACCGGTCGCCAACGAGTGCCCGACCGAAGAAATAGCGCTTCTGTTCTTCACTTCCGTCGGTACGCAGCGCCTCGAGAATGTAAAAGTGGTTCTGCGGGATCTGCCCGATGGAGCCGTCCGCTTCGGACAGAATGGCGGTAATCTCGGCCAGCACCGCATTCGACACGTCGATCCCACCATATTCCGTGGGAACCGTGACTGCGAGCAATCCGGATTGGGAGAGCGCATCCAGCTCGGCATGAGGCAGCAATCGATTGGCGTCCCGCTCTGCAGCGCCGGCGGCAAATTCCTTTGCGAGCGCTCGCGCGGTCGAGAGTGCTTCCTCCTCACTGGTCAGGCGGGTTGCCGTAGGGCCGATGCGATAAGCCGGTTTCAAGGCTGCTGCTTCCATTTTCTTCTCCCAGATTGCTTGCCTATTGGTGAAAGAAGTCGACAAAGAAGGTAAGTGATCAAATTCTACGGAATTGATGTATTACGAAATGTCTTTGCGTCGGCTATACGCCGCAACCGTCCCGGGCCTCGGATGACAGGTGCCGAGCTTGTGGCCAGGGATATTCCCGGTCCTTCGGGAGCGAAACTTGAGTGGTTTGAACCAGGAGGTGTCGTGTTTCCTGGGACCGCGATGGTGTCTTGCGGCGCCACGCTTTCGTTGCCTGGATTCCTTGCGTGGAATCGATCAAATTCGCTCCCCTGCTACTTGCCGCCTCGCCGCAGCCTTGCCTCCAGCCAAAGGCTGTAACGCGAAGCCGCGAAGCTGATTGCAAAATAAAGAGTCCCCGCAAAGAAGAACGCTTCCGTATAGAAACCCAGCCAATTGGGATCCGCCGCGGAGATCTTGGCAGTGTTGAGGAGGTCGGAGATCCCGATGACGGCAAGGAGCGAGGTATTGAGCAGGATGCCGACCGACAGGTTGACGATTGCGGGGATGACCGCCCTCAGGGCCTGCGGCAAGATGACGAACTGCGCCGTGCGCCAGTAGCCAAGGCCGAGCGAATGGGCTGCCTCTGTTTGCCCGGCCGGGATCGATTGCAGCCCGGCCCTGATGATCTCTGCGAGATAGGCTGAGACGAACAGCGTAATGCCGATCTGCGCCCGCGCAAGCTTGTCCAGCAGCGTCTCTGCCGGCAAGGCCATAGGTACAATCAACATTGCGACGTAGAGGACCGCGATCAGCGGTACGCCGCGCAGGCATTCGATGAAAATTACCGACAGTGTGCGCAGGATGCCCATTGAGGAGCGTCGCGCGAGTGCAAGCACCAGTGCCAGCGGAAAGGCGCTCGCAAGCCCGACCAGCGAGACGAGGATGGTGATCGGCAAGCCGCCCCACTGGTTGGCGGGGACTACGGGCCGGACAGCGATACCCGTCATCAATAGCCAGGCGAGAAGAAGCGTGAGCAGCCAGAGCGGCACGAGCTTCACGCTCCAGAAACGCGGACTGGCGGAGAGCGATAGCATGGCGCCGATGCCAAGTAGGACAAGCGCGGGGCGCCATTGCAGCTCAGGCGGGTAGAAGCCGAAGAGGATGAAGCGAAGTTTTGCGCCGATGAAGGCCCAGCAGGCGCCGGCACTCTCGGCGGCGCAGGTCTGAGCTGATCCTGTCCATACAGCATTCTCGAAAGCCCAGCGCCAGATCGGCGAAAACAGCCAGAGAAGGATTGCACCAAAGAGGAGTGTGATTGCCGTATTGGCCTTGCTGTCTATGAGACCGGCGGCGGTAAGCCGGCGAGGAACGAGCCGCCGGGGCGCGGCGATCTGCAATTCGCTCATTTGCGGCGGGTGTCCTTCAGCACGATGCGGCGATTGTAGAGATTCATCGCCAGCGAGACGGCGAGGTTCAGCGTGAGATAGGCCACGGCGATGATCGCAATCGCTTCCAGCGATTGGCCGGTGGTATTCGCGGTCGTATTGGCGACACTGACGAGATCGGGGAAGCCAATAGCCACGGCCAGGCTCGAGTTTTTCGTGAGGTCGAGATAGCTGGAGGTCATCAGAGGCGTGATCACGCGTAGCGCTTGTGGCAACACGATCAGGCGCATGATGTGGCCGGGCCCAAGCCCTAACGCGCGCGCCGCCTCCCACTGTCCGTTTCCGACAGACTGGATGCCACTGCGTACAATTTCGGCGATAGTCGCAGCCGAATTGAAGACCAAGCCTGTCAAGAGACCGGCGAATTCCGGTGTCAACGACAGGCCGCCGCGAATGTTGAAACCGCCTTTCGCGGGCAGCTCGGCGGAGATGGAAACGTCCGCCAGCCACAGAAAGGCGATCGTGGCGGCGAGAGCAACGGCGGCGACCCGGCTTGCATAGTAGTGCTGGCCGAAAAATAGCCGGCGCGCGAGAAAGGTTGTCGCGCCGCCTACTGCAACTGCAAGGGGCAGCCAGATGAGCATCGAGGGGCCTTCCAGGGTAAGGCGCGGAACGAAGATGCCGCGATTGGTGAGGAAGACGTTGCCTGAAAATTGGATCGCCTGGCGCGGCGCCGGCAGGCTGTGAAAGAGGGAACTCCACACGAAGAGCTGGAGGAGGAGCGGCGTGTTGCGGAAGATCTCCACGTAGGCCCGCACGACATTTGAAAGAAGCAAGTTGCGCGACAGGCGGGCGATGCCAAGGAGAACGCCGAGAATGGTGGCGAAGAGACATCCGAAGGCGGAGACGGCGACCGTATTGACGAGGCCCGCCAGCAGTGCGCGGCCGTAGGTGTCGGCGGAAGAATAGGAAATCAGGCTCTCGCCGATCTCGAAGTTGGCCCGCTGGCCGAGAAAGGCAAAACCGGGGCGCAGGCCCAGTCGCTGCATGGTGGCGACGATGTTGCCGCCGAGATACCAGAAGACCGCGACGATGAAGAAGAGCACGGCGATCTGTTGGACCGGTGATGGACCGATCCAGCGGCGGATGGTGCCCAAGCCGGGCTTAGAAAAGCCCGGCCCGAGTTGATGATGCGAACTCGCTTGCGACAGCACGGCGATGCTCAACGGAAGGGCGGCGAATAGATCAGGCCGCCCTTCGTCCACAGCTGGTTATAGCCGCGGTCGAAATTGAGCGCCGTGCCCTTGCCGACGTTGCGTTCGAAGATTTCGCCGTAGTTACCGACGGCCTTGATGATGTGATAGGCGAATTTCGGATCGAGACCGATCGCCTCCCCAAGCGATGGATCGACACCGAGGAAGCGCTTGATCGTCGGATCCTCGCTGGTCAGGAAGCTATCGACATTGTCCTTGGTGATGCCGAGTTCTTCGGCCTGAACCGTTGCGAAGACCGTCCAGTTGACGATTTCCAGCCACTGGTCATCACCGCCGCGGACGGCCGGTGCGAGCGGCTCCTTCGACAGGCGCTCGGGCAGGAGAACATAGTCATCAGGGCTCTTGAGCTGGGTTCTCTTGGCAGCGAGGTCGGTCGAATCCTGAGTTAGAGCATCGACGCGGCCGGTATCCAGCGCCTTGGTGAATTCGCTTGTCTCCTCGATTGTTACCGGCGTGAATTTCTTGCCGGTTTTGCGGAAGAAATCGGCGATGTTGAGTTCGCCAGTGGTGCCGCTCTGGACGCCGATGGTGGCGCCGTCGAGGTCCTCGCCCTTGGCTACGCCGAGATCCTTGCGCACCAGCAGCCCCTGTCCGTCGTAGAAGACGACCGGACCGAAATGGAAACCAAGTTTGAAGGCGCGGGTGATGGTCTCGGTGACACCAGAGAGAAGGATGTCAAACTCGCCGGACTGCAATGCCGGCAGGCGCTGCTGCGGCGAGGAGTTGGTGAACTCGACTTTGTCCGGATCGTTGAAGACGGTCACGGCGAGCGCCCGGCCAAAATCCACGAAGAAGCCTTGCCAGCGGCCATTGCTGTCGGGCGTGAAGAAGCCAGGCGTCGTGCCGACGCCGACCTTGATGACACCGCGTTCCTTGATCTTATCGAGTGTCGGACCAGCGTGCGCCGCCATCGGCAACATCGCCGCGGCGATGAGTGCTGCGGCCGCGGCGGCCTTGAGGTGCCGCCGCATAAGGGAAATTGCGTTCATAATATTCTCTCCTGGAAGTTTCGTCCCCATGCAGGCGCGTCGAGCTTGGGAGGATCGAAGGCGCCTGCCACGAAGAAGCTAATCAAATAAAATCTATAAAATAGATAGATTATTGCGTTTTATCGGCAGTTGCTGGAACACAATGCTTTATTTCGAGACTGACCTGACTGGCGAATGCCGGTCGGCGGCCTTGTTCCGGTCCTCCGAATGTACCACTCTGCCTTAAGTTTCGGCGAGGACATCCCTTTAGATCCAGGGGATGAGCGTGAGCACGAGCGTAGCCAACACCCAAGTGAGCAACGTGCGGTCGAAGTCGTCTCCATTATTGCGATCAGCTATTATTTGATCGGCATACTGAGAGTCGTCTTTGAGTCTTGCGAACACGCAGGCCTATACGTCAGTCCATTGGCTATGCTCGTCTCCATACCGATCGCGATTGCCGCAGTCGCGCTCCTGATCGTGGGAGTCAAGGACGCTTTGCAAAGTGAACCTTGATCGATGAAACAGAGGCCGGCCATTGCAGCCCGAGATGAAATGGTGGGTCGGAGGTTCTGATCCCTTCAAGACCTTCGTCCAGCAATACCAGACAAACTTAGGCGGGAACTGGAATACGGTGGGTGATGGCCAATCTCTGACAACCAGGCAATTCTCTCAAGCAGTCCTATACCGCAACTGAGCAAGCTCGGATGGCAAGCGGGCTCAACCGACGAGATCCTTGATCGTTGCAATAGGCAGGAACATCCGCATCGGCATAGAGGGAAAAGGCTGAAACCCGTATCCGATGTAGAGCTCCTTGCGCTGCTGCGTTTTTCCGGGGTCTCCGCAATCGATTACATCCAGGACGATGACGGCCGTGCCGATCTGCTCCGCAATCCGGACAATCCGTTGGAGGCAATCGGCAAGAAGAATGCCGCCGTATCCACCGCCTCTGAATCGTTCGTCGCGACCGACCATGGAGATGTACGCGGCAGGTATCGCGCCGTGCCCCGGACGATTGCGGGCGAATTTCTCCGGTAGTTCGTCGTAATAGATCGAATGAGCGTTGATCGCGTAGAAGCCGATGATCGACTTCTCGTCCTCCGCCGTCAGCACCCAAACACGAAGATTATCTGCTTTCGTGAGCTTGTTGGCCGTCTTCTTGATAAAGTTATCGACTTGGCTAACGCCACACGAAAAAGCCGCCCGATCGTGTTTGGAAGGATCGAGCGGCTCGATGAGGAGTTTCGGCTTTTCGTCTTCTGCCATTACTTGGAAACGACGGTCTCGCGATGACGCTTGAAAGCGTCCTTCAGGCTGTTCGTCGGCGCAGGCGGATTATCGAGAGCCTCGAAAAATGCCGTGTGATCGACAGCCTTAAGACCGGTCGCTTCGTGGGCCGCGATCGTTTCGATTGCAGACTTGTAGGCTGCATTGATCGTAAAGGCGGAATCGTCCATGCCAGAAAGCGCAGCCGCCCGGTGAATGGCATCCTTGATACGAGGCTTCGTACGGAAATTCATCCGCGCGTTGCTCGGCTCGTCGATATCGACAGTGATGTCTTTGAAAGCAAGCATAGTCGCCTCCTGCCTTAGAAGTTAGATGGCGTTGTACGCCTCATCGACGTACACGTCAAGTTTTATTGCATGCGTCCGTCCGTGCGACGTACATTGGAAGCCAACACTGCAAGGTGGCTTGACACGGCCATACCAAGGCTATCACGAACAACAAAATGATGAGGGGCGCGATGATCGGCTGAGTGACATAAGCAAAGCCAGCACCAGAATACCGGTTGCTATCGAACCGATCGTGCGACTGCCACGCGCTTCCAGCATGCTCGCTCCCGAACATTGCTCCCAAATTGTAAGCTCCGCCATGTGCCGGCGGAGCTTGGCTGGTCAGCCAGTCGTGTCCGCTTTCTCCAAGGCGTCCCGCAAGACCTGTTCCTTCGTTTCATCGAGGGAGATCTTGAGCTGACGCCGCCAAAGCGGAGATTTCCTGGTGCAGGCCAAGCGGGGCCTTCAGGCAGTTTGCGGGGGCGGCTATTTTTGCGTTTGTGACTTTTGGCTTGCGGCTCCTAGCGTTGGTATTCCAGCCAGGATTGGCAATACTCCCGATACAACCACATCTGGCAAAGCCGTAGGATTCGCGATCTCTGATCTTCAGATATTTCGAGCGCGCGAACCGCGGCTTCAAGGGAACATTGATTGCGGTGATGATTTCGTCCGCCTGTAGACTGGTCTCGATATGCGGCGTGTCTTCCGGCAGGCGGTGCAGATCCGCGAAGTCGAGGCGCCGCCGGCCGCGCGCGCCCGACGAGGGCGGAAACGTTCCCGTTCGGTGTGTGAATGACGCGCGGTCGTCGAAACGCGGATCGTGAACGATCGAGGTGAGAAACGCGCTGAAGAAGGTATCCGGGCTAAGTGAATACGTCCCGCTAAAGCGATGTCTCGTTCAATACCTTTTGCGCTTGCCATGCTTCGATGCAGGTCGCCGGAGCGCCTTCGGCCGTCACGCATGATAGAACCAGGTCGACAGCGGCCTCCACGCAAATACCTCGGATACAGACATCGAGGTATATATGTGCCGCATCGGATCCCCTGGTAAGAAATACGTCTATCGACTCTTTACGTTTGACATCCATGTTTCAAACGGATTGCCTTTCTGACTACCTATGTTCGCGCGACCATTTAGCTCAACTCCATCCTGGAGGCCGTGCAGGATGGCGATCAGCCGTGGCGCCATCTCGCGAATCTCGCTCAGATGAATGGCCGTCAGCCGTTTGAGGACCGCTTCGGCCTTCTGGGTCAGCGCAAGCGTGTGGCGGCGCTTGTCGTTGGGATCGACGGTGCGCGACACATATCCCGCCGCAACCAGCCGGCCGACGAGTTCGGTTGCCGAATGCGGCGCGATCAGCAGCCGCTCGGCAAGCAGGCCGACCGACATCGCTTCCTCGCCGTGGTGGCCCTTGATGGCGAGCAGGGACTGATGCTGCTGCGCCGGCAATCCTTCTTCGTGAGCAGCCGAGGCGCTGAAATCCATGAACTGTCGCAGTGCATGGCGCAGGTTGGACAGCGCCTCGTAATCGGCATCCGTCAGATCGTCTATCTGCTTCCTGGCCATCAATCCCCTGCCGTCATTGGCTTGCTACCGGCAAGATCACTGCATCCATGCCGCCATCTCCATCCGCCGGTGATCCTGCAGCGCGCGCAGCGCCTGCATCAACTCCGGCGCCATTTCCCGGATCTCATAAAGATGGGCAGGCGTCAGTCGACGCAATAGCTCTTCCGCCTGATCTGTCAATCGAACAACGATGCGGCGCTTCGGCTTGATGACGACGGTCAGAAAGCCGCGGGCTTTCAATCCTTCCGTCAGTTCCGTGGCCGCGGCACGCGCCAGAAACAGCTTTTCCGCGAGGCTGGAAACGCTCATTTCGCCACGGATCCCCAACCCCTTGATGGCGAGAAGCGCTTGATGCTCCGGTGGTGAAAGGCCGAGACGGCTGGCCGCCCCGGCGCTGAACTGGCGGAATTTGCGGATCCGGTATCTCAGATTGGCAAGTGCCTCATATTCGGTCTCTGTCAGGGCTTCCTTGGGCATCGGCCTGCTCCTCAAAGCATGACTTGCATTAGATCGTAATACGATATATCTGGGCCTTCATTGCCAGCCTGTCAACAGGAACCCCCATGTCCCCACAAAATACCCACCGGCCGCATGATTTCATGGGCGGCCTTTCGCGGCGCGAAGCCGGAGACTTCACCACCGACAAGCGCGTCATCGCTCTGATCGGCATGGCGCTGATCGTCGGCACCGGCGGCGCTTTTGCCGCCTGGGCCCTGGTCAGCCTCATTTCGCTGGTGACCAACCTCGTCTGGTTCGGCCGCCTTAGTACCCATGCCGTCTCGTTGGCCGCAGCACCGCGCTCGGTCTGGATGGTAGTAATCCCGGTTCTCGGCGGTCTTGTCATTGGCTTGATGGCTCGTTTTGGCTCGGAGAAGATCCGCGGCCACGGCATTCCTGAAGCAATCGAGGCGATCCTGATCGGCGGCAGCCGGATGTCGCCAAAGGTGGCGATCTTGAAGCCGATTTCCTCGGCAATCTCGATCGGAACCGGCGGCCCTTTCGGCGCTGAAGGCCCGATCATCATGACCGGCGGCGCGATTGGTTCGCTCTTTGCCCAATGCTTTCACCTGAGTTCGGCAGAGCGCAAGACGCTGCTGGTCGCCGGTGCCGCTGCAGGCATGACTGCGATCTTTGGTTCGCCGATCGCCGCGATCATGCTGGCCGTCGAACTGCTGCTGTTCGAATGGAAGCCGCGCAGCTTCATTCCTGTCGCCGTCGCCGCCTGCGTGTCGATCTGCTGGCGCCCTTTCCTGTTCGAAGCAGGTCCTCTCTTTCCAAGACAATTCCACATGGATCTGCCCTGGTGGGGTATCCTGCTCTGCGCCGGAATGGGCATCCTCTCCGGCCTGCAGTCGGGCATCCTGACAACGCTTCTTTACAAGATTGAAGACGTGTTCGAAGCGCTGCCCATCCATTGGATGTGGTGCCCGGCGCTGGGCGGGCTGATCATCGGGCTTGGCGGGCTCATAGAACCGCGAGTTCTCGGCGTCGGCTACGATATCATCGATGGTCTCCTGAACAGCAGCCTGCTGCCGCAAGCGGTGCTGACAATCCTGCTGGTCAAGGCGGCGATCTGGCTCGTGGCGCTGTCATCGGGCACCTCGGGCGGCGTGCTGGCGCCGCTCCTGATTTTCGGCGGTGCGCTCGGCTGGCTTGTCGGACTTGTCCTGCCGGGCGATCCGGGCTTCTGGGCGCTGCTCGGCATGGCGGCGATGATGGGCGGCACGATGCGGGCGCCGCTGACCGGCACTTTCTTCGCCGTCGAACTGACCGGCGATGTCCAGGCGCTGCTGCCTCTGCTGGCGGCAACGGTGGCGGCCTACGCGGTCACCGTTCTCCTGCTGCGCCGCTCGATCCTGACGGAAAAGATCGCCCGCCGTGGCCAGCACATCACGCGCGAATATGGCATCGATCCCTTCGAATTTGCCCGCGCTCGTGACATCATGATCTCCAAGGTCGATAGCCTCAGGGCCGATATGACCGCCGGGGAGGCGATCGATTTCTTTGCCACGCGATCGAAGACGCACCGGGTCTATCCGGTAGTCGATGACCTAGGCATCCTCAAGGGTCGGATGTCGCGCGGTGACGCTCTGCGCTGGCAGCAGGAACGTGTGGAGCGCAGTCAGCCGCTCGCCGATCTGGTGTCCGATAGCTCCGTGCCGCTTGCTCACCCCGATGACACGGTCGGTTACGTTGCCGATCTGATGCTGGCAACCGATGCCGGCCGCATTCCAATCGTCGATCCCGATAACGGCCAGCTCGTCGGCCTCGTAGCCCGCAAGGACCTGTTGAGGCTCCGTCATTCCCTAAGAGCAAGCGAAACGGAGCGGCGGCCGTATTTCGGACGCGCCGTCGGTTCGGGACGCGAGGTGCCTACGAGATGATCAGCTCTTACGTTAAAAGGGACGATTTCCGTCCCCCATTTAACAACGTTCTTCGGTTGTCGCGGCCATCGCCTGGTTCTTCAGAACTTGGCGGTGACAATTATATCGGTCGTCTAGGAATCTCCCGAGCTGGTGACACTCTAAGGCATTCACGGTGTGCGTTGATGTTGTCGCCGAACGCGCTACGTCTAAGAATTTCGATCCTGTGGCAAACTTCCGCGTCAGTCAGCCGCGGCGTCAATTGTCGTTCCGTTGGTGGACGCGCTCGTGCCGGGTGGCGGAATGTCACCCTTGAGAAAGTCCACGCAGGACCGAAGCCCGCGTTGACGTTGGCGCGAGACGCGACCGGAGAAAGATCAGATCGATTGCTCGGAGTAGTCTGTGATCAGCACCAGGCACCGTGCAAAATTATGGTTTCGCTCTCCCCTGACGTGTGGCATTCTGCAACGGATATCAATTAATCAACGAGTGGTTGAGAAACCCGCTTCGGCAACATATTTCGAACTCGGAGAGCCCATGACTTCAGTTCCCCTTTCGCCTGACGCAACAGATACGAGGCGACGCGTTTTTGCAATCATGGCGAGTGCTTCGGGCAACCTTGTTGAATGGTACGATTTCTATGTCTACTCGTTCCTAGCACTCTATTTCGCGTCGGAGTTTTTCCCGGAAGGCGACGCGACCAGTCAATTGCTGAATGCTGCTGCTATCTTTGCGGCGGGCTTTCTCATGCGACCGATCGGGGGGTGGTTGTTTGGGCGCATTGCCGACCGGGTGGGCCGCAAGCGTGCGATGCTGATTTCGGTTACGATGATGTGCGGCGGATCCTTTGTTATCGCCATTTTGCCAACCTACAGCTCGATCGGCGTCTTCGCGCCGCTTCTGCTCCTTCTCATGCGCCTCATCCAGGGGCTTTCTGTGGGCGGCGAGTATGGCACGACCGCGACCTATATGAGTGAGGTAGCGCTTGCCGGTCGCCGCGGCTTCTTCGGCTCATTTCAATATGTCACCCTGATCGGCGGCCAGCTGCTCGCCGTGCTCGTCCTTGTCATCCTACAGCAGTTCCTTGACGAAGCGCAGCTGCGTGCGTGGGGTTGGCGTATTCCCTTTGCCATTGGTGGCGTGGCAGCCGTGATCGCGCTCTATCTGCGAAGCTCGCTCCAGGAGACGTCGACTGAAGAGACCCGCACGATGCAGGAGGCGGGGACGCTGAGTGGCCTTTTGCGCAACCATTTACGCGCGTTTCTCATCGTCGTCGGCTACACTGCCGGGGGATCGCTGATTTTCTACACGTTCACCACGTACATGCAAAAATACCTCGTCAATACCGCCGGCTTCGACAAGGAAGTCGCAAGCCTGACGATGACGACGGTCCTTTTCGTTTACATGCTGATGCAGCCGCTCTTTGGCGCCATGTCTGACAGGATCGGCAGGCGCAATTCCATGCTTTTATGGGCCGGTCTTTCCATTCTGACGACCGTTCCATTTCTCACCGTCATAGGACGCACCACAAGCGCATACAGCGCCTTTTTCCTCGTCACGGGCGCCCTTGCAGTCGTCAGTCTCTACACGTCCATCAGCGGTATCGTGAAATCGGAAATGTTCCCGGCACAGGTGAGAGCACTCGGTGTCGGCTTCGCCTATGCGATCGGCAATGCGCTCTTCGGCGGAACGGCGGAGTATTTCGCGCTTTGGTTCAAGTCAATCGGTCACGAGAGTTGGTTCTTCTGGTACGTGACCGCAATGATGGTCATTGCGCTCGTCGCCGCCATTCTCATGCCCGATCCCCGGAAAAAAGGCTACCTTCAGGGTGAAGGGATGATAGATTGATCTTGACCGCGCGACATCGCCTATACCTTCTCGTCGTCGAGAAAAGTGAAGTCGATCGTAAGTGCCGTTTGCCTCGCACACGCGCGTCTTGCTTTTTCGAGTAATTCCGCCGTGACAGAGATGGCAACAATGCGCCTTTGCGGTCATTGAAGAAAACAATCTATCCTGTATCGTCGCTGGTACAGGAAAAAGTGTCACCTTCAGCGATGCCTTCGATCCCTTTGCCATTTGTCATATCCCTTCTTCTTTGCCTCATCCTCTTTCGAACGATGCGGCAGGCGGAATATAACTCGGTCTGTTTTCTCTGCTCATTGCAACGTTTGCCGCTCAGGCGATCCTGTCGGGTTTGAATTGGAACCTGGGTTGGTATCCCGCGCGTCTCATTCAGCCAGTCGTGGCGGCGATCCTTCCGGCTCTATGCTTTGCCGCGTTTAATCAGCTGCGACGCGATAGGCTCGCAACGTCCCATGATATCCTGCCGCACCTGCTGCCTGCGATCCTCGTTGCCATTCTGGTCACCCTATGGCGTGCTCCAATCGATATCGTCCTTTTTGCCACCTACCTCGGCTACGGCCTTGCACTTCTCAAGACTGCCAAAGAGGGGCCGGACGCGCTTTCCTCTGTACGCATCGCTGATGAGTGGACTGCTCACAAGGCGCTTGTCGCAGTGGCGGTTATGCTGGTCGTGACGTCCTTCATCGATGCCATAGTGGCGGTTGATTTTTTCCTTGGAAAGGGCGAGCAGGGCCGAATGGCTCTTACGATTGCGAGCGTTCTATGGCTGGCCATTGCCGGTTACGCAGCCACTGTTGCGGATAATGCCCGTCCCGCCGATGAGGGGGATGTCCTTTCGGACGATTTCGACCGTTCCTCATCGACACCCCAGATGCCGTCGGATGCTACGGAGGATAAAGCGATCGCGGACCACATCGATACATTGATGCGGGAGCAGCATCTTTATCGTGACCCAGACCTGACGTTAGAGCGGCTTGCACGGCGTTCAGGTATTCCAGGACGTCAGATTTCCGGCGCTTTGAACAGAACCTACGGTCGCAACGTCTCGCAGGTGGTGAACGAATATCGAGTGAACGATGCCAAACAGCGGCTGGTGACGACACGCGATCAGATAACGACAATCATGCTGGAGTCCGGGTTTGGCACAAAGTCAAACTTCAATAGGGAATTTCTGCGGATCACGCGCATGACTCCGAGCCGTTATCGGAGCGCTGGAGGTGAGAGTTCTACCGCGCCCGGTCTGCCCAAAGAAGCTTCCATTCGATAGCCCCCGCGTGAGTTCAAACGCCGATGCGCGATACCTAAATCGCGATCTTGGACGTTCGAAATCGTGATCTTGGGCGCGTCGCTCTTCAATCCACGACAAGTTCCGACATAACCCACGGCTATGAGGAGCTTCGAGGAAAATGCTGATCAAAATCGTTGCAATGTTCTGCGCCAGCGTCCTTTCAATGGCGCTAGCGCAGCGCTCAACCGCAGACAGTGCACTCGTCGGCGTCCGGCAGATCACAGCGCCCTCCAAGGAGCGAGGCACTGAATTTCCCGTGACCGTTTGGTATCCGGCCGACGCTGGTGGCAAGCCTGTCACGCTCGGCGAAAGTCAGTTCTTTTACGGAACGGACGCGATGCTCGACGCCCCTATCGCGCACGGAAGACACCCTTTGATTTTGCTATCTCATGGCGCTGGTTTGGGGGGAACTCCCCAAGCGATGAGTTGGATTGCAGCGCCATTGGCCAAGCAGGGGTTCATCGTGGCAGCTCCTTTTCATTTCGGGAACGGAGGAGTTAACCGGTCAGCAGCCGAAACGATGAAGCTTTGGATAAGGCCTGCGGATATCAGCGCAACGCTCGACGCTTTGGAAAAGCAAACGGTTTTCGAAGGCCACCTTGAGCCCGAAAAGACGGGTGTGCTTGGGCTTTCGATGGGCGGGAATACAGCCTTGGCTTTGGCTGGTGGTCGTATCGATCCAATCCGTCTGGGGAGTTACTGTGACAACGATGCTCTCAATCCTTCGCTTTGCGGATGGGTAAAACAAAGTGGCGTCGACCTTCATGCGATGGACATGAAACTTGCTGATCGCGACAATCGGGACAGGCGCATTGCGTTTGCAATGGCAATCGACCCTGCTCCGGTAGATGTCTTTCAGATCAGATCTTTTTTGAAGGTTTCGATCCCCGTCGAGATCATAAACCTTGGCCAACCTGGAACGATCCCCCGGACGATGCTCGCCTCGGGAATTGCAAGGGCCATTCCGAGGGGCATCTATTCCACGTTAAGGAACGCAAGCCATTATAGCATGTTCGGAGTGTGTAAACCGGATGCGGCCGAGATGGCCAAATCCGCAGACATCGACGAGCCCATTTGCTCGGACGGTGATGGGCACTCACGCCGCGAAATCCATCAGGAACTGATAAATTTGGTTATTGAGGCTTTCGATCAAAGGCTCAAAATGGAGCGCTAGAGCTGAAACCGGCTGCTCCTTTACGAAGTTGCCTCTCAGGGCAGAGGGCATCGTCAAAGCCGGTGAGGCTAGGGCGTAAGGCCCTACCGCCAGTTATAGCTTATAGTGCGGTCGGGTGATCGCGCCTTCTGGCCGCATTCGAAACCGCTCCCCAGCGAGGCGCCGAGATCGACGTATTCGCTGATCCACTGCTCAACTTAAGCAATGCTGCCGATGGCTTGACTCAGATGGAAGCGGTCGAGGGGCCTTCTCAAGGATCGGGGTTCGGCTGCACAAAGTTCCGAAGCTACTAGCAAGATAATGGCCATCGACACGGACTTTCTTTGCATCGGCTCTTACAAGTGGCTTAGCGCCGATCGACATGGCCAATACGCGCCAGGAGACGTCGTTCGTCTATCGAGGGCGGCATCTGGAGGAAGAGATCGGCACTATCGTTGGCAGCCTGCGGCGCAGAGTGGCATAATGGCTAGAGGCTCGGCGGGACACGCCGTAACTCCAGATAGCGGCTAGAGTAGGCGACGGCGGCCGGCAAATGCAGTTCGAATGAGAAGGTAGGGTGGTATTTCCTTGGTTCGGAGCTGCACGATACCGGTATCGTGCAAATGCGAACGTGACCACTCGGTCGACGTGCCACCTTGGGGGAGAGAATCATGACGGCCTACGAAGAACTTCGAAAAGCGCCTTTCAACCTCGATGAGCCTGCGATCCTTTGGGTTCGTGACGTTTATGCCTCGCTCGACCTCGACGATAAGATAGGACAACTCTTCATCTTGATCATGATCGGGACCGATGAGGAGGAGTTCAAACGCATTGGTACGCTAAAACCTGGCGGCGTAACCCGCTTCTTTACGCCCGATCTTGACTTCGAGCGGCGGGTCATTTCCGACCTCGTGTCAAGGAGCAAAGTTCCCCCTGTCATCAGCGCTGACCTTGAAGGCAGCCGACATTCATTTGCATTCGGCACCCCGGTGCTCGGCCAACTTGGGCTTGCGGCTGTTGACGATGTCTCGGCAACAGAGAGAACTTCGGAAATCCTGGCACGCGAAGGGCGCGCCATGGGTGTTCGTTGGTCGTTCACGCCAGTTGTTGACATTAATGCCGCCTTCCGATCACCGATCGTCGGTACCCGTTCTTATGGCTCCGATGTCGACAAGATCGAGCGTCATGCGGTTGCCAATGTTCGTAGTCTCCAGCGAAATGGTGTGGCTGCCACCGCGAAGCATTGGCCTGGCGAGGGATACGACGACCGCGATCAGCACCTTGTTACCACGACAAATCCGCTTTCGGTGGAGGCGTGGAAGAAAACCTTCGGTCGCCTCTACAAAACGCTGATCAACGAAGGCGTGCTGGCTGTAATGAGCGGGCATATTTCGTTTCCGGCCTATGTCCGGTCGAAAGTGCCGGATGCCGATCTTGAAGCCTTCCGACCGGCCTCGGTTTCCAGGTTGTTGAACGTTGACCTCCTGCGGAACGAGCTCGGCTTCAACGGCATCATCGTCTCCGACGCGACACCCATGGGAGGTCTTTCAGCTTGGGGCCACCATACAGAGACAATGCCCGACATCATTGCCAATGGCTGTGATATGATCCTCTTCAGCGATGCGCCCGAGAAGGATATGGCTGCGGTTAAGGCCGCCGTTGAAGACGGCCGAATTACCTCTGAGCGGCTCGAGGCAGCTGTATTGCGCGTGCTGGCGCTCAAGGCGCACCTCAGGCTTTTTCAGCCGTCGGATGTTCTACCTGAGGCCGCCGAAGCGCGCCGCGTGCTTGCGCATCCGGACAGCGTAGCCGCATCGAGGGAGTTCATCGGACGATCGCCGACGCTTGTGAAGGACGTCCAAGGCATCTTTCCGCTCGACCCGGCCAAGACGAAGCGCGTGTTGCTGGTCGACGGAGGTATCATCCATCCGCTTATCCCGCAGCCTCTGAAATTTGTGCTTCCCGAGCTTTTGGAGAAGGAGGGTTTCGAAGTCACGATTGACCGACCCGACATTGTGCCATCACCTGATGATTTCGATCTCGTGGTCTATGCGCTGGGCGATGAGTCGCTGCTCGTGCGGGGCAGGATATTTGTCGACTGGCATCGCATGGGGGGCGGGGGTCTCTTCAAGGCGATGTATCGGCCTTGGACGAATATTCCGTCAATAATGATCTCCTTCGGGCATCCTTATCATCTCTATGATGCGCCACGGGTACCGGCCTACATCAACGCGTATTCCACAATGGACAGCGTCCAGGAAGCCGTCGTTGATTGCATGCTTGGTCGCAAGCCCTTCGTTGGCGTGAACCCTGTGGATCCATTCTGCGGCCTTGAGGACGCGCACTTTTGAGCCTGCGTCCCGGACCCTCAATAAACACATGCTATCGGCACAAAACCACTGCGGGCATGGCGGTGGTCGTGCCGTTCCTCTACATAGACCTTGAAGCGCGTGTTGCCATGATAACGGACAACACTGGCGTTCGTAGACTGCTGTTGCTTGTGCAGCTTCGGCGTTCAAACTCAATGGCAGTGACGCCAAGACCGGCGAAAAATGGCAGATGTTTGGGCAGCTGATTCAAGCGGCAGCCATTGTCCGACACCTTAAGGTAATCTGCTGCGCCAACACGTCGTTTCAGGCAGCGGAGGCTCGATCCGCTGCCCGAGATGTTTCAACCAGTGGTCTGCTTATTGTGCCGGGGGCTTGTATGACGATGCGATTGTGCCTGCCTTCTCTTGCGCGGCCTCGAATTCCGCCCCCGTGTAAGCCCTCACGGTTTTGACATTTGAGACGGCTCCCGATGCGCCGATGACGAGAAGTGCGGGGATCAAGCCAGCGCCATCGTCGAATTCGGTGATTGCCATCCAGTCGGTTTCGCCGGTCGTGACGTAGAAAGAATGCAGTTTTCCGCCCGCTGCTTCCATGATGCCACGGGCCGCCTTCTCTCGGTTCGATGGATTGTCAATCATCCCCTTCGCTGACGTGGCTGTATAGCACCCAGTTGTTACGAAAAGTGGCATTAGAACTTCCTCCCTCGAAAGTTGGCAAATCGAGTGATCTGCCCAACACTCATTATCTCAAAAAACCTAGCGTCAGACGAGCGTTGGCTGCAGAGCCCGGCAGGCGAGGGAAGGTCTCGGTTCGAACGCGCTGCAAGCGGTCATGAGCGCACAGCGCGTCATCAGAGTGCGTAAAGCCGATCGCGGGCTCTACTCGGTTGTCGAGGTCGTGACAGGTGGTTCCCGCTGATGTCGGCGCGACATCGATTCAATTGCCAAAGTCTGAGGCCGAAGGGCTCCCGCGCCCACTGCGGTTCCATAAAAACGCTCACGCCACAAAATTTGGTATTCCGATACGGCATCCATTTCGGAATGGCAACATCGCGGACTCTCTGTATACTCAAACGAGCAATAGCTTTTAACCGCGTGGGGAAATGGAGCGCCGTCTCGCCGCCATCCTGATAGCCGACGTCGTCGGCTATACTCGTCTTAGCCAGCTCGACGAGGAGGGGACGCGCGCCCGTTTTCAGGCCGAACTGCGTGATGTCTTTGAGCCAAAAATCAGCGCACATCACGGACGTCTGGTCAAGCTCATGGGCGACGGGCTGTTGGTGGAATTCCACAGTGTCGTCGATGCAGTACGCTGCTCGGTCGAGGTGCAGAGCATTGAAGGTGAGCGCAATGCGGAAAGGCAGCCGGATCATCGGCTTGAATTTCGCATCGCCATCAATCTCGGAGATGTCATCGTCGAAGGCGACGACATTCAGGGCGACGGGGTCAACATCGCCGATCGCTTGCAAGGGCTGGCGGAGCCGGGCGGAATTTGCATCGCGGCCAGCGTATACGAGCAGGTCAAGAACAAGCTCGACTTCGTTTTTGAGGACCTCGGTCCGCGCAACGTCAAGAACATAGCCGAACCTCTGCGCGTATTTCACATGCGGGGACACGCAAACCCGGCGAACCAGCCGGTGCGTGCGCCAGCGCCCATGCTCGGCAAAGCCCGGATCGCTGTTTTGCCGTTTGCGAACATGAGCGGCGACCCGCAGCAGACCTATTTCAGCGACGGTATAGCGGAGGACATCACCACCGAACTGTCCCGCTTCCGAACCCTTTTCGTGATCGCCCGCAATTCGGCTTTCGCCTTTCGCAACGAGCAGATCAACGCAGCTGAAGTGGCGCGCAGGCTGGGCGTGCAATACGTCGTCGAAGGCAGCGTTCGCCGCGCCGGCAGCCGGATCCGGATCACGGCCCAGCTCATAGATGCAATGAGTAATGCACATCTCTGGGCCGAACGGTATGACCGGGAGTTGGAGGACATTTTCGAGGTGCAGGACGAGGTCGTGCGGACGATCGTGGCAACCCTCGTTGGACAGGTCGAGGCGGCCGGCGCGCAGTTCGCCAAGCGCAAGCCGCCCGATGACATGGTTGCCTACGACTATGTCCTGCGCGGCCTTGAGGAGCTGAACCTGGAGGGTGAGGAGCACAACACAGAAGCTCGCCGTTTGTTCGAGAAGGCGGTTGAACTGGATCCGGAGTATGCGGCCGGTCATGCGTGTCTCGCCTTGGCGATTTACGTGCAATGGGTCAGCCCGCGTTCCTCAGGGGAACTCGAGCACGCGCTCGCGAGTGCGCGTCGGGCGCTCGCTCTGGACGACAACGATACCCGCTGCCACAGGATCCTGGCCCTCCTCTACAAGCGGTTAGAACAATATGATCGAGCAGAGTTCCATTCCGAGAGGAGCATTGCCCTCAACCCCGGTGACGCGCTGTCCGCGATGTACCGAGCGCAGATGTTGCGTGACCTCGGCCGAGCACATGAGGGTGTCGAATGGGCTCGCAAGGCGATGTCGCTTAACCCGTATCACCCCAACTGGTATTGGCGTTCATTTGCGTACGTGCTGCACGATGCAGGACTCTACTCCGAGGCGCTGGATGCATATAGCCGCATAGTAGACCGCCCGTCGTTCTACCATGCCTATGTCGCAGCCTGTCATGCCAAGCTTGGTCAAATCGAGGAGGCGCGGAAACATGCTGCGATGGCCGTCCAAGCGAAGCCCGATTTTTCCATCACGGAATGGGGCAAGAGGCTGGCCTACAAATACGACGCCGATCGGCAACGTTTCCTTGATGGGCTTCGTAGTGCAGGCCTCCCGGAATAATTAGAGGCGAGCGGTTTTCCGCTGTCACGATGACAGGGCGAAGTCGGCAATCGGACGAAGCGTCGAAATTCGAGTCTCTTCCGACATGCTCTCGACACGAAATATCCGGACTGTCAGAAAGCCAAGGTGGAAGCCTAGAACAAATGGGGTCCGATCCACAGTTCCAAGGCTTCCGCCGCGTCCTCGGGCGGCGAGGAGGATTCGCCGATTTCGGTGCACGACTCAGATCGATCTCTGCCGAATGAATACCAAGCGTGTCTCTAAGAATGCCTCGATCCCTTCTTCGCCAGCACCAGAATACCGGTTGCTATCGAACCGATCGTGCGACTGCCACGCGCTTCCAGCATGCTCGCTCCCGAACATTGCTCCCAAATTGTAAGCTCCGCCAGGTGCCGGCGGAGCTTGGCTGGTCAGCTAGTCGTGTCCGCTTTCTCCAAGGCGTCCCGCAAGACCTGTTCCTTCGTTTCATCGAGGGAGATCATGAGCTTACGCCGCCAAAGGCGGAGATTTCCTTGAGGACCTTGTCGGTGGTCATGCCGTAGCTGCCTATGCGCCCACGAACGATGGGAGTGGCTACAAATGGGAGGTTCCCACACCTTCGATGGTTCGAGGGAGATGTGACGGTCTATCAGTCGGGCACGCTGGGCGACCACGGTTCGTAGTTTCGGGAACGTATGGCTGAGAAGGGTGATTTGACGATTGACGAATTGTGCATGGAGCTAGCCGAGCGCGCCGTCATGCTTCTCGGGACGTCGGTTCAGAGGGGAATCCGAATAAAAAAAGCAACGGTGTTAGGCGTCAATCACCGTTGCTCGATAGTCTCTCATTTTGGCATTGAGGATTATGATCATCCTTCGCATGACCGCGACGAGAGCGACCTTTCCGGGCTTTCCTTTCGCTTTCAGTCGTTCGAAGACGGCCTTCA
>NZ_JBFTQH010000047.1:0-32922 GCF_056398905.1 Rhizobium sp. 01T417 | reverse complement strand
TTGACGATGTCGTCGGCGTTGTCGACGACGTAAGTGTCATTGCCGGCACCGCCAGCCATGACATCGGCACCGGCGCCGCCATYGAGGACATTGACGCCGGCGTTGCCGGTGAGCGCGTTGTTCAGCGCATTGCCGGTGGCGTTGATGTTCGCGGTGCCAAGCAGCGTCAGGTTCTCGACTGCGCCAAGCACATGAATGGTATCGGCCAGGCTGAAGCTGATCGCCGACCGCACAGTGTCGGTGCCGTCTGAATCCGGCAGGCTCTCATCGATGACGTCACCGGCATTGTCGACAACGTAGGTGTCATTGCCGGCCTCGCCGGCCATGATGTCGGCMCCRGCGCCGCCGTTGAGGACATTGTCGCCAGCATTGCCGAGGAGCACGTTGTTCAGCGCATTGCCGGTGGCGTTGATGTTGGCGGTGCCAAGCAGCGCCAGGTTCTCGACCGCGCCAAGCACACGAGTGGTATCGGCCAGGCTGAAGCTGATCGCCGACAACACGTTATCGGTGCCGTTCGAACCGGCCACGCTCTCGTCGACGATGTCGCCGGCATTGTCGACGACGTAGGTGTCATCACCTGCGCCGCCGCGCATTCTGTCGGCGCCGGCACCACCATCGAGGATATTGCTGCCGGCATTGCCKGTGAGCACGTTGTTCAGCGCATTGCCGGTGGCGTCGATGTCGGCGGTGCCGAGAAGCGTCAGGTTCTCGACCGCGCCAAGCACATGCGCGGTATCGGCCAGGCTGAAGCTGATCGCCGACCGCACGGTATCGATGCCGTCTGAGCCGCTCTCGTCGACGATGTCGCCGCCATTGTCGACGACGTAGGTATCGCTGCCGGAACCACCGGCCATTCCGTCGGCGCCGGCGCCGCCGTCGAGCCAGTCGTTCCCAAAACCGCCCCATAGCTGATCGGAGCCTTGATCACCGAAGAGGGTGTCGTTGCCGCCAAAACCGACAACCAAGTCATCGCCGTAGCCAGCCCGGATGATGTCGTTAAAATCGTTGCCATAGAATTCATCGTTCATGGCATTTATCCGGATTAACCACGCGCCTGCCTGAAGGTCTGATGTCGTGGTGTGCAAGTACAGATCGCTCACGGTCAGAATCGCCTGGCCGTTTTTGGCATAGACCAAGTCATAGATAGTCCACTGATCACCGTAGACGCTGTAGCTCACCCCGGCACGGTCTGCTAAGGTGCTTCCATACATGCTAAAAATAGCTATTGAGCCATCGTCGTAGATCAAATGTGTCGTAACGTTGGCATTGGCTTCGACGTAAGCCCATCCGCTGCCGTTTGTCCCGGACATGTTGAAGCCACGTCCTGCGGCGTTGCTCAGATCAAAAATTGCCAATTTGATTCTCCTAGCGTTTGTTCATTTTGGAAGCCGGCATCGCATCGGTTCCGTGACGTTTCGGTCGTAAGTCAGGTGCTTTCGTGGGCTGCCTAACAGCCGCGCCTGCATCCCCTGGGTGCTTTAATCCATGCACGCGACCTAACGATAAAATCGGGGTCCCGGTTTGCGCATCGCTAGCCCCTGAACGCGCGGTGCATCTGGTCGGTTAAGGGTTTCACGAGGTAGGACCACACATTGCGTTCCCCCGTCTGAATATGGACTTCGGCGGGCATGCCGGGTTGCAGGCGCTGGGCATCCTTGAGACAGGCCTTCTGGTCGTCTAGGGTGGTCCTGGCAACGAAGTAGGACAGTTGCCGCTGCGGGTCCTTGATGAGGTCGGCCGACACCCGCTGGACGGTGCCTTTGCACTCGGGCGTGGTGGCGACGTCAAAGGCCGGAAAGCGAATGGACACGCGTTGCCCCGCCTTGACATCGTCGATGCTTGCGGGCGCCACCATGGCGTCGATGACCAGCCGGTCTTGCTCGGGCACGATCAGCATGAGGGTTTCGCCGGGTGAGACGACCCCGCCGACTGTGTGGACTGCAAGCTCCTGTACAAAACCAGATTGCGGGGCGCGGATCTCGGTCCGTGCAAGCTGGTCTTTTGCTACCAGCTTACGCTCGACGAGCTCGACTTCCTTGCCGTCAAGCTCGCGCAGTTCCTCGCTGACGTCCTTACGCCGGTCTGCGTCAACCTGCAGGGCCTGCAGCGCCGTCTCGCTAATCTTGCCCTCGGTCTCGGCGATTGCCGCGGCGAGACGACCGGATTCGCCATGCAGCCGAGACAGTTCGAGGTGCAGCGCGCTCACTCGCTCGAACGAGACGAGCTTCTTCTCATAGAGCATCTGCATGGTGGCATCGTCGCGTTCGACCAACGCGGCCGCTTCGTCGTTCGCTCTGCGCTGGGCAGTCAGACCTTCGATCTGTCGTTTAAGCTGGCCTGCACGCGCCTCCAACTGCGACTTCAGACCGACGAGGGCCTTAGTGCGGCTTTCAAAAAGCGCCTTCTCGCCGGCAATCACAGCCTCGACGTCAGGCTCGGTCTGGCGCTCGGCGAGATCTTCGGGAAATTTGATCTCCGAAAGCCCGAGACGTTCCGCCTGCAGCCGCGCCTGGCGCGCAACCGTGCGGTCGTACTGCTGTGAAATGATCTGCAGATTGGCGCCGGTCATAGTATCGTCGAGGCGGGCCACTACGTCGCCCGCCGAAACGCGGTCCCCCTCCGTGACCAGAATGGCTCCTACAGTCCCGCCGGTCTGGTGTTGCACCTTCTTGGCGCTGCTCTCGACGACGACATTCCCCGAAGCAATCACAGCGCCCGCAAGCGACGTGGTTGACGCCCACGCCCCGACGCCACCGACCAATAAGATGGACACCGACAAACCGAACACGAGATTGGCTCTGATGCCTTCACCGGAGCCAGCTCGCTTTTCTGAGTCAGACATTGAGATCACTTTCGCTCGTGTAGGGAAACTACCGTAGAGGTTTGCGGCAGCGCCGTATGAGGTACGGCAGACTGAGCCTGGGCGCGGATTACGCTTGCAAGCACCTCATCCTTCGGGCCAAACGCCTGCATGGAGCCGCCCGCCATAACCAATACCTGGTCGAGATTGGTCAATGCCGAGGGGCGATGAGCGACCACGACGACGACGCCGCCACGCCGACGCACACTCTCGATCGCGGTCGCCAGCGAGACGTCGCCATCGGCATCGAGATTGGAGTTTGGCTCATCGAGCACCACCAGGAAAGGATCGCCATAGAGCGCCCGCGCCAGACCGATAAGCTGCCGCTGCCCTGCCGAGAGTGCTGTACCGCCGTCGCCGACTCGTGTCTGGAAGCCGTCCGCCAGTCTGAGGATCATCCGCTCCACACCAGCCGCGCGCGCGGCGGCGAGAATACTGTTCGGGTCGGCGCTCTCATCAAAGCGCGAAATGTTGTCTGCAACCGTCCCGTCGAACAGCTCGATGTCCTGCGGCAAATAGCCGATGTCGCGGCCGAGGGCCTCAACGTCCCATTGGTCGAGCGCGGCCTGGTCTAGACGAATGCTTCCATTCAGGGCGGGCCAGGCTCCGACGATGGCGCGAACTAGCGTCGACTTGCCTGACGCACTCGGTCCGATCACTCCCAGTCCGGTGCCTGCATGCAGTGCAAAGGTGACGTTCCGGATAAGCGGCTTCTGCTGGCCGGGTGCGGCAACCGTGAGCGCCTCGACCGAAAGGCCCTGATGCGGCCGTGGTAGCGCCAGCGGCTGCTTGAGGTCGGCGAAGGCCTTCAACGTTCTTGAAAGTTGGGCATAACTTTGCCTGGCTGACATGAAGCCACGCCAATTGGCGATGGCGACGTCAACGGGGGCTAACGCCCTGGCCAGCATGATCGAGGAGGCGATCATAATGCCGGGCGACGCCTCGCCGGACATCACCAGATAGGCACCTAGACCCAGCATCAGCGACTGCAGCATCATCCGGAGCGTGCGCGACACTGTCCCGGCAGTGCCAACGACGTCACTGAGGCAGCGTTGGTCCTTGAGGAAGCGGTGGCTATGTTCGCCCCACAACCGGCCGAACCGGTTGGAAAGACCCATCGCACGGATCATCTCGGCATTGCGGCGGCCTGCCTCGGCATAAGTGGTGCGGGTAATCGCCGATTCGGCCGCCCGCCGCGCCGATGCGCGCCCGAGCCCTTCGGCCGCTAGTGTCAAAAGCACGCTGAGCACAGCGCCAGCCGTCGCAAGCAGCCCGAGCCAAGGATGCAGTGTGTAGATAATGACGAGATAGAAGGGCAGCCACGGCAGGTCGAAGAACGCTGTCGGGCCCGTGCCGGAAACGAAGCCCCGAATCTGGTCGAGGTCACGGATTGGTTGCACGCGAGATCCCTCAGGCCCCACTCGTATAGGCAGCAGCAGCGCCGCTGCAAAAGCCTTCGTATGCAGCTGGCGATCGAGCGCATTGCCGATGCGGACGAGAAGGCGCAAGCGCACGATATCAAGCAGGCAGTAGACCGCGTAGAGCCAGGCCATGATGATGGTTATACCTACCAGCGTGGGCACGCTGTGCGAGGGTAGCACCCGGTCATAGACCTGCAGCATATAGAGCGAGCCCGTGAGCCCTAGAACATTGATCAGAGCGGAGAAGGCCCCGACGCCCAACAGCGCGCCAGCACAATGCCGGAACGCCAATTGAACTTCATTGACCCGCCTTATTGCGTCGAACGGCGTTTCAGCCATGGTAGCGCTTCTAGTCCTCTGCCTTGCGACCCTGAAGATCGCATCTATTCGGTGAATTGAGGGACCAGACACACAATCGGCACAAGAATTCTTCGCCGCCGATGTGTATGTCCCTGACACGTCAGATAAGTGGGACTGTACCTCAGGCAAAAACAGTTCCAGAACTTGCTTTCCGGCGCCAATTTCTTGTGATTTGCTGTCACCTCTCACCGTCTCACCCAGAACATATTGGGAGACTGCGATGAAATGACTGTTCAACTTCTATGCAATAGGAAAACCGTAGACAGAGGATAGTGTCGGGAGAGAGCAAAGATGCCGAGAAGATTGCCTATGATATCGGTGGCGCGGTTGGGGGTGAGTTGCGACGGTTGGAGCTGGTCTGCCACAGGTTCGTGACGGATCATTGGCAGGATCTTGCGAGACAGACGCCAGTGATAAATCGTCGGAACAATCATTCAGAGACTGACCAAAAATGCCCGCCTCGTTGGGGTCTGGCCACGCGTTCGGCCAACACCTTTTCCTCGTCCGACAGCCCCCAGGCCACGCCAGCACGAACCCGAGCCAGCGCCTCCGCAAACACCTGTTTCCGATCGATGCGAAAACCGTGAAGGCGATTGGCGCAACCTCGACCGGATGATTCGCCTTTTCCTTGTCATATCAATAATATAGTCAGTTGAATTCGCAATTCAGATGAAGACGTAGCGCCTTGGCTGCTAAATTTCGTTTCACTCAACGAAAGCGGGGCCGGAACAAGAACGTTCAAGTCCACAAGATCAGACCTTAGTCCGAAACAGATCGGACTCGGGTCTGATGGCTTCAGGACCTTTGTCCACTATTCAAGCCGCCCTGTCCCACATAACTTGTGCCGTCCAAACCACCGGACACCGGGATGCTCCGGCACGCTCCCTCGCGTGAAAACCCCTCGGAGCTTCCGGAACCGGCCCAATTTTCTACGCCGCCCGCGAGATTGTTAATTGGATATTAAGCATGACCACTCGCAGGCTAAGCGCATTCGCAGCACTCGCTGTAAGTCCATGGCTGTTGAGTCTTCAAGCAAACATCGGTCGAGAGCAAGTGAACACACCTTTTGATGAAACCTCGCTCGGAAGGGAGTTCGATCTTTTCGCAACTGAGCTGACCAAGCTGCCAACGTCACCGGAGATCACCGCATTGGAGCTCCGCTTTGCTCTCCTGCGAGAAGCCGTGGCAATCCGCCTCGCGGGACCGAGCCGAATAACTGTTGAGTTGCCGTCGTCGCTATTCGACGCCTAGGATCGAAACCGGATCGCGTTCTGTGTACGGATGATGATCGCCAAACAAAAGCCCCACTCGTAAGAGGCGGGGCCAATTGGGCGACATTTGGAAAGGTGGACAACGAACTAAAGCGATCGCGTTCCATGCCTTTTCACGGTTTCGAGCTATCGGCCTCGTCGTCGGCGAGCACTCGCCATGCTGCACCTTGTAAATCGTCATACTGGCCGCTCTTCAGCGACCAGAGAAAAGCCGAGAGCCCGATGCCCCCCATGAAGAGGGCAATCGGTATGAGGTAGATGAGCATGTTCATGCCGTCTTTATCTCCTTGGCGAGCGCAACTGGCTCCCTTGAAAGCTGCGATAGGGGACGGGTTCCAAAGGCAGTGAGACGGAGAGCGTTTGTCACGACGATGATGGAAGAGGTGGACATGGCAACGGCGGCAATCAGGGGCGTGGCAAGACCAGCGATGGCAATCGGAACCGCCAAAAGGTTATAGCCGATCGCCAGGGCGAAATTCTGCCTGATCAACGCCGCCGATTGTCGTGCGATCTGGATAGCCTCGGTAACTGCATCGAGGCGTTCGGTAAAGAACACGAGATCAGCGGCTTGGCGCCCGATATCAGAGGCCGAGGCCGGCGCGATGGAAACATGCGCAGCGGCAAGCGCCGGCGCGTCGTTGATTCCATCCCCGACCATAAAGACCCGTCGACCCCTTTCGTTCAGGATCTCGCATTCGTCGACTTTCTGCTTTGGCGACAAGGCGCCGACTGCACGACGAACGCCAAGCTTGGCCGCCGTAGCGTCGACGACAGACTGACGATCACCCGAGAAGATGAATGTTTCAAAACGTCCTGCATCAAGTCTGGCGATCGTCTCTTCCGCGCCCGGCCGCACCACGTCTTCGAATAAGAAGCGAGCTTTCACGACCCCGTCGCTCGTAAGGACAACCTCCGAAAGCGGACTATCGGGCGAGGCCGAGTTTGAGGTTTGCGCACAGGCGAAGGCAGCACTACCCAGGCGGTAGTGCCCGTCTCCGCGACGTGCTTCCAGACCGCCGCCCGGGATCTCGCTCACGCGGTCGAACGGCATGGGAGCTATCGGGGTGCCACGGGCAAGGGCCTGAGAGAGCGGGTGCCTAGAGTGGAGTGCCATCCCCGCCGCGAGCGCGACGTCGGCGTCGCCGTCCGCCACGGTTTTCACAAGGCGCGGGGTTCCGAGCGTCAGTGTTCCCGTCTTGTCGAATGCGACCGTGTCAATCTCGGCCAGACGTTCCAGCGCCGAGCCATCCTTCACCATTATTCCCTTCCGGAACAATTCTCCTGCCGCAACAACCTGTACGACAGGAACAGCAAGGCCGAGTGCGCAGGGGCAAGTGATGATAAGAACGGCCACCGCCACGAGCATGGCCTGCTTCCAGTCTCCGCCCAGGAACCCCCAGGCGAGAAATGAGACGAGGGCAAGCAGATGCACTACAGGCGAATACAAGGCCGCAGCACGATCAGCGATGCGTCGGTAACGCGCGCGTCCTCCTTCGGCAGCTTCCATCAGGTTGATGATCTCCGCAAGCAACGAATCCCTGGCGAGCTTCGTTGCCCGAACCACCAGCGAGCCGGTCAGGTTCATCGCTCCCGAACTTACAGCGGCGCCTTCTGAAACCGCTACCGGGTTGCTTTCGCCGGTGACGATCGAAAGATCCAGGTCGCTCTCCCCCTTGGAGACGAGACCGTCAACCGGAATACGGTCGCCGGCAGCAACGGCGATTTCGTCGCCAACTGAAATGTCTTCGATCGCGACGTAGCGACGCGAGCCGTCGGGGGACACCACGAGAGCGCCACGCGGAGAGATTCTCGCGAGGCCGTTGATCGCGGCCCTCGCCTTCTCTCGCATGATGTGATCAAGCGTCCTGCCGATAAGAAGGAAAAAGAGCAGCGAGACTGTCGCGTCGAACCAGGCGTGCTCGCCGTGGTGCATCGTCTCCCACAGGGAGACGGCATAAGACAGCGTCACCGCGAGCGCGATCGGAACGTCCATGTTCGTGCGGCCGTGCCGCAGTGCGTTCCATGCCGACTGGAAGAAGAAGCGACCTGCGTATACCAGCGCCGGCGCTGCGATCATCGCGGAAATCCAATGGAACATGTCGCGGGTGGCGGCATCTGCTCCTGACCAAACCGACACCGAAAGCAGCATGATGTTTGCGGCCGCGAATCCTGCGACGCCAACTGCCAGAAGAAGCTGGTTCCTGGTCTTGTCGTTTTCCGCTGCAACGGGCGCGAACAGATGAGCTCGGTAGCCCACCGAATTTACAGCGTTGATGATTTCCGCAGGGTCCGTCGGGCGCCCCTCAACCTCCTTTGCATATACGCAACTGACGCGACGGGATGTTAGATTCACTCTCGCCTTGCGAACGAAGGGCAGTTTTGCAAGTGCCTTTTCAATCGTCGCGATACAGGCTCCGCAGTGAGCATCCGGGACGCTGAGATCGAGCTGGAAGAGACCGGAACCGAGTGGATGACTGGCAAGGGTAACTTCCTCGGAACCGAAGGATGTCGCACTCATTGCCAGCACGCCTTCGGCGTCCATCGTGCAGCAGGTCATTGGCCGAACCCCGCAGTGTCAAAACGAACGGCCTCGTGCATGACGACGGCATCGCCGCGGCGCGAAATCAGTTCGACGATCCAGTCGCCAGAAGGCACGTGACGGCTTGTCGTGAAGCTGCCTTCGCCAGCCTTTTCGAGCGAGATATTGAAATCCTCGTGATCGCCCACGGGGCGCTTGAAGTTGGCGACAACGATATCCGCCGCAGCTGGCGACCCGTCGCGGTTGTTGAGGTGGTAGTGGAACACTCCATGCGACATCGAGATGCTGCCGGAGATCCCGGTAGCCGCCAGCGCCTTTATTGCGGCCGCCTTCTTGTTGAATTCCTGGCTGGCCACATAGGTGTTTTCCACGACGAGACCGCTCCAGCTGGACGAGGCCAACCACGCCATGGTCACGTTCACCCCGATCACGACGGCGAAGAATGCAGACGTGACGAACAACATGTGGCGGCCAGTGAAGCCATGGGTGCGAGCAGTCATCTGTTCTCTCCTGGTGCGTTGAACGCCGCGCGGTAGGTCGCGCGATCGGAATGGCCTTCGTCCTCGATCGAGAACAGAAACTCGTTGACGGCGGCGCCGGTCTGCTTTCGGGTTACGAAGACCTTGAGCGCGGTGACCGCGTCAGGCGCAGCATCTATGGTGAAGTTGCGGGCCTCCGTTTTGCTCAGTTCCGGAATGCGCATCGTCGCACCGTCCAGACCCGAGATGGAGAGGTCGATCTTCCTCGGAGCGGGAACCATGTTGAGGATTCGAAGCGTGTAGCCGTTGCGAATGGAGCCGTCGCTCTCGAGGACATACTGCGGATTGCGATCGTGGACGACGTTGAGCTCGAGGCGTTCACGCATCGACAAGTGGATCAGCATGGCCAGGCCGATCGAGGCCCAGACGACGGCGTAGAATAGCACCCGGGGCCGAGCGATGGCCCGCCAGTTGAAGTGACGGATCCCGGCGATGAAGGTTCCATCAACATTGCGCACCTTCGCCGGCTGGACGGGCGCCCTGCCACCATCCGTGGCGATGGCCATGTTGCTCGCATATTCACTGAGCGTCGCATAGGCGATCAGCCCGCGCGGCTTTCCAATCTTGTCCATGACGTTGTCACAGGCGTCGATGCAAAGCGCGCAGGTGATACACTCCATCTGCTGCCCATCGCGGATGTCTATTCCCATCGGGCATACGGCCACACAGGCGTTGCAATCGACACAGTCGCCAACCGCCTGACCCGAGGCCTGGGCCTTCTTGGCGTGGCGCGATCGTTGTTCGCCGCGCCAGTCATTGTAGGTGACGACAAGGGAATTCTCGTCCAGCATGGCCCCTTGGATACGCGGCCATGGGCACATGTAGGTACAGACCTGCTCTCGCATGAGCCCGCCGAGAACATACGTCGTGAAGGTGAGAGTGGCGACCGTGGCGTATGCGACGATGGGTGCCGTGCCGGAAAACAGTGAGACGGCGAGCGACGGGGCATCAGCAAAATAGAAAATCCAGGCGCCGCCTGTCGCAATGCCGATCAAGAGCCAGACCGTGTGTTTCAGGATGCGCTTGCGCATCTTGCCGAGCGTCCAGGGACCGGCGTCCAGCTTCATTCGCGCGTTGCGATCCCCTTCGATTGCGCGTTCGATAACAAGGAAAAGGTCTACCCAGACGGTTTGGGGACAGGCGTATCCGCACCAGGCGCGGCCGATGGCAGACGTAACCAGGAACAATCCAAAACCTGCCATCACCAGCAGACCGGCGACGTAGTAGAATTCCTGTGGCCAGATCTCGATAAAGAAAAAGAAGAACCGTCGCGACGAGAGGTCAATAAGGATGGCCTGATCGGGCGCGTAAGGGCCACGGTCCCACCTGATCCAGGGGGAGACATAGTAGATGCCGAGGGTAACCAGCATCACGAGCCATTTGAACCTGCGGAAGCGACCTTCCGCCCGCTTGGGGAATATCTTCTTTCGCGGTGCATAAAGCGGCTGGCGATTGCGGCGTGCATTGACCGGCTCGGCATTGACGCGTTCGACGTTGTCTGGATCTGGCGCGGTGTAGAGGTTCATTGGGCTCGTCCGAATTTCACCCGGCCGTTTTCCCATCTTGCCGATCCCGCTTCCTTGACGCAGATCAATAATCCGGCCGGTTCCCGAAAAAGGGAGGGCCACGCCTTGGAGAGGTGGCGTGGCCCGGAGGGATCGCGGAAGGAGGTCCGCGATGTGACCTCCACTAGACACAGCAAACATAGCAGAGCTCGGCCCTGCTCTGTTTGAGCCAGGTCAAACGATCCGCGATCTTGCTGCCTTTGGGGGCTGCCTCCACAGGCAAGCCTCAGCCGCGATGCAAAAAAGAGGCCGTACCTTCGAAGGTACGGCCTGGAGTTTACTGGGGCGGGATGTGCGCATTTACATCCCGCTGGACAGTCGTGCTTCTAACGGCTGGTCGGCTTCTGGTCCTTGAGGCAGATCAAACTGACGATCGAATTGCCAATTTTTTGCGCGTCCTCCTGTTCGCTTGCAGGATTCGTCGTCTTGCTGGTGCGTGCGGAGACACGGGAATGGATCACCGCGCGAGGGGTACCATAAAGGCCAAGCAATGGATTGTGGTCGTGCGTCGTCATTGTGATCTCCTCTATTGACCGCCACCCAGCGAATGGACGAATACCGTGAGTTCCTTGACCGCAGTATCACCCAGTCGGCCCGCCCATGCCGGCATCACGCCGTGCCTGGGTGCCATAACCTGACGGACGATGGCATCTTCACCGCTTCCTTTGAGCCAGATCGCGTCCGCGAGATTCGGGGCTCCCATCTCAAGTTTGCCCTTGGCATCTTCCCCGTGACATGCAGCACAATTATCGAGGAATATCTGCTTGCCAGCCTCCGCGCCGGACGCGTCGGAAGGCGTGTTCGTCAGGCTCCAGACATAGGCCGCAACCTGCTTGGTCTGTACGGGATCCAGCATGTCACGGAATGCCGGCATTTCGGACACATGGGTGTCGGCGTCCGCTTCGTAGCGCACGCCATGGGCGATGGTTGCCTGAATTGAATCGAGGTCTCCGCCCCAGAGCCAGTCGTCGTCGTTGAGGTTGGGAAATCCCGGTCCGCCGCTTGCGCCGGATCCATGGCAGGGAGCGCAGTTGACCTTGAATGCCGAGGCGCCGCCCGCGATCGCGAATTCGCGAAGGGAAGGATCGGCATCGATCTCCTGAACCGTCTTTGCCGCGATCATGTCGTGGAACCTCGTCTGCGCGACCTTTGCCTGATCAAGATCCTGCTGAAGCTCCGCGCGGCTGGAAAATCCCAGATAGCCTTTCGTCGCCGAGGTGATCATCGGAATGGCAGGATAGGCGACAGCGTATGCGACCGCCCACAGGATCGTGACATAGAATGTCCACACCCACCATCTCGGCATCGGATTGTTGAGTTCGCGGATGCCGTCCCATTCGTGCCCGGTCGTTTCGACGCCACTGATTTCATCAATATGTTTTTCCGACATCTCAATCGTCCTTTAGGGGAATGCTGGCAGCATCCTTCGCAGTCCGGCCGCTGCCAGGGCGAAGGGTGAAGATCACGGCCCCAACGAAGAACGCTGCCATCGCCAGGAGGCCCCAACTGTCGGCGAAGTGCCGCATAGCGGTATAGGTTTCCATCACTTCACCTCATCGATAACCAGTGGCGTCGTCGTAGGTCGAGAAGTCGACGAGCGTGCCAAGCATCTGCAGATAAGCCACAAGGGCGTCCATTTCGGTCAGCTTCGACGGATCGCCGTCGAAGTCGCCAACCTTCGCCTTCGGATATCTTTCGAGGAGTGCTGTGGTATCGCCGTTCGGGTCGGCCTGGACTTTCATGTCGGCTTCGGCGTTGGCGAGCATGTCCTGCGTGTAGGGTACGCCGACATCCTCGTTTGCCTTGAGGTCCATGCCGACGTCCTTCACCGTGACCTCCTGCTCCTTCAGGAAGGAGTAGCTCGGCATGATCGATTCCGGCACGACCGCTCGCGGATTTGCGAGGTGCTGGACGTGCCATTCGTTCGAATAGCGGCCGCCAACGCGGGCAAGGTCCGGACCGGTGCGCTTCGAGCCCCACTGGAACGGGTGGTCGTACATGGATTCCGCAGCGAGCGAATAGTGGCCATATCGTTCGACTTCGTCGCGGAATGGCCGGATCATCTGGCTGTGGCAAAGGTAGCAGCCTTCGCGAATGTAGATGTTGCGACCCGCAAGCTCGAGGGGTGTGTAGGGGCGCATCCCTTCAACCTTCTCGATTGTGTTCTGCAGGTAAAACAGTGGCGCGATCTCGACGATGCCGCCGATGCTGACCACGAGGAGCGAGCCGACGAGAAGAAGCGTCGCGTTCTTCTCGAGGATCTGATGTTTGTCCAGTATCGATGCCATGTTTCACCTCACTCGGCAGGCTGTGCCTGGGGCACGTAGGCGGTGGGAATTGCTGCTTCGTTTCGCAGGTGGCCGCGGATGGTCATGTAGATATTCCAGGCCATCACCAGACCGCCGGCCAGATAGAGAGCACCTCCTGCGACACGCAGGACATAGTAGGGGAACATCGCAGCGACGGTTTCGGCGAACGAATACACCAGGAAGCCCTGCGAATTGTACTCACGCCACATCAGACCCTGCTGGATGCCGGCGACCCAAAGGACGGCCGCGTAAACGACAATGCCAAGGGTCGCGAGCCAGAAGTGCCAGTTGACCATGCGCAGGCTGTAAAGCCGCTCGCGGCCCCAGAGCTTTGGCGTCAGATAGTAGACCGCGCCGAACGTGATCATCCCAACCCATCCAAGCGCGCCCGAATGGACGTGACCGATGGTCCATTCCGTGTAGTGGCTGAGCGAATTGACTGTCTTCACCGACATCATCGGCCCCTCGAAGGTCGACATGCCATAGAAGGCGATTGCAACGATCATCATGCGGATGATCGGATCTGTCCGGATCTTGTCCCAAGCGCCCGACAGGGTCATGAGTCCGTTGATCATGCCGCCCCAAGAAGGCATCCAGAGCATGACCGAAAACACCATGCCGAGGGTCTGTGCCCAGTCGGGAAGTGCCGTGTAGTGCAGGTGATGCGGTCCAGCCCAGATGTACATGAAGATCAGGGCCCAGAAGTGGATGATCGACAAGCGATAAGAATAGATCGGACGGTTTGCCTGCTTTGGAACAAAGTAATACATCATCCCGAGGAAGCCGGCGGTAAGGAAGAAGCCCACGGCGTTGTGTCCGTACCACCACTGGGTCAGTGCGTCCTGCACGCCTGAGAAGGCGGAATAGCTCTTCGAGCCGAGGAACGACGCCGGAACAGCGAGGTTGTTCACCACGTGGAGCATCGCAATCGTCACAATAAAGCCGAGATAGAACCAGTTCGCCACATAGATATGTGGTTCCTTGCGCCTCAGGATCGTCCCCAGGTAAACCACGAGATACGCCACCCAGACGATCGTCAGCCAGATGTCCACATACCATTCCGGTTCTGCGTATTCGCGTGCCTGGGTGATGCCCAGGACGTATCCGGTCGCAGCCATGACGATGAAGAGCTGGTAGCCCCAGAAGACGAACCAGGCCAGGCTTCCTCCGAAGAGCCGCGCCTGACAGGTGCGTTGAACAACATAGAACGACGTCATGATGAGGGCGTTACCGCCGAACGCGAAAATGACCGCCGACGTGTGTACAGGACGAAGCCGCCCGAAGTTCAGATACGGCGCGATGTTCAGATCCGGGAACGCTAATTGCGCGGCGACAACGACGCCGACGAGAAAACCGACCACTCCCCAGAAGACAGTGGCGATCAGCCCATACCGGATGACCTCGTCGAAATAGCCCGAGGTGTCCGGCTTGGCAATTCGTGCCGCAGGAGAGAAGTCGATCCTCCTGATCAGGAGCACGGTGCCCGCCAATAAGCAGAAGGACAGGATGCTCATATGGACAGCAAAAAGGTGGTCATGCGCGAATGCAGCGGCCAGCAGTGCCAGAAATGCTGCAACCGCGACCGCCATCGTTTCCGTAGAGTAGTTCATGGTGTCGTCCCCAGTGCGCAGACGACCGCTCCGCGACCGCCTTTCTCGTACTTTCGGGAACGACTGTCATGGCGGGGACCCACGCTCCTTGATCTATGTCAACGACTTGCGACTTTGCTGCCGGCCAGGCGTGCTGTTACAGACTGTTACAAAGTCGCACCAACTCTCACAGTCCGATCATTTCCGTGTGACAGGACCAACGTCTCATGCCCTCACATCAACGAGGGGCACGAACATGCTGATGCAGGGCAACACCGCTTTCGAAAACGTAGAGGCCACAAGCAAGTTGAGCTGTGACCAGCCGCTGGCATCGGTATTTCAGATGTCGGCCACCGAGACGGTCGAGGCTGGCGAGGCGATCTGCTGGGAGGGAGACGCCGCCAAGCACCTCTTCCAGATTGTGGAAGGCGTGGTCCGGCTCCACCGCATTATTGGTGAAGGCCGCCGGGTCATTACAGCATTCCAGTTCGCTGGCGACGTGGTCGGCGCTTTTCTGCAGGGCGACCTCCTGTTCACCGCCGAGGCTGTTACAGACTGCAAGATCCGTCGGGTTTCGCGCAAGACCTTCCACGATGAGGTTTCGCGCTCGGACGCCTTGAGACCAGCCTACATCAACCTGCTCTGCAAGGAGACGGCTGCTGCCCACGACCAGATGGTGCTTCTCTCCAAGAAGAACGCCGAGGAACGCCTTTGCAGCTTCATCTTGAAGCTGGCGTTACGCAGCGACTCGCAACTCAAGAAGGGTCTCCTGCGCCTCCCCATGAACCGGCAGGACATCGCCGACTATCTCGGCCTCACGATCGAAACCGTCTCGCGGACCATCTCGAAGCTCGCCGCCAAGAATATCGTCATCCCGGAAGGCAGGCATGACCTCAGGATCGTCAGTCAATCCCGCCTCGTCCAGCTGTCCGGCAATTCTGATGATTTTTCGGAGAAGACCTGTCATAGGGGTAGCGTTCATTGATGTCTTGAAAGAGCCGACATGCCCCATCGATTGATAGCGCCACGCACCGCATCACCCCACGAGCTGGATGCGCTCGTGCACGTGCTGGACGGGGCCGACATCATCGTGCATCGCCTTGAAGGTACGATCACCCACTGGTCGATCGGTTGCGAAAGCATGTACGGATGGGCGCGGGAGGAAGCCGTCGGAGAAAGTGTCGACGAGCTGCTCGACACCCGGTTCCCTGAAGCCGTGGAAGATATAAGGACGCATCTGAAGTCGCGCGGCTTCTGGCAAGGCGAGGTCGTTCACCGCCACAAGAGCGGCTATTACATCAACGTCGCGACCCGCTGCGTCCTGGTCAACCTTCCCGACGGCGAGCCGGCGGTCATCCAGGCCAACAGCGACGTGAGCGCGCTGCGCAAGGCCGAAGAGGTCGTGCGATCGCGAGAGGCCCACCTGACTTCGATCCTGGATACCGTTCCCGATGCAATGATCGTCATCGACCAGAAGGGTATCGTTCTTTCATTCAGCAAGGCCGCTGAAACGTTGTTCGGAATGGCCGCGGAGGATATCTGCGGTCGCAATGTCAGCAATCTCATGCCAAACCCCTACCGTGACGCACATGACGGCTACATCGACCGATATCTCCACACCGGCGACAAGCGCATCATTGGTTACGGACGGGTCGTCACCGGCCGGCGCGCTGACGGCTCGCAGTTTCCCATGGAGCTTCATGTCGGGGAAGCGACCGCCGATGGCGAGCGCATCTTCACGGGTTTCGTGCGCGATCTGACCAGCCGCTTCAAGATCGAGGAAGATCTACGCCAAGCGCAGAAGATGGAAGCCGTTGGCCAGTTGACCGGAGGTCTCGCACACGACTTCAACAACCTTCTGACTGTCATCAGTGGAAATCTGGAAATGATTGAGGACAAGCTGCCGCCAGGGCGGCTGCGCGACATCCTGCGCGAGGCGCAGGATGCGGCAGCCGACGGCGCCAAGCTGACCGGGCAGTTGCTGGCGTTTGGCAGACGCCAGCCCCTCAGCCCCAAACAGGCAGACCTCGGCCAACTCGTCACCGGCTTCTCTGATCTCCTTCGCAGAACGTTGGGCGAGAACATCAAGCTGTCCACGGTTCTCTCGGGGTCCGACTTCAATGTGCTGGTCGACAGCTCCCAGCTTCAGAACGCCATCCTCAACATCGCCCTCAATGCGCGGGACGCAATGCCCAAGGGCGGAAGCCTGACAACAGAAATCTCGCGCGCTCACCTCGATGCCGACTATGCGAAGATGTATCCGGAGGTGCGCAGCGGCAATTTCGTGCTCATCGCCATGACCGACACGGGTGACGGCATGACGGAGGACGTGAAGAAACGGGCCATCGAACCCTTCTTCACCACCAAGGAGGTGGGCTCGGGAACAGGCCTTGGACTGAGCATGGTCTACGGCTTCGTCAAACAGTCCGGCGGGCACCTTCAGATTTACAGCGAGGTCGGACGCGGCACCACGATCCGGATCTACCTGCCCGCAATAAGCGGCGCCAGGCCGGACGCCGGAAGCCAGGATCGAGGCAAAGTCGAAAGCGCCCTCCCCCGCGGAACCGAGCGGATCCTGGTCGTCGAAGACGATCCACGGGTGAGACGGGTGGCGTTGGCGAGGCTTGCCGACATGGGGTACCAGGTGCTCGAAGCCGAGAACGGACGCCGCGCGCTTGAACTGCTCTATGAGAACGATGACGTCGCGCTGCTGTTCACGGACATCGTGATGCCAGGCGGGATGACCGGAGACGAGCTCGCCCGAGAGGTTCGCGACCTCAGGCCCGACATCGCCATTCTTTTCACATCCGGCTACTCGGAGCCGGCACTGGCGACGAACGAAGTCATTGCCGGCGCCGAGTGGCTGCGCAAACCGTACACGGCACGCGATCTCGCCTTCAAGGTTAGAGACATGCTGGATAAGGCTCAGCAGCAGGGACTATCGTAACAGGTATTCGCACTTCTAGCCGAATCTGTCGTCTTGCCTCGAGAGGGCTGGAAGACTGGCCTTCCTCAGGCGTCAAAGCCGGCGGGTTGGCCGACGGGCTGGCGAGTGATGTGGCCTCAATGAATTGCTCCGATATCGTGATCCCGAACGAAGTGAACGCGGCCAAGGCGGTCGTCGAGCACGAGACCCGCCCTTCCAGTCGCTCCGTCTTATCACCGATCGACTGAACGGTTCACCATCGGTGCGAATATATGCAACCGATGTTGCCCAAATTTGACGAGCGTCAAAGAAGACAGCAACCGCATGCCCTAGAACCGTTCTCGAGGCCAACGTTTCGGCCCCGTAGAATAGGAGATATGCAATGCGTTTGAAATTCGGCCTGATCGCGGCAACGGTAGCCCTTGTCGCCTCGGCAGCACCGCTCATGGCAGCAGAGCATCAGGTACAAATGCTCAACAAGGGCACCGACGGCGCAATGGTATTCGAACCGGGCTTCATCAAGATCGCTCCCGGCGACACCGTCACTTTCGTGCCCACGGACAAGAGCCACAATGTCGAGACGTTCAAGGGTCTCATCCCTGATGGCGCGGCTGAGTTCAAATCGAAGCCAAGCGAACAGTTTCAGACCAAGTTCGACGTTCCGGGCGCTTACGTTGTCAAGTGCACGCCGCATGCCGGCATGGGCATGGTGGCACTGATCCAGGTCGGCGACAAGCCGGCAAACCTGGATGCGATCAAGACCGCGAAGGTACCGAACATGGTACGCAAGCGTCTCGATGCCGACCTCGCGCAAGTTACCCAATAACCTCGAATCTGCAGAGGCTGGCGCACTGCGCCAGTCCGCGCAGGGAGACCACTTTCATGATCAGACAGGTAGCAGCAACCCTCCTACTGAGCGTCTTCGCAGTGGGCGCTGCACACGCACATGCAACGCTTGAGCAGGCTCAAGGCATCTCTGGCAAAGCCTACAAGGCGGTGGTCCGGATTGGCCACGGTTGCGAGGGAAAGCCCACCCTCAAGGTTCGCGTAAAAATCCCCGAGGGGTTGCTGTCAGCCAAGCCGATGCCGAAGGCGGGCTGGACCGTCGAGAAGATAAAGGGAAGCTACGAAAAGAGCTATGATCTGTACGGCAAGCCGGTGAAGGAAGGTCTCACCGAAATCGTCTGGAGCGGTGGAAATCTCGCCGACGACGAATATGACGAGTTCGTGTTCCGCGGGACGGTGGCCAAGGAACTGCCGCTCGGCACGCGGGTCTACGTCCCGATCGTGCAGGAATGCACCGACGGAGCGTCCGAACGCTGGATCGAGATTCCCGCGGCGGGCAAGTCGTCCGACGACTACGAGAAGCCGGCTCCCTATTTCGACGTTGTGGAACAGCCGCGCTCCTGATCCAAGGTGATCGCCCATGTGGCTTGGAAATCGTAACTGGGCGACACCTCTATCATTCCAAAAAGCGGCTTGCGCGCTGCTTGTGGCAGGCATGGGCTTTCTTGCGCCTTCCGGCGCATATGCCCATGCCGTCTTGTTGAACGCCTCACCTGCCAATGACGCTGTCGTGGAAGCAGCGCCAGCCAATGTCCAGCTTCGGTTCAGCGAACCGGTCAGCGTTGTCCGGGCAAGCATCAAGATCGGCGAAGGAAACTCGATTGACCTTCCCGCGACATCAGGCTCCGAAGTCGACCTGGCGATCCCGCAGTCGATCTCGAACGGCACCGCCATTGTCAGTTATCGCGTGGTTTCCGAGGATGGACATCCTGTCGGGGGCTCGATCGTATTTCACGTCGGCGCACCGTCTGCCATTTCCGCACCGGCTGTTGCCGACACCTCCGTGCTGATACAGGGTGCGATATGGTCGATACACATCGTCTCGATCCTATACCTCGCAGTCGTGATCGGCGGAACGCTCTTCAATCGGTGGCTTTATCCGGCGAAGCCGCTCATGAGGCGACCTGATCTTGTCATCGTTCTGGGCGTCCTTTTATTCTCGGCGGGTGTCTATCTGCAGGGGTTGGACGAAATGGGCCTCGGCCTGGCCTTCGCCGGCCTGGAGCCGCTGCTTGTCGCCTCCAGGAGCGGCGCTGCGATCGCAGCAAGCATGGCGTTAGTGGCGGTTCTTCTTGTTTCGATACCCGTCTATCGAGCCAGCCCCGCTTACCTTCCGCTTGCGGTTCTTGCGATGTCTGTGGCCTCAGCGTCCTTCGCCTTCACAGGTCACTGCAACGTCGTAGCGACACCCTGGCTCGCCCGGGCATGCATTGTTCTTCATGGCGCGACGCTCCTCTTCTGGATCGGGAGCCTGCCTCCCCTTTGGCGGTTAAGTCGAACGGGGCGGCCCACGGACCCGCTTGCGGGTTTCTCGCGTGTCATTCCACTGCCGTTCTTCGTGCTGTTGATGGCAGGCGCGGCGCTCGCCTGGCTTGAGCTGCCTGGTGTCCAGACCATTCCGCTGTCGCTTTACGGCCGGCTGCTCGTGTTGAAGGTGGGCCTGGTTGGAATTCTCTGCGCTCTCGCAATATACAATCGATTCTGGCTGACGACGCCGGCTGCTGCAGGAGACCGGACGGCTCGACGAAAGCTCCGCCGATCAATCGCCGCTGAAGTTGCGCTTGCTGTTGCAATCGTAGCCACGGCGTCGCTCTGGCGCTTCGCCGGGCCGGATCAACTGCAATATGCCGCAAGCCCGCAGGCTTTCTCCATTCATCTTCATTCCGGTGAAGTCATGGCTCAGCTGAAACTTGTGCCCGACCTGGCCGCCGGCACGGCAAAGGCGGAGGTTGACTTCCTGACCCCGGACTTCGATCCGATCGATCCGCAGGCGGCGACGCTGCGTGCGTGGAATCCCGGCGCCGGGGTGGAGCCGATCAAGTACGATCTCAGGAAATCGTCCAAAGGTGGATGGGAGGCAAGCGGCCTGCCAACATTCGATCCTACCGGTTGGAAGGTCGACATCGAAGTGCTGATCGACGACTTCACCATGACGCATCTCGAAGGCGAGCTGCAGCTGTAACAGCCCGTCACTGTGAACGGATCGAAATGAAAGAACATCCGGAAGGTGTCCATCCCAATGCGACATGCCCGGGCGACATGCCCGGACGACGTTGGACCAGTTTCTTTCGCAAGTAAGTGTCTCCGGCCCTGACTTGTGTCCGAGCTGAAATCCAAGGAATCCCAATTTTGCAGGAGCCAGAAGGCCCGCAACGACCCAATCCTGTGGCTTGTCACATCCTGCCGCCGTGTTACGCGGTTGTTACGTCAGCCTTTACCGTAACGTACTTCCAGTATTCGTCCGCCGCCGTCGCCTTTGACCCGCGAAATGTTGGGACATGCAAAACGCACGGAGAACGAAATGACCTCCTCAGACGGCAACGGCATCAGCAGAGCGGATTTTCTTCGAGGTATGGCGTCTGCCGGCCTCGCCGTCACGCTGGTCGGGAAATCCGCCCAGGCGAGTGCGCAGGATGCACCCCCCATCCCTAAAAGCGGAAGCGCCGCCAAGCCAGCAACCAAGGCGACCCTCGACTACAACGCACTCTATCGCAACGGCCTTCCGTTCGACGACGTGCAGGACTTCAAGGACGCGCATCGCGGCCTGCTGGCGGCTTTGCCCGACCCTGCCATTATCAAGAACGCCGAGGGGACGCCTGTCTGGGACCTCAGCGTCTATGATTTCCTTGGCACGTCCGAAACCGACGACGCTCCGGATACCGTCAATCCCAGCCTGTGGCGCATGGCCAAGCTGAACATGATCCATGGCCTCTTCGAGGTGGTCGACGGCATCTATCAGGCCCGCGGTTATGACCTGTCGGTCATGAGCATCATCCGAACCGACACAGGCTATATCGTCATCGATCCGCTGGTCAGCTCCGAAACCGCCCGCGCAGTATGGAAAGAACTCGTCATCCCCAAGCTTGGTGACAAGCCTATCGTCGCGGTGAGCTACACCCACAGTCACGTCGATCATTACGGTGGTGTGCGCGGTCTCGTAAACCAGGCCGACATTGACGCGGGCAAGGTCAAGATCGTCGCACCAGAGGACTTCACGAAGGCCGCGGTCGGCGAGAACATCATCGCCGGTAACGCCATGAGCCGCCGCGCCAGCTATATGTACGGCAACCTTTTGCCGCGCGGCCCCCAAGGCCAAGTCGACGGTGGTCTTGGCAAGACGACGTCGACCGGCGAGATCGGCTTGGCTCTTCCGACCGATTGGGCAACCGAGACGGGACAGAAGATCACCATCGACGGTGTCGAGCTACAGGTGCTGATGGCACCGGAATCCGAAGCGCCGTCCGAGTTCATGTTCTACATCCCGAAATACAAGGCTTTCTGCGCTGCCGAAGACGCCTGCCACACGCTGCACAATCTCTACACGCTGCGTGGCGCGAAACTTCGCGACGGTCTGTTGTGGTCGAAATACCTGCAGCAGTCGATCGACATGTTCGGCGACGAGACCGAGGTCCTCTTCACCTCCCACCACTGGCCGACATGGGGCAACGACACGGTCATCGCCCACCTGAAGAGCCAGCGCGACATGTTCCGGTTCATCCATGACCAGGTCATGCGGATGGCCAACAGCGGCATGACGCCAAAGGAGATCGGCGAAGTCATCCGCCTTCCTCAGGAACTGGCGACGACATGGGCCTGCAGAAGCTATTACGGCACGGTCTATCACGACGCGGTTGCCCAATATAACCTTCGGCTTGGCTTCTTCGACGGCGTTCCAGCAACCCTTCACCAGCTTCCGCCGACCGAAGCCGGCAAGCGCTATGTCGACTTCATGGGCGGCGCCGACAACGTGCTGCGACAGGCAAAGGAGTCCTTCGAGCAGGGCGATTACCGCTGGGTCGCCGAAGTCGTGAACCACGTGGTCTTTGCCGATGCCAACAACGTTGCAGCCAAGCAGCTCCTGGCGGATACCTACGAGCAGTTGGGCTATCAGTCGGAATCCGGCCCATGGCGCAACTTCTACCTGACGGGCGCAAGCGAGCTTCGCCAGGGTGTGACCGAACTGCCGGTTCCGAACACGGCGAGCCCGGATACCATCAAGGCGATGCCGATCGACATGTTCTTCGACTTCCGCGGAGTGAGGCTGAACGGTGATCGGGCGGCGGGCAAGTCGATCGAGATCAACATGGAGCTGACCGACACGAACGAAAAGTACGTCGTCGGCGTCGAGAACTCCGCGATCCACTACTCCAAGGACAAGAGCGCGCCGAGCGCGGATGTGTCGATCACGACGACCCGCGAGGCATTGAACGACGTGATGCTCGGCACATCGACCATGGAGAAGCAGGTGGTCGAAGGCAAGGCGAAGCTTACAGGTGATCCGAAGAAGCTTTCGGAGTTTGTCGGCCTGCTCGACAACTTCGAGTTCTGGTTCCCCATCGTCACGGCCTGAGCCAGAAGGAGGCCCTGTTCAATGTGCACTATTTGCTCATTGACGATCGAGTTTGCCGTCGAGCATCCGCAGTCACTGGCGGTTGCGGTGGCAACACGGCAGGCGATCGATGCGGGCCTCCTGCCCGAACGTGATCCTGGAGTAGAAATCGACATGGCACGATCGCGCCACGACGCGATCGTGCAGCTCACCACCATGCAGCAGCGTCTGGAGCAAGTTCTGTCGACGTCACGGCTGCTGGCCCTGCCCAACTTTTATGTCCTGATGATTGAAAGCCGGACATGGGGCTATTTCAGCCCGACGCGTGACGGCTTCGACGTCAAGGCCAACCCCTCCGCGCCAAGGCTCGAGCCGGACGAAGACGGCATCCGCGATTGCGTCGTCGTCATGTCACAGGCGGCGGCCGCAGCGATCAGCAGCGGGCGCCTGCCGTTCGACAACGCGATGACCGAAGGAGTTGCAATAATAGACGCACCGCGTCCGTCGGCGTCCGTCATTCGTTCAGCCTTCACAACGTCCTATCCTTTAAGCAAATTCAGCGATTTTGTCTGCACGGAAGTCGCGTGAAGCAATCAAGTGGCGGCCATCCAACAGTCCGAAGTTTCACGTAGTCCGCCTCCAAATTGCACCACCGATGGCAGGTGGAATGTGGGAGCACATCGCGCATTCCGGCGTCCCATGTAACGTTGCTTTTGCCGTAACGTACTTCCGCCTCCGGACTAATGCGTGTCCTCTCTACGGGTCGCCGGATCACCAACCCGCAGAGGTTTCCAATGTCTGCCATGCGTATACTCGCTCTTTCGTCCTTGCTGGCTGCAACCATGCTCGCCGCCGCAACGAATGCGATTGCCCAGTCTTCCGACAACGACGAGCTTCTTACCCTTCCGACAAGCAAGGAGAACATAGAGGCCGGCCTCGAGGCCGATGCCTATCAGACGGGACTGTCCGCCTACATCTGGGGCTATCCTCTCGTTCGTATGGAGCGCGTTGCCCGGCAATACAGCGACGTGCCGGACCCGAAGCCGGCGACCAGCTACCGGGCACCCGTCAATCAGATCGGATGGGCAACGCTGCTTGCCACACCCGATGCGAAGGACATGCCGACCGCAAACAACGATACGCTTTATCTGAGCGCGGTTGTCGATCTAGGCAAGGAGCCGTTCATCCTGCACGTGCCCGACACCAACGACCGCTACTACGTGGTCGATGTCTTCGACATGTGGCAGAACCTCGCGCACTATATTGGTCGCCGGACGACCGGAACGAAGGCTGGCGACTATGCGATCGTGCCGCCGGGATGGAAAGGCAAACTGCCAAAGGGCGTGACGCGCCTGGACGTCACCACCGACAAGGTCTGGCTCTGGGGCCGCCTGCGCGTGAACCAGGGTGAGGCCATGGAGCCTTTGGTCAAGCTGCAGCAGCAGTTTACGCTGCGCCCGCTGAGTGAATGGAAAAACGCCAAATACGTCGCCGCCGCGGCCAAGCTTCCGGACATGCCGGACACCGGTTCCGATCCTCTGGGCTTCTACAAGCAACTGGCTTTCGCGCTGAAGTCCAATGCAGTGCCGCCGCAGGACAAGGCGCTGTTCGGGCAATTCGCCCGCTTCGGACTGACCAAGGACGGTTTTGATGACTCAAAACTGACGCAGCCGCAACGCGATGCTCTGGTTCGCGCGTTGAAGGACGGACCAAAGGTTGCGGTCTCGGCGCTGTCGAGTTCCGGCACGGAACGCAATGGCTGGAGTTGGGTGCGCGGTCTCGACGATTTCGGTTACACGTATCCGCTGCGCGCACTGGTGGCTGGCCCCTACCTCGGTGGTCAGGGCGAAAAGGAAGCGATGTATCCGCTGCGCTCAACGGATTCCAAGGGCGACCAGCTTGAAGGCAGCAAGAAATACGTCATTCACTTCAACAAGGCGCCGCCAGTGAACGCCTTCTGGTCGCTCACGGTCTACAACGCCGCCGACAAGATGCTCGTCGATAATCCGATCCAGCGCTACAAGCTCGGCACCGATACCAAGGGCCTGAAGGTCAATGCCGACGGCAGTTTCGATGTACCGCTGCAGTCGATGAAGCCCGATGGCGAGTTCGCCGCCAACTGGCTGCCGGCGCCATCGGGTCCCTTCTACATGATCCTTCGTCTCTACCAGCCCAAGGATGAAGTGCTTTCTGGGAAGTATGACCTTCCGCAAGTTGACCCGGTTCAGTGAGCGGAGATGTCCGATGCAAGGCGATATTCCTGGCGTGCAATGGTTCCTCAACCGACGTGATCTTTTGAAACAGGGTGTGGCAAGCGTTTCGGTCGCCACACTGGCCGCCGCGATGCCTGCCCTGACGCTGCCGGCAGCCGCCTTGGCTCAGGATGGGCAGGATCCGCTCGGCGGGCAGCCCACGAAGGGAGCGACACCATCGATCAAGGACTTCGACTACCAGATCAAATACCAGCGCGCCTTCGAGGCCGTGCTCTGGAACATGCCCGCGATTGCGATCTATTCGTTCCGCCGCGCGGCCTTCACTGATCTCGGCATGAAGGACAATGACATCATTGCATATTCGGCGGTCGCAACGCCAAAGCTTGAAGCGATCACCGCGAACAGCACCACACCTTACATTTCAGCGTTCACGGACCTTCAAAAGGGACCGGTGGTGCTGGAAGTGCCTGTCGCCGGGCCGGACGGCAGCCTCTACGGTCAGGTTGTCGACGCGTGGCAGTTTACGATTGCAGATGTCGGACCGGCTGGGGTCGACCAAGGCAAGGGCGGAAAGCTGCTGTTCACGCCACCCGGTTACGCTGAAGCCATACCGGAGGGATACATCCAGGTGGCATCGCCGAACTACCGCATCGCCTTTGCCTTCCGCTCGGTCCCTGCGGCGGGCAAGTCGACCACCGACGCCTATGCCTATGCCAAGCGACTGCGGATGTACTATCTCAGCGAGGCGAACAATCCGCCGGAGCAGAAGTTTGTTGATCCGATCAATCAGCGTTACCCGACCTTGCCGTTCTACGATGAGCGACACTTCGAGGACATGCATGCCATCATGAGCGTCGAGCCTGTCAGGGAGCATGACAAGGTGATGATGGGCATGCTGAAGTCGCTCGGCATCGAGAAGGGCAAGCCCTTTGCCCCGGATGAAACGGCCAAACGCGCGATGCACAACGCCGCTATCGACGTCTGGTTCTACCTTCAGGATTGGTTCGACCATACGCCGGAGACCATGCGCTACTGGCCAGATCGGCACTACGTTTCGCTGCTGCAGGCCGATGAGAACAAGACGTTCTCGTTCATCTACGATGACTACATTGATCTCATCCCACGCGCCGCCGAATACTTCTGGTGCACATACATGCCAAAGGTTTTGAGCGATGCGCCGGCCACCCAGTATATGATGGCCATGGCCGACAAGGACGGTCGGCTCCTGGAGGCCGGGAAACTCTACAAACTCGACATTCCCGCCGAAATGCCTGTGAAGCAATTCTGGGCAATCACCGTCTATGACCGTGCCACCATGTCCTTCATCTACAGTGATCTCGATCGCACGACCCTGTCGTCATATGAGCTCGACAAGATGAAGAAGAACGCTGACGGCGGCGTCAGTATCTATGTCGGCCCCAAGGCGCCGGACGGTTTGGAAGCCAACTGGATACCCACATCAGGGAAGCGACCGCTGCCGGCAGTGCGCTTCTACGGCCCGACGGACGCCTTCAACAACAAGACGTTCAAGCTTGCGGATTTCGAGCTCGTACCCTGATCCATATCAGCCGAAGGGAACGAGACGGCTTTTACAGGAATGCCGCTCGTTCCATCCATACCATGTCGAGGTTCAGGACGGCGCAAGCAGGACTGGCCGCCCGAGCACGTTATTCAAAGTGTGAGGCAGACAATGGCACGCTCGAAATTCGAAAAGCAGGGATTAGCACCTACGATTGGGAAAGCAACCAGTGGAGCGTTCCGATCAACGTCTCGGTATCGAAGCTCGTCACATTCGACAAACAGCCCGTCAGCTTTCAGCTCGGCGCGCGTTACTGGGCAGAATCGCCTGAAGACGGTCCACAGGGATGGGGCGTTCGCGCCGCAATTACATTCCACTTTCCCAAGTGACCCCTCAACGCTCTGCAGCGTGCGGCGCTGCAGATTGCTGTCCACGTCGTCCTCCAGTTGGGGTCCAACGCAAATTTGTTACGCTGCTTTTTACGGTAACGTACTTACGCCGCAACGGTTTTTCTGTTGGCTTGTCTCCTCGATCGGGTTGCCTAGCCGATCGCGTGTCGGTTGCGGCTCATCCTTGAAGGAGACTTATCGATGGCAGTGCATGGCGCGACGGGGGTCAATACCTTCGTCGTCAACCGCAACGACATCGTCTATCAGGCCGATCTGGGAGCTGGCAGAGACAAGATCGCGTGCGCCATGAAGCAGTTCAATCCTGGCGACCGCTGGTCGGTCACCGAGGACTGAAGTATGGCGAAAACGAAGCCTGCACCGCCAACTGTCGGCAAATTCGATCAACCACCGGATCGGTTGGAATTCCTTGCGTCGCACGGCGGACCATTCTTCGAGCTACAGCGGCGGCTCAATCTCGTTCACGAGAAAAACCTTCATACCGGTCGTCGAATCCTTCTGTTCGTCACCATCGCCTGGGCCGTTCCGCTCCTTCTGACCCTCCCCACACTGGCTTCGGAGACGCCGACGCTGAAGGCCTATCTTGCCGACCCCGGTCCCTGGGCGCGTTTCTTCGTTGGCATTGCCGCGTTCTTGGCCGCCGAGCAGGCGGTCGAAGCAGGATTGCGGCGCAAGCTTGGACAATTTCTCCGCGCACCCTTGATCACACCTGCCTCCCAGGGCGCTGCACTGGTTGCATTGAACACGGCGCTCGGTCGACGCAATTCAGTGCTTGCGGAGCTAGTGTGCCTGGCGCTCGCAGTCGTCTCCGCAGTTCTTGCCTTTGCCACCTTCAAGCAGCTCCCGTCGACAGGTTGGGCGGCGATGGTGACGGGTGATGCTCATCGCCTGACAATGGCGGGCTGGTGGTGCGTGTTCATCAGCATACCGCTCTTCATCTTCCTCCTGGCCCGCGGCATCTGGCGACACCTGGTCTGGGCTAAAATGTTGCGTAGCATCGCGCGCCTCGACTTGAGGCTGGTGTCGACCCATCCGGACGGCAAAGGCGGACTTGCCTTTCTTGGGGAATATCCGAACGCATACGTTCTCTTTGTCTTCGGTATCAGCTGCGGCATGGCGGCTGCGGTCGCCAAACACCAGATGCAGGCCGATCTGTCAGCCACGACACTCACGACCATCATGGCCGCCTGGCTTTTTGTCGTCCTCGCCTTCTTCGCCTATCCGCTCTCCGCCTTCTCGAAACCGCTCACACAGTTGAAGGACAAGACGCTTTTGACACTATCGGCGCGAGCGACGACCCAGCAGCGGGCTGCAGAGCGCAAGTCGATCGGAGCAAACGTCGTTGCACCAGATGCCGACGAAGCGGAACAGGCAATCGAGCCTGTCGATCTTACGAAGCAATACGAGCAGACGCGCAAGCTGTCCTCGATGCTCGTCAACCGCAACACATTGCTGCCGGTCGCCGCTGCAGCACTCCTGCCGTTCGCAATCGCCGGCGCGACCAAGCTGCCCTACAAGGAGGTCTTCTCGGTACTCAAGAAGCTTCTGCTCATCTGAGCGTCACAGGTCCCTCCCAAGGGTGCGGGAAGCTGGGCTGGCTTCCCGCAGGTCTCTAAATAAAATCTCCCATAGGTAGTGCTACTCACAGAAGGCCACGCGAGCGCATCAACCGCCGAATCCTTCGGTTGCGGCTTGCCTGCGTGTGAAATTATCATATTTTTCAACATAATCCCACTGTTGCCTCAGAACCACATAGGCTCCCAATTTCCATGCGTCAGTCGTCCCTAATCAATTGACAGCTTAAAAAACTCAACCGACACTTGCCTCTGGGCTGACTACTGGGGGTAATCGATGATCTATCCGGGGTACACACACAAGGTTCGCGCTCCAGTTCGGAGCGAGTGCCTGACGAACGACGACTGCCAAACAGCACCGGTCAAAGCACCGAATTTCCCCAGAGCGACTTCGAAGTCACTGCGATATCTTCTGCTCCAATCCTCGGTGGCGTCGATTGCCCTCCTGGCGATCGGCGGGACGCGCGTGGAAGCGGCCTGTGTCGAAACAGCGCCGGGATCGGGCGTCTTCGACTGCTCCGGAACGGGACCTGGACCCGACTACACCGGGCAATCGGTGACAATTAATGCCGACGCCACGGCAAGCTTCACCGACAACATTGAAATAACAGGCCCGGGCACAAGCACGCTCAACAACAACGGAACGCTGACCAACGGGCTGGTCGCTACGGACAACGACCGCTTCACACTCAACAACCAGGGCCTGATAGACGGCAACATCCTTCTGCAGGGCACCGGCACGAATATCATTCTCAACCTTGGTGCAGGCACGGTTCAGAACGGTGTGACGAGCACCGGCACCTCGAACGACACGGTCATCAACAACGGCTATTTTGCGGGATCGATCAGCCTTGGGGCGGGCAACGACATCCTCGCCCTCGTTGCCGGGACCGTCCAGACGACGGTCGACATGGGCGATGGCAACGACACCTTCACCTGGTTGATTGGCAACGTCGCAGCCACGGTGCAAATGGGCAATGGCGACGATGTCGCGAATTTCGGCTTCCTCTCACAGGCGAATCTGACCGCGGGCAAAATCATCGACGGTGGGCTCGGCAACGACACGCTGAATTGGGAGCGCACGACCAACGACGACGGCAACCAGAGTGGCGACGCGCCGTCCAGCCTCATCAACTGGGAAGCCATCAACATCATCAACCAGTCCAAGCTGACGTTCATCTATACGACAAGCGTGCTGACACTTGGCGATTCGGTGACGGGAACCGGCACGATCTCGGTCGATGCCACCAGCCGCATCGAGGCCGGAAACTCGTATGGCTACGCGATCGTGCCGTCCGACTCATCGCTGCTCGTGACAGTCAACAATGCGGGCATCATCGACATGACGAACGACGTGCCAGGTGCAGGCACCTCGTTGCATGACACTTTCAGAATCCTTGGCAACTACGTCGGCCAGAGCGGACAGCTCTTCCTTCACACCTATCTCGACACGGACAACTCACCGTCGGACAAGCTGGTCATCGATACCGGGCAGGCAAGCGGCTCGACGAGTATCCTCGTTACCAATGTCGACGGCCAGGGCGCGCTGACGAACGGCAACGGTATCCAGGTCGTCGACGCCATCAATGGAGGCACGACGACGACGAGTGCCTTTACACTCGGAGGCCCGGTCGCCGCCGGCCCGTTCGAGTACTTCCTCTATCGCGGCGGCGTCTCGCAGGCTGTTGACACCGACAACGACTGGTTCCTGCGCAACACGATCTCTCCGCCGCCACCACCTCCACCACCACCACCTCCTCCCCCTCCTCCTCCGCCACCGCCGCCACCGCCGCCGCCGCCACCTTTGCCGCCGCCGCCTCCACCGCTGCCGCCGCCACCACCTTCGCCGCCTCCACCGCCGATTCCAAACATTCGGCCGGAGGTACCGGGGCAGGTGATCGCACCGCTGGTCGCACAGCGCATGGGCCTCATGACGATGGGGACCTTCCATCAGCGACGCGGCGACCAGTCATTCCTGACAGGCGTCGGTGCCCTGGTCTATTCTGGGCCAGGTGCACAGGGAGATGCGTCGGAGGGCGACGGCGACGGGCCACCGCCTGGCGTCTGGGGCCGTATCTTCGGCGCCAACAGCGATCTTGGCACCAACGCGACACTCAGCATTGCGGGTTATGACGTCGGGCCGCAGTTCGACGGGAACTATTGGGGCATTCAGGTCGGGAGCGATCTCTACGAGATCGAGCACGACAATGGCCACACGGAACGCTTCGGGCTGTTCTATACGCATGCCAACACCGACGGAGACATTAGCGGCAACATCTTCGGTCAGGTCAATCTGTCGGCCGGCACGTTGGACCTCTCCGAAGACAGCGTGGCCGCCTATTGGACGCACCTTTCGCCAGAAGGCTGGTATATCGACGTCATCGCCAAGTACGGCTGGCTCAACGGAACGAGCCGGTCGAACCGCGGCATCGCATCCGACGTCGACGGGACCAGTTTCGCGATGTCTGCGGAAACGGGTCTTCCCTTCGTGATCGCCGAGGGTTGGACGATCGAACCGCAGGCACAGATCATCTGGCAACGCATCGACTTCGACGATACCAGTGACCGGTTCTCGAAGATAACCAACGAGGCTTTCGATTCCTTCACGGGACGCATCGGTGCTCGCGTGCAGTACAGTTCGGGGCCGGCCTATGGCCATTTCGGTCTGAACCTCTGGCACGGCTTCTCAGCCGACCAGACCGTGACGTTCAATACGTTTCCATTGGTCACCCAGACGGAAGGAACATGGCTGGAGGTCAATCTTGGTGGTGCATATGAGATCAGCGAGAACGTGTCGGCCTTCGGCGACCTCAGTTACTCCTTCGATGTCGACGGTGCGAAGAACAACATGTTCGGCGGGCAAGTCGGATTGAGGTTCAAGTGGTAGGAGAGTTGCCGGACGGTAGACATCGTGACAAAGATCGCCGTGTACACTCAAGCGGCGACGTCATCCAATGAAATCACTGACCGCCTACGTCATCGACGGCCACGATGTCCGCATTCGCCCCGCACCTGTCGAACGCGACTGGATGGACAGCACCGACGAGCGTTTTGCCTATCGGTGCCTGCCCCTCAACATCGCTAACGCGCATGGCTGGGAAGTACTTTGCACCACGCCGTTTTCGGCCGTTTGGGACGGACGCAAGGGAAAGGATGCCATTCGCATCAAATCCCGCTCCGGGACAACTGCGCCCGCCGTCAGCCATTTCGGTGATGGCGTCCTGACGTTCCACGTGCCTTGCCTCTTTCGGACAGACCCTGGAGTCGACCTTTTCGTCACTGGCCCAATCAACCGGCCCAAGGATGCAATCGCGCCGCTGTCAGGCGTCATCGAGACAGACTGGTCTCCCTATACCTTCACGATGAACTGGAAGTTCACCCGGCCGTTCCAGAAGGTGTATTTCGAAGCGGACGAGCCCTACTGCCACCTGTTTCCACTCGCGCGAGGAAGTCTCGAGGAGATTGCCCCGGACATCCGCAATCTGTCGGAAAACCCGGATCTGGCGAGGGAATATGACCAGTGGACGAAAAGCCGCAACACCTTCAATACAGCCTTAACCGAACCCGATTCGAAGGCGTCTCAGGACAAATGGCAAAAGACTTACTTCCGGGGATCGACTCCTAGTGGCGCACCGGGGCCGAGCGATCACAAGAGCAGGCTAAGGTTGAAGGCTTTCTCGAAAACCCGCTGATGTTGGAATCGAAGTTGGCGTGATTTCGAAAGACGCTATCGCGAGCCCCTGATGATAGAACCAACGTCATCATGGGCCTAGTCGTCCTTCTCATCCTCGATGCCTTTCTTGAAGGCCCGAATGCCCTGCGCCACATCTCCCATCAGTTCCGGGATCTTTCCACGGCCAAATAGAAGCAGCACTATTGCAAGCACTATGAGCCAGTGCCACGCGCTGAATGAACCCATTATTGAACTCCTGCCGCCGCATTCTTGTTCTCGAGGCTTCCGTGCGGCTTCGAAAGCTGAATTACTCTATCGACCCCTCCGCAGCGCATCATTGGCCTTGAGCAAAGAGAGGCGCTTTGGAGCGATCCTGCCACGCGCTCAGTGTTCCTTGTTTGCGTAGACGGAGCGCTTGGTCAGGTAGATCAGTCCGGAGAAGATGACCAGGAAGACCATGACCATGAAGCCGGTGCGCTTGCGCTCCTCGAGATGCGGCTCGGCGGCCCACATCAGGAAGGAAGCGACGTCCTTGGCGTACTGGTCGACGGTCGCCGGCGATCCGTCGTCATAGGTGACCTGGCCGTCGGAGAGCGGCTTTGGCATGGCGAGCGCAGCAGCACCGGCGAAGTACGGGTTGTAGTGCGTGCCCTCGGCCACCTGGACGCCGGCCGGCGGCTGCTGGTCGTAGCCGGTCAGCAGCGAGTAGATGTAGTCCGGACCGCCTTCCTGATAGCCGCCGACGAACGGGATCATGTCGAT
>NZ_JBFTQH010000046.1:0-35223 GCF_056398905.1 Rhizobium sp. 01T417 | reverse complement strand
ACCGGGTACTTTCTTGCGACGCTTGGAGTTCGGCTCGAAGACGCGGCGTCGTGCGGGCGCTGCCGTGAAGAATACTTCCCATAATGCATCCTCTTCCTGACGACTCAGGTTCAATGATGCACCATCACACTCAGGGACTACACACCTAGTCCGCTGGCCGTATTGTTGAATTTTGTGCATCCGCCGGCGTCGCCTTCTCAAGTAGAGATCGCGCCAGTGCATAGGCGATAGCAAAGGTCACACCACCGCCGACAAGATCGACCAGATGATGCCCTCCGTGTACGAGAATTGCGGGCATCATCAGCGCATTCAGGATGGCCGCTGGAACGAAGACGAACCGGATACGGGCAAGGAAGCAGACCGACATGCACGCCATGACCATGTGGAAGGAAGGGAATGCGATCAGGCCGAGCACATTGGCTGGCGTCAGATGAGTGCTTCCTTCGCGCAACACGCGGCCGAGTTCCGTTCCATAGGCGGGACTAACAGCCAGCGGCATTGCCTCGAGGACCTGCCGAGGGAGCCGCTGGAATGCAGAGGGACCGATCGACGGCAAGAAAAACCAGAACATGATTGCCAGCAGCGCCCCGATAACTCCCGTCAGCAGAAAATGCTGCAGTCTCGTTGTTCTTCCAGAAAAACCAAGAACCAGGATCACGCCTAACAGCTGCATCAGCGAACTCGTGTAGACCGCGTACAACACGAGACCAACCAACGGATGGCGCGCAGCCCATTCGACGATAGCGGGCCAGGAATACCCAAGCATGCCGTCGATCTGCGTTAGCGTGCCGTCAATCTGCGCGAAGTAGGAAGGCAACAACAGATAGTTGAAGATAGAACCGGCAATCGTGAAGAGCACGAAGAGACCCGCAGCGGTCGCCGCTGCCGCGATCCGGTCATTGTGGCGGACACGCCGATAAAATTGGCCAAGGGCAACCAGGAACGCGCCGCAAGCAATGAGGCTCGCATATCCTACAAAGTCTATTCCAACGCCCTTCAACAACAACAGGCAGGCATCAAGAAGTGCCAAGGTCGTGATGATGAAAACAATGAAACGTTCAGCCGGCAGAAACACCATCGTAAGGCTCCTTGCTGGAGCCGATATAAAGCCGGTTCACTTAAGAATCGTCTAAGCAACCGCTAGTGCGAAAAAGAAAAGGCGGCCTTCGGCCGCCTTTTGCTCAGTTTACTTCTTCGGAACCCTCGGAACCGCACTTCCCTTCTTGGGCAAGCTCTTGGTTACCGGTTCGGCTGCTGCCTTCGCCTTCTTGGCCGTTGCCTTTTTCGGGCGGGCCTTCGTCTTCAACTCGCCGTCATCCTCATCATCGGCCTCGGAATGGACGACTTCGGCTTCCGGCTTCGGCTTGATCGGGGCGCTGTCCGACACAGCTTCGAGGATGATGCCGGGCTTGCCATCTTCCTTCGGACCGACCGTGACGTTGACGACGCCGCCCTTGCGCAGCTTGCCGAAGAGGATCTCGTTGGCAAGCGGCTTCTTGATGACGTCCTGGATGACGCGGGCAAGCGGGCGAGCACCCATCTTGTCGTCGTAACCCTTCTCGGCCAGCCAGGCGATGGCGTCCTTGTGCAGATCGAAGGTGACGTTCCGTTCGGAAAGCTGTGCTTCGAGCTGCATGATGAACTTCTGCACGACCTTGTAGATGACTTCCGTCGGCAGCGCCGCGAACGGGATGATCGCGTCGAGGCGGTTGCGGAACTCGGGCGTGAACAGGCGGGTCAGCGCCTCTTCGTCTTCGCCTGTCCGCTTGGACGAGCCGAAGCCAATCGCGGCCTTGGCCATCTCCGATGCGCCCGCGTTGGTCGTCATGATCAGGATGACGTTGCGGAAGTCGATCTTCTTGCCGTTGTGGTCCGTCAGCGCGCCGTGGTCCATCACCTGCAACAGGATGTTGTAGATGTCGGGATGCGCCTTCTCGATCTCATCGAGCAGCACAACGCAATGCGGATGCTGGTCAACGCCATCGGTCAGGAGACCGCCCTGGTCGAAGCCGACATAGCCGGGAGGTGCACCGAGCAGGCGCGATACCGTGTGCCGCTCCATGTACTCGGACATGTCGAAGCGCAGAAGCTCAACACCCAAAGACGACGCCAGCTGCTTTGCAACCTCGGTCTTGCCGACGCCTGTCGGGCCGGAAAAGACGTAGGAGCCAATCGGCTTGTTCGGTTCACGCAGGCCCGCGCGGGCGAGCTTGATCGACGTCGACAACGCTTCGATCGCATTGTCCTGGCCGTAGACGACCGAGCGCAGTTCCTGCTCGAGATTGGCAAGAACGGCTTCGTCGTCCTTCGACACCGTCTTCGGCGGGATGCGCGCCATCGTCGCGACCGTCGCTTCGATCTCCTTCTCGGTGATCAGCTTGCGGCGCTTGGACGGCGGCAGCAGCATCTGAGCAGCACCAGTCTCATCGATCACATCGATTGCCTTGTCAGGCAGCTTGCGGTCCGAAATGTAACGGGCGGACAGCTCGACGGCGGTCTTGATCGCTTCGTTCGAATAACGCAGGTGATGATATTCCTCGAAGTAAGGCTTCAGGCCCTTCATGATCTCGATCGCATCGTCGATCGACGGTTCATTGACGTCGATCTTCTGGAAACGACGAACCAGGGCACGGTCCTTCTCGAAAAACTGGCGGTATTCCTTATAGGTGGTCGAACCGATGCAGCGGATCGCGCCCGAGGACAGAGCCGGCTTCAACAGGTTCGATGCATCCATCGCGCCGCCCGACGTCGCACCCGCCCCGATGACGGTGTGGATCTCGTCGATGAACAGCACGGCGCCCGGATATTCTTCCAGTTCCTTGACGACCTGCTTCAGGCGCTCCTCGAAATCGCCGCGATAGCGTGTGCCGGCCAGCAGCGTGCCCATATCCAGCGAGAAGATGGTGGCATCAGCAAGCGCTTCCGGCACCTTGCCCTCGACGATGCGCTTGGCAAGGCCTTCGGCAATCGCCGTCTTGCCGACGCCGGGATCACCGACGTAGAGCGGGTTATTCTTCGAGCGACGGCACAGAACCTGGATGGTGCGGTTGACTTCAGCCTGGCGGCCGATCAGCGGATCGATCTTGCCGCTTTTGGCTTTCTCGTTGAGGTTCACGCAGTAGGCCTTCAGGGCGTCCTGCTGTTTCTTCGGACCGCCCTCCTCCTGATCACCGCTGTTGCGAGAAGCCGGCTTGCTCTCGGACTCGCCGTCGTCCGCGCCACGCGGCGGACGGGATTCGGACGAGCCCGGCCGCTTGCCGATCCCGTGCGAGATATAGTTGACGGCGTCGTAGCGGGTCATTTCCTGCTCCTGCAGGAAGTAGGCAGCATGGCTCTCGCGCTCGGCGAAAATGGCAACAAGGACGTTTGCCCCCGTAACCTCTTCGCGACCGGAAGACTGCACATGGATCACCGCTCGCTGGATGACACGCTGGAAGCCTGATGTCGGCTTGGAATCCTCGTCATAGCCAGTGACCAAATTGGAAAGTTCGTTATCGACATATTCAACAAGCGTTTTGCGCAGCGCGTCGAGGTCGACATTGCAAGCACCCATGACCGCGGCCGCATCGGCATCGTCGATCAGGGCGAGCAGCAGATGCTCGAGCGTGGCATATTCATGATGCCGCTCGTTGGCAAAGGTCAGTGCCTGATGGAGCGCCTTCTCAAGACTAGGCGAAAATGTTGGCACGTTCAGATCCTCACTTCTTTTCCATGACGCATTGCAGCGGATGCTGGTGCTGTCGGGCGAAGTCCATCACCTGGCTCACCTTCGTCTCCGCCACCTCGTATGTAAATATCCCGCATTCACCGACGCCGTGATTGTGGACGTGGAGCATGATGCGGGTGGCACTTTCACGATCCTTCTGAAAAAAACGCTCGAGGATATGAATGACAAATTCCATGGGTGTGTAATCGTCATTCAGGAGCAGCACGCGGTAGAGATTGGGCTTCTTGGTCTTTGGCTTCGTGCGCGTGATGACCGAGGTTCCGCGATTTCCGTTGTCCCCGTTCCTTTCGCTGTCGTTTTGCATCCGGATCGGCTTGGCGATCATTTTCTATCATTCCTCGATCATTCCGGTGGGCCTGGGAGGCGTATTGCCCACCGAATATTCGAACTACTAACTTAGTCCATCCTTGCGCGATTTTAAGCCCCTCGTTTCACACTGCAATCACATTTCGGCCGGTGCCGACGCAAAGACACAGAAACTGGCGAAAGCAGATGACGGACGTCGCGAAAAAAGAAAAGACCGGCCGCAGATGCGTAGCCGGTCCTCGATTTTCAAGGGCTATGCGGCGATTGCCGCCTATCGTTATGCCGCTGCGGGCGTGACAACTGTGGCTGCTTTCGTCGCCTTTGCGGTCGCTGCAGCAACAGGCGCTTCGTATGGTTTGTAAGCGCTTTTGGCGAGATCGGAATACATTTCGCCGAGCTTGGTCGCCTCGCTCACGAAGTTCTCGTATGCGCTTTTCACATAGTTGGTCTGCAACTCGAAGGCAGCTTCAAAGCTGCGCGCTCCGGAAAGACTTTCAAAATGTGTGACCGTGTCCTGAAAGGACTTCTTGGAATACTCCACGGCTTCAGCGGCAATCGCCTGGAAGCCCTTGGCTGTGTCCGAATAGCTTTTCAGCATGGTATCCATGGCTTCCTTGCTCTTCCGGTTGGCGTCATCGAAATTCAACATGACCATCATCCTCCTTGGCCTTTGCAAGCAGGATGAAGCGTAGCTGCAACGCACAAATAGTCAAGCACGATTGTGCATTGCAAAACAACCCTCACTTGCATCCACCCTGTTTTCTTCGGGCAAGACACAACGACACCATCTCCAATAGTTGATTTTGCTAAAATATATCAGGAGCGCCGCAACCAAGAGCTTTCGAAGAATTTCGGTGCGGCGCCGCCGGCATTGAGCCGTCAATCAAGGAGGTCTGCCGGAACTTTTCCGCCATTCTCGGCAAGCCGTTTCATCAATGCCTTGTGCAGGAACATGTTCATGGTGGCGGTGTCGTGCGGATCGCCGGTAAAGCCAAGCTCTGCCRCAAGTTCCTTGCGCTCCGCAAGGCTCGCGTCCATACCGACAGCCTTCATAAGATCGACGATCGAACGGCGCCAATCCAGCTTCTGTCCGCTCTTCTTCACAGCGGCATCGAGCAGCGGCACGATATCGATCGCAGCTGCGGCGGGCGACGCGGTGGCCGGAGTCGGCTGCGATGGGGCTGCGGGCGCGGCGCTTGGCGCTGCTGCGGTCGGCGGTGGCGTGGGTGTCGCGGACGGTGTGACCGGAGCGGCCACGGCTTCACCAAAAATCGCGTGCTTGATCTTGTCGAAAATACCCATTCTCAGCATCCCTCCTTAGCGCCAGAGCACATGCTCAGAAGAGGAGATGGAGCATTCGACGGAGTGGTCCAGAGAAGGCAGCCTATTTTTCCGCTAAAGATTGCCCTGCGAAAAGAAACAATCGGAGGTTTGCGGGATCAAGGCCTGAGCCGCGCTGCAGATCGATCAAGCGACTTGCCTTGAGAAGCCAGCCGCTCGCGGGCGCGACATGGCAGACGGGCGGCGAGGCCGCCCGTCAATCACAAATCAAAGATCAACGTCGAGGATTGCCATCGAGAAATTATAGGAGCGGTCGCCGTCCTCGTCATCGATATAGACGACACCCAGAAATTCTTCGCCGAGATAGACTTCCGCGGAATCGTTCTTTCGCGGGCGTGCCTTGACGATCACCTGCGGGTTGAACGTGCGCTTGAAATAGGCGTCGAGCTTCTTGATTTCTTCGGGCTTCACACTGCATCTCCTGAGCGGTCTCGGTTGGCCGCTTCTTGCATGGGAAAGACGGCGCTGTAAAGGCGCGGGGACAGACGCGCGAACGCTATCCCCGCCGATATGTCGTACTGTTAAGACGGTAAGCGGCTCAGATATCCGCGCCGATCACCTGATCCATTATTCGCGACGGTTCCGAACACCCGGCTTCTCCGACCACTTTGGCCGGCACGCCCGCCACAGTCGTCTTCGGCGGTACCGCCTTCAGCACGACAGAGCCAGCGGCAATGCGCGAGCAATAGCCAACCTCGATGTTGCCAAGAATCTTGGCGCCGGCGCCGATCAGGACACCGCTGCCGATCTTCGGATGCCGATCCGAGCCTTCCTTGCCGGTGCCGCCAAGGGTGACACCATGCAGGATCGACACGTTGTCGCCGATCACAGCGGTTTCGCCGACGACCAACCCGGTGGCATGGTCAAGGAAAATGCCCCTGCCGATACGCGCTGCGGGATTGATGTCGGTCTGGAACACGCTCGAGGATCTGCTCTGCAGATAGAGCGCCAGATCGCGGCGGCCGCGGTTCAGCAACCAATGCGCCAGGCGGTGCGTCTGCAGCGCGTGGAATCCCTTGAAATAGAGCACGGCTTCCATGAAACGCAGGCATGCGGGGTCGCGGTCGTAGATCGCCTGAATGTCGACCCGCAGGATCGCGCTCCACTCCGGCCAATCCTCCAGCATCTGATCGAAGGTCTGGCGCAGCAGGATCGCTTGCATGTCCGGATGATCGAGACGTTCACAGATGCGGTAGATCACGCACTCTTCGAGCGACCGATAATTCAGCACGGTCGAATAGAGAAATGCGGCCAGCACCGGATCGTTTTCCGCGGCAATACGCGCTTCCTCGCGCAGGCTGTCCCAGATCGGATCCATCACCTTGAGAGGATTGCCAGTCTCAAGAGAGCGAATGTCTGTCTTTGCGACCATGAAAGGTCTCCTCGTATGCGTAGGCTCGGCTCTATATAGGGCAAAAACCTGTTAACATAAATGGGTACTTGGGGAATCCTTTGTCCCGCAGCACCGGCATGGAGGCAAGTCACTATCCGGCGACTTTGGCATAAAACTCCAGCACCGCCTTCTTAAAAACGCGGTCTCCGACGGCCAGCATGTGATCGCGGCCGGGAATATCAAGCGCCTGGGCATGCGGCATCAGCGCAGCCAGTTCCTGGGCTGAACCTGCAATGTCGTCCTTCGTTCCAACGCCGATCAACGTCGGCGCCTCGATTTTCGCCATGTCGGAGCGTGCCACGAGGTCGCGAGATCCCTTGATACAGGCGGCGAGTGCGTCACGGTCACTCTTCGTCTGGTCGGCGAAGGCCCGGAACATGCGTCCGCGATCATGAAAGACATCGTCGAGCGACGGAGCCAGCAAGGCATCAGCAATCGGATCCCAATCGCCGACACCATCCGTCATGCCGATCCCAAGACCGCCGAGGACCAGCGAGCGGACCCGGTCGGGGTGGGCAAGTGCCGCAAAAACGGAAATGCGGGCTCCCATCGAGTAGCCCATCAGGTTGGCTTCCGGAATCCCAAGGTGATCAAGGAGCGCAATCGCATCGCTTGCCATATGCCAGGGACGGTAGGCCTCGGCATCCCTTGGCTTGTCGCTTGCACCGTGTCCGCGGTTGTCGATAGCTATGACTCGGTAGCCCTCGTCGCCCAGGGTCTTCAGCCAGCCGGGATTAACCCAGTTGACGTTGGCGCTGGAAGCGAAACCGTGGATCAACAGCACGGGAGCGCCGCCCGGATCGCCTTCATCGAAGAAGGCAAGCTTCAGCCCATCATGTGTCAAGCTGGAAAAAGCGGGCGTATTCAAGTTCATCGGACTGTCCTTTTTGCCGGACCATATTTTATAGGCCAGAGAACTGAAACCCTCGCAGGTGCAAAAACTGTGCGTCCGAGCGCTCTTTGGCTCTACACATTTGCGGTGAAGGACTATAAGGTCCGCGCACGTTACAAAGCATTCGGAGACAGACATGGCCGGCCACAACATTCCCCACTTCCAGAACGACGGCGGACACCGCGTTATCGAAGTCGGCGTGAAAGAGTTCATGTGCACCGGTGCCTCCGTTCCGTTCGATCATCCCCACATCTTCATCGACATGGGCGATGAGAACGAGAAGGTCTGCTCCTACTGCTCGACCCTCTACCGTTTCAATGGTGCGCTGAAGGCAACCCAGACCAATCCGGCTGGCTGCGTCTTCCACGTCAAGGCCGCCTGACACCCATTTCGAGATCGGAAAGCCTATGCCGGCTAAACATGCCGCCATCGTTGGCGCGGGCATAGCGGGCCTTACAGCTGCACTTGCTTTGGCACGGCGCGGCATCAGTTCCGAGATTTTCGAGCAGGCGCCGGAACTGACCGAGGTCGGCGCCGGTCTGCAGATTTCACCCAATGCGTCACGCATTCTGGCCGAGTTGGGAGTACTCGCGCGCCTGACCGACGCCTGGCTCGAGCCGGACTCCATCCAGCTGATATCCGGAACCTCACTGCGCCGGCTGGCAGCCGTTCCCGCCGGGAGCTTTGCACGCGCCCGCTGGGGTGCTCCCTACGGCGTCCTGCATCGCTCCACGCTGCAGCAAACCCTGCTCGACGCCGTCGCCAACGAGCCGCTCTGCCAGATACATCTAGGCGCGCAGATCAAGGGCCGGCCATTGTCAGACCGCCAAGCAGACCTTCTGATTGGCGCCGACGGCGTCTGGTCGCAGGTTCGGGAAAGCATCGAAGGCAGCCCCTCGCCGCGGTTCTCCGGCAACATCGCCTACCGTTTCACCGTTGACGCCGCAAATGCGCCCGCCTTTCTTGAACGGACGAGCGTCTCAGCCATCCTTGGTCCCTCAGCGCATCTCGTCTGTTATCCGCTCAGGGAAGCCAACCGTTTCAATATGGTGGCGATCACCGCCGGCAATGCCGCATCGCACGACTGGACCAACCAGCCGACGGAAGCCCAGCGTCAGCAACTGCTGTCGCGTTTTTCTCGGTGGCATCCTGCGATCGTCGAACTATTCGCCAAGACAGGCGACGTCACCTTCTGGCCCTTGTACGAAACGACGAACGGGCGTTGGCACGACGGCCACAACTGCGTCCTCATCGGCGACGCCGCACACGCAATGATGCCTTTCGCGGCGCAGGGTGCCGCAATGGCAATCGAAGACGCTTATGAGCTTGCGCTGTTCGCCCCGTCGCATCCCGTCGCCGAAGCCCTGCGGTTGTTCGAAGCGCATCGCACGCCGCGGATTGCGCGGCTGCGCCAGCGCGGTGCATTCAACCAGTTTGCCTATCACGCCCGCGGACCGATGCGCATCGGCCGGGACATCGTTCTGGCGCTGCGGCCGCCGCAAAGTCTCGCGGCGGATCTCGACTGGATTTACGGCTACCGCGCCGGCACTTGATCAGACGGCTTTTGCCGCGGCGAAACCGCGCTCGATATCGGCCTTGATATCGACGACATCCTCAAGCCCGATCTGCAGACGGATGACCGGCCCCTCGGCGGGCGCCTTGCAGATACGGCGATCGCTCAGGTTGACGTGAAGCGCGAGGCTCTCGAACCCGCCCCATGACCAACCCAGGCCGAAGATTTGCAGCGCGTCGAGGAAGGCGTGCGCCTTGGCCTTGAATTTTTCCGGCGCGTCCACGGCAAGCACGAAAGAGAAGATGCCGCTCGCGCCCTTGAAATCGCGCTTCCACAATTCGTGCGATGGGAAGCTCGGCAGCGCCGGATGCAGCACCTTGGCGACGTCCTCCCTGCCCTCCAGCCATTTGGCGATCGTGAGCGCACTTTCATAGTGTCGCTCCAGGCGCACGCCCATGGTCCGCAATCCACGCAGGATCTGATAGGCGTCGTCAGGCGCTCCGCAAATGCCGAGCGTAATGTTCGCTTCGTGCAGCTGCGGCCAGTAATTGGCGTTTGCCGAGACTGTTCCCATCAGGATGTCCGAGTGCCCGGACGGGTATTTGGTGGCGGCGTGAATCGAGACATCGACACCGAAGTCGAGCGGCCTGAAATAAACAGGCGTCGCCCAGGTGTTATCCATCGTTACCACGGCCCCCTGCTTGTGGGCGACCGCGGCAATCGCCGGAATGTCCTGCATTTCGAAGGTATTCGAGCCAGGCGCTTCCGTATGAACGAGCTTGGTGTTCGGCTTGATCAGCGCTTCGATGCCCGCACCGACCAGCGGATCGTAATAGTCTACTTCTACACCGAGACGCTTCAGCATCGTGTCGCAGAAATGACGGGTCGGTCCATAGACCGAATCGACGATCAACGCATGGTCACCGGCCGACAGGAACGCCAGGAACGGGACGGTAACAGCTGCAAGGCCCGAGGGCACGAGGATAGTCCCAGCGGACCCTTCCAGCGCATCGATCGCATCGCAAAGCGCATCCGTCGTCGGGGTACCGCGCGTTGCATACGTATACTTCTGTCCACGTGTCTCCATCGTCCTCGCATTTGGAAAGAGGACCGTGGAGGCATGGACAACGGGCGGATTGACGAAACCGTGGTATTCGGCCGGATCGTTGCCGAGGTGGGAAAGGCGCGTGTTGATGCCGGCGTTCTGAAGCAGGCCTTCTTTATCTATCATATCGGAAATGCCTTTGGCGGTGGGATGCAGCCAAACTCTTGGACCGCGTAAAACGATCGGTCAACCCCGTAGCCCGGACTCGCACAGCATCCCTGCCATGCAAATTCCTCAGATATATCAGCGGTTTTGCGCGGTTTTTTTGGCAAGATGCTGCCATTTCGATAGCCATCTGCGCATTTTATGCGCCTCAATTAGTGAATTGCCGAAATATCACGCAATCTTTCATCGCGACACTTGACCATAGTGACATTTGCGACTGTGATAGCACCAACTCGCGCCGGGAGGGTGTCGGGTCATCTGGGAGGTTTGCCTGCTTCGCGAGCGCTCCCACAGAAAGATAAGACAAAGGAAAAGGTTGGGAAAAATGAAGATTAAGCTTCTGTCGGTCGCCATCGGCGCAGCAGTTTTCGGAGTTGGCGCTTCTGCAGCTTCTGCCACCACGCTCGAAGACGTGAAGGCAAAGGGTTTCATTCAGTGCGGCGTCAACACCGGCCTTCTCGGTTTCGCGCAACCTGACGCTTCCGGCAACTGGGCCGGCTTCGACGTCGACTTCTGCAAGGCAGTTGCTTCGGCTGTCTTCGGCGACCCGGCCAAGGTGAAGTACACGCCGCTGTCGGCCAAGGACCGTTTCCCGGCGCTGAAGTCGGGCGAAGTCGACCTTCTGTCGCGTAACACCACCTGGACGATCAACCGCGACACCGCGCAAGGCTTCAACTTCCGCCCGATCACCTACTACGACGGCCAAGGCTTCATGGTCCGCAAGAGCCTGAACGTGAAGTCGGCACTTGAGCTGTCCGGTGCGGCCATCTGCGTCCAGTCCGGCACGACGACGGAACTGAACCTTGCCGACTATTTCAAGTCCAACAACCTCCAGTACAATCCGGTCGTTTTCGAGAAGCTTGAAGAGGTCAACGCGGCCTATGACGCTGGTCGCTGCGACGTCTACACGACTGACCAGTCCGGCCTCTACTCGCTGCGTCTGACGCTGAAGAACCCAGACGAGCACATGATCCTTCCGGAAATCATCTCGAAGGAGCCGCTCGCCCCGGCCGTTCGTCAGGGTGACGATCAGTGGTTCGACATCGTGTCGTGGACGGCCTATGCCCTCATCAATGCCGAAGAGTTCGGCATCACCCAGGCGAACGTCGATGAAATGAAGAACTCGGCCAATCCTGACATCAAGCGCTTCCTCGGCACGGAAACCGATACCAAGATCGGCACCGACCTCGGGCTCACCAATGAATGGGCTTATAACATCATCAAGGGCGTCGGAAACTACGGCGAAGTCTTCGAGCGCAACGTCGGCAAAGGCAGCCCGCTCAAGATCGAGCGTGGTCTGAACGCGCTGTGGAACAAGGGCGGCATCCAGTACGCTCCGCCGGTCCGCTAAGCGGCTGGTCAAGACTTGGGAAGGCGGTCAGCCGCCTTCCCTATATAAAGAGAAAAGCCCGAAAACGGGCTCATAGGGGATAAGACTCGGCATGACGCAAGAGGCTATGCACACGTCACATGTGCAAAGCACTGGCTGGAGTTTCCGGTCGGTGGCTTACGACCCGAGGATTCGGGGCATTTTCTTCCAAGTTCTGACCGTCGCGCTCATCGTCGGCTTCGTGTGGTGGATTGCCCATAACACGGCTCAAAACCTCGCCCGCGCCGGCACGGCCTCCGGCTTCGGGTTTCTGAGCGGGCGCGCCGGCTTCGACATCGGCCAGTCGCTGATCGAATATTCGAGCGATGCGACGTATCGCCGAGCCCTTGTGGTCGGATTTTTGAATACAATCCTCGTCGCGGTCACCGGCATCATTACGGCCACGATCATTGGCTTCGTCGTCGGCATCGGGCGCCTGTCGCACAACTGGCTGATCGCCAAGCTCTGCACGGTGTATGTCGAGGTATTTCGCAACATCCCGCCGCTGCTCGTCATCTTCTTCTGGTATCAGGGCGTTCTCGCTGTTCTGCCAGGCGCGCGAGAGTCGCTGCACCTGCCACTGAACATGTTTCTCAACAATCGCGGGCTCGCCTTCCCGAAGCCGATCTTCGGTGAAGGCATGTGGGCGGTTGGCGTGGCATTTCTGGTTGGTATCGTGGCAGCCGCAATAATCGCGCGCTGGGCGCATAGACGTCAGGCCGCAACCGGTAAGCAATTCCACACGATCTGGGCTTCCATCGGGCTGATTGTCGGCCTGCCCGGTCTGGTGTTCCTGCTGTCCGGCCTGCCGCTTTCGTTCGATGTGCCAGTTGCTGGCAAGTTCAATCTCACCGGCGGCTCCGTCATCGGCCCGGAATTCATGTCGTTGTTCCTGGCACTGTCCTTCTATACGGCGGCATTTATTGCCGAAATCGTCCGCGCCGGCATTCGCGGTGTGCCGAAGGGCCAGTCCGAGGCCGCCGGCGCACTGGGCCTGCATCCATCAAGTATCACGCGCCTCGTGGTGGTTCCGCAGGCTTTGCGCATCATCATTCCGCCACTCACCAGCCAGTACCTGAATCTGACGAAGAACTCGTCGCTCGCGATCGCCATTGGCTTTTCGGATCTCGTCGCCGTCGGCGGTACGATCCTGAACCAGACCGGACAGGCCATTGAAGTCGTGTTCATCTGGGCGGTCGTCTATCTCGCCATCAGCATCCTCACATCGCTGTTCATGAACTGGTTCAACGCCAAGATGGCCTTGGTGGAGAGATAAGATGTCGACATCCAACCAAGCGTTCGTCCGAACGAATTTCATCGATGCCGAACCCGCGCCGCGTAGCGAAAGCGGGCCTCTGGCCTGGATCCGCAAGAACCTGCTGGCTACGCCGAAAGACGTCGTCCTGACGGCTCTGGCCGTTGCCTTGCTCGCATGGGCATTGCCGCACGTCATCAACTGGCTATTCATCCAGGCCGTCTGGACCGGAACGGACCGCACCTTCTGTGCAACCACCGTTCAGGGCGGCACGCAACCCGACGGCTGGAGCGGCGCCTGCTGGGCGTTCGTCAATGCGAAGTTCGACCAGTTCGTCTTCGGTCGATATCCACTGGACGAACGCTGGCGTCCGACAATCGTCGGGATCCTGTTTGTGCTGCTGCTCGTGCCTATGCTGATCCCCAAGGCACCATTCAAGCGCACCAACGCCATTCTGCTGTTTGCCGTCTTGCCGCTTCTTGCCTTCTGGCTGCTTTATGGCGGCTTCGGGCTCGAAATGGTGGATACGCCGCTCTGGGGCGGCCTGATGGTGACGTTGGTGCTCTCCTTCGTCGGCATCGCCGTGTCGCTGCCATTCGGCATCATCCTGGCACTCGGACGCCGCTCGAAGATGCCTGTCATCAAGATGGTCTGCGTCGGCTTCATCGAGATCATTCGCGGCATACCGCTGATCACCGTGCTGTTCATGGCGAGCGTGTTGCTTCCGCTGTTCCTGCCCACAGGCTTTACGATCGACAAGCTGCTCCGCGCCTTGATCGGTGTGGCGATCTTCGCCTCCGCCTACATGGCCGAGGTTATCCGTGGCGGCCTGCAGGCGATCCCGAAGGGCCAGTCCGAAGGGGCCGACTCGCTCGGGCTCGGCTACTGGCAGAAAATGCGGCTGATCATCCTGCCGCAGGCGATCAAGCTGGTCATCCCGGGCATCGTCAATACATTCATCGGCATGTTCAAGGACACATCGCTGGTGTCGATCATCGGCATGTTCGACCTGCTCGGTATCGTCCGTTTCAACTTCACGGACGCCAACTGGGCGAGCGCGGTGACACCCTTGACAGGCCTGATTTTCGCTGGCTTCGTCTTTTGGCTGTTCTGCTTCGGCATGTCGCGCTATTCAGGCTTCATGGAACGCTATCTCGATACCGGCCACAAACGATAAAAGATAAGGGAACGAACACATGGCTGAGGCTCAACCAAAGAAGATGACCGTTTCGGCAACCGACGTTGCCGTCGACATCATCGGCATGAACAAGTGGTACGGTGATTTTCACGTTCTGCGCGACATCAATCTGAAAGTTATGCGTGGCGAGCGCATCGTCATCGCCGGCCCGTCGGGTTCCGGCAAGTCGACGATGATCCGCTGCATCAACCGTCTGGAAGAACACCAGAAGGGCCAGATCATCGTCGATGGCGTCGAACTCACCAACGACCTCAAGAAGATCGACGAAGTGCGCCGCGAAGTCGGCATGGTCTTCCAGCACTTCAACCTCTTCCCGCACCTGACGATCCTGGAAAACTGCACGCTGGCGCCGATCTGGGTGCGCAAGATGCCGAAGAAGCAGGCGGAAGAAGTCGCCATGCACTTCCTGAAGCGCGTCAAGATCCCGGAACAGGCCAACAAGTATCCGGGCCAGCTCTCGGGCGGTCAGCAGCAGCGTGTGGCAATCGCCCGCTCGCTCTGCATGAACCCGAAGATCATGCTCTTCGATGAACCGACCTCGGCGCTCGACCCAGAAATGATCAAGGAAGTTCTGGAGACCATGGTCGGGCTTGCGGAAGAAGGCATGACGATGCTCTGCGTGACGCACGAAATGGGCTTTGCGCGTCAGGTCGCCAACCGCGTCATCTTCATGGACCAGGGGCAGATCGTCGAGCAGAATTCGCCGGCCGAGTTCTTCGACAATCCGCAGCACGAACGCACCAAGCTGTTCCTCAGCCAGATCCTGCACTAGGTCGATTGGCGAACAACAAATTCAAGGCCGTCGGATTTTTCCGGCGGCCTTTTCGTTTCGGGGCACTTCTGGCGGTTCACACGCGGCGCCATAACATCACAAACAAAAGGCCCCGATGACGGGGCCTTCCGAGGCGAGCCTGAGAGCGATCAGGTCTTCAGCTTGGCATTGCAGAGGCTGTAGAAGCCGCCGCCCTTCTGGATCCACTTCAGGCCATTGAGCGTGTTCGCATCCTTGTTCTGATGGTAGGCGTCGACGCAGGTATGCATCCGGCCCTTTCCGGGCGTTTCCTTGGCGTATTTCGGTGAAATTGCTGTCGGGAACGACACGCCCTTGGGCGCCGTCATCGTCGGCTTGTCCGGTTCTTCGCCACTGTTGAGGGTGACATCGGGTTCGGCCGTCGCATCCGGACCGCACTGCGCCTTGCGGAAATCGTTCCACTTCATGTTCTTCGCAGAGCCGTCAGCCTGGGCCGATTTATACTTCGCGCTGCATTCCTTCATGGTCAGCGCCGAGGACGGCGTAGCAAACGCCAACGCCCCGAGCAGGGAAACGGATGCAAGAATAGTCAACTGCTTGATCATGATCTTTCCTCCAGGCCTCCAGGGGCAATCAAACTATCAGGCTGGCCAATTTTCTTGTCAACGCGACAATTGGCGCAACCAGTACGTTAGATTTGTTCCGGGCAACCGTCGAGCTCCACTGACGGGATAACATCCCCGCGATGCAGCAGGCGTTTGCTTAGCGGCAAAACGCCGACGGTGGTATAGTGCCGGCCGGGCTGGCTTTTCCTGCACTTCCGAGGGAGGAAGACATGCGCGAACCTGACATGCAGAAAGTAGATGCACTCGTCGGCAGGTTAATCGGCGATGTTGGCGCGGCCGTCTCCGGAGCGCTGGTGGTGCTGGGCGATGATCTCGGCCTGTTCAAGGCCATGGCCGACGGCAAGCCGCGCAACTCTTCCGAACTGTCGAAAAAAACAGGTATCAAGGAACGTTATATCAGGGAGTGGCTGTCCGCCCTCGCAGCTGCCGACTACGTCAGCTATGACGAGAAGAGCGATCGCTTTCATCTGACGCCAGAGCAGGCCATGGTCTTTGCCGAGGAGGACAGCCCAGCCTTCTTTGCTGGCGCCTTTCAGGTCGTGCAGGCCATGTGGACGGACGAACCGAAGGTGGCTGACGCCTTCCGGACCGGCAAGGGTGTGGGATGGCACGAACACAGCGCCTGCCTGTTCCGCGGCACGGAGCGTTTCTTCCGGACCGGCTACAACAACAATCTGGTTGCTGAGTGGATTCCGGCGCTCCAGGGCGTCGACGCCCGCCTCAAAGCCGGCGCCAAGGTCGCTGATGTCGGCTGCGGCCACGGCGCTTCGACGATCCTGATGGCTAAGGCCTATCCTGCCTCGACGTTCTTTGGCTTCGACTATCACGCCCCGTCGATCGAGCGGGCGAAGGCTGCCGCCAAGGAGGCCGGCGTCTCAGATCGCGTCACATTCCAACAGGCGCCCGCCGCCGGCTTTCCTGAGGGGAACTACGATCTCATCGCCATGTTCGACTGCCTCCACGACATGGGGGATCCGGTCGGTGCCGGCAAGCATGTCAAGGAATCGCTCTCGGCCGATGGAACCTGGATGGTCGTCGAGCCCTTCGCCCACGACTGCCTGAAGGACAATCTCAATCCGGTCGGCCGCGTCTACTACGGCGCGTCGACGATGATCTGCACGCCGGCGTCGCTCTCTCAGGAGGTCGGCCTCGGACTCGGCGCGCAGGCCGGGGAAACCAAGCTGCGTAAGGTCGCCCTCGATGCCGGCTTCAAGCATTTCCGCCGCGCCACGGAAACACCCTTCAACATGGTCTTCGAGGTGCGCGCCTGAGGCGAGGTGCGGCGCGCTTGGCCATGGCCCGCCGCGTCACCTGAAACTTTCCACATGCTGAGAAGAGCTTGTGAATATAGAAATAACGGCGAAATATCAAAAAGATAGACAGATTTTCCTAGGCGCCTGAGGTTCAAGGGAGAGAAAAAATCGCGCCATTGTGATTTTTTCTGGTTTTGCCGCTTGCGGGATTCAAAGTGCCTGACTATAAGGGCGCCACCACGAAGGAAGCGCCCTTCGTCTATCGGTTAGGACACCAGATTTTCATTCTGGGAAGAGGGGTTCGACTCCCCTAGGGCGTGCCATCGTTTTCCTTTAAAAGTCAGTTGTTTAGATACCCGCTTGCGAAAATTCGATAATTATTTCGAGTTTCGGGGGCAAGCGGATTATATGCTGCTTTTCGCAAAGCGAATGTCTGGGAATCAGCCACCTGCTATAGCTTGGGCTCGGACACCATATGGTTCGAGCCCTCCCCGCCATCTACCTAGCAGCAGAATGAGCAGCCCATGGGTCACCTAAAATGACGGCTGATCTTCTGCGGCGTTACGGCGAAGCGGCGCTCCGCAACGCAGAGGAACCTCTCGTCGAAGCATCGCTATTGCGTGACCCTGGCACATTGCGCGAGCCTACTTCTTGGCTGTCGCGCGCATCGAGGAAGCGGGCAAGACTACACGCATTTGATGCTCAGAACCGACACTTCTCTGATCACGCCGTCTGCAAAGGGCTGAAAACAGCGATGGAGAGTCACTCCCAGAAAATCAACTATGCATTGGTAGCGTGGACCCTGAGTGCTCCCGAGCCGCGTGATGCGCTGAAGATAGCGCTCGATCTGATTTTTCACATTAAGCGCGGGCGCGAGCCCTCGATGAGCGTCAGGTAAAGACGCACTCGATTTGGCCAAGCGGACCGAAGTCGGCTGCTGGCCTGCCCAAACCTGAAGAATTTTCGAGCACGAACCAGTTGCGACCACGTCGTTCGGCTCGAGCTGGCGGCCCTTTGCTGCAAGCTCAGCAGCGAGCCAGGCGACAGCGTTCAACGGATCACCCATGACTGACGTCGCCTTTCCCGAAAAAACGGTATGCTTGAACAGAAATGTCGTCACGTCGATCTTGGCGACCTCGTCAAGCGGTATGCCGGGAGCAGGATCGCCGCAGATCGTTGCGACATGCAGGCCAAAGTCGGCAATCGCGGCATAGTCGCCAATCAATGTCCGGCGAGTCCGGCGGCCGATGACGCCAATGGCCGGTCGACAGGCGAGGATAGCGTCGCGAGCCTTCACTGGATAGCCATGTGCACTCACCGCGCCGGAGCGGCGTCCTGGACGCGTAGCTGGATGCGTCGTACACCCTGGTAGTGGTCCGCGCTAAGCGAGCCTGCAACATGGAGGTTGGCGCCCCTCGAATTCAGCAGCAGGTTGCCGAGCTGCGTATCGGCGGCCCGGAAGGCGATCCCATCAAGGCGGGCGCCGTCCATGGCTTCGAGCGTCACCTTCACGTGCTTCTCACCAACCAAACGAGAATCGCGAAGCCGATGGGCGGGAACAGCAAAGAGCGGCTGTGAATGCCCCGAGCCGTAAGGCCCGGCCGTCTCGAGGCGGTCGATCAGATCGAGCGTCGCGCCGCTGGCGGCAATCGCGCCGTCGATCTTCAGCTTCTCGTTGGCGACAAGTGCGGCAACCGTCTTTTCGGCTCGCTCGGCAAAGAAGCTGCGCAAGCGGCCGAGCTTGTCGCGCTCAACGGTGAGACCGGCAGCCATCGCGTGGCCGCCGCCCTTGACCAGCAGGCCATCGTCCACAGCCGCGCGCACCATCTTGCCCATGTCGAAGCCGTTGATGGAGCGACCCGAGCCGGTGCCTTTGCCGGATGGATCGAAAGCAATGGCAAAGGCCGGGCGCTTGAAGCGCTCCTTGAGACGGGCGGCAATCAGGCCGACGATCCCGGGGTGCCACTTTTCGTGGGCAGTGACGATGACCGAGGCGCCCTTGCCGTCCCCATATTCCGCCAGTGCCTCGGCCTCCGCTTCCAGCAGCATCGCCGCTTCCATAGCCTGCCTGTCGCGGTTGAGCTCATCCAGCTGCATGGCGATGGCCTCGGCCGCGCTCGTGTCGTCCAGGGTGAGCAGGCGGCTCCCGAGTGCCGCGTCGCCGATGCGCCCACCGGCATTGATGCGCGGCCCAATCAGGAAGCCGAAGTGATAGGGCGTCACCGGTCCAGCAAGACCCGCCTTGCGAAAGAGAGCGGACAGGCCCGCATTGCCCTGGTGGCGAGCGGCGATCAGCCCCTTGACGACGTAGGCACGGTTCAGACCCTTCAGCGGCACGACATCACAGACGGTCGCAAGCGCGACGATATCGAGCCATTGCAGCAGGTCGATCGACCGTACGCGCGGGTTTCCTGCTTCCCGCAACAGCCTTAGCGTCGCGACGAGCACGAGGAACACGACACCCGCCGCGCAGAGATGTCCCTGCCCGGAGAGATCGTCCTCCCGGTTCGGATTGACCAGCGCGTGGCACGGCGGCAGATCGTGTGTCACCTGGTGGTGATCGATCACCACCACATCGATATTCCGCCTGGCTGCCTCGGTGAGGGCATCGTGGCTTGTGGACCCACAATCGACGGTGACGATCAGGCGTGCGCCATTGTCAATCAGACTGCCGATTGCCGCAGCGTTAGGCCCATAGCCCTCGAAAATTCGATCCGGAATATAGATCTCAGCTTTGACGCCGAAGTGCTTGAGAAAGCGGAACATAAGCGCCGACGCGGACGCGCCGTCGACGTCGTAGTCGCCGAAAATCGCGACCTGCTCCTGGTTGCGGATGGCCTCGGCGAGCCGCTTGGCCGCCTTCTCACAATCCGTCAGCGTGTAGGGGTCCGGCATCAGGTTGCGGAGCGTCGGATCAAGAAACTCCAGCGCCTCGTCGACGGTGACACCGCGTCCGGCGAGGACGCGCGCGATAAGTTCAGGCAGCCCGTGCACCTGAGACATCGCAAGCGCCCGGTTCTGGCCGGCCTGATCCAGTCGCGATATCCAGCGGTTGTCCAGTACGGACCTCTCCACGCCCAGAAACGCACGTTGTACCGGATCGGCCGGACTCTCCATATCGCCTGCTGCCCTCGTCGCTTGTCACCACCCCGGGACCGGGAGTGATATCGGCAGCTTTATGCGGCTTGGCCCGGCCGCACAACGGTTTTGGACGAGACACTCGACGTTAGCTGTGGATGCGCGCGGCTGATCTACCGCGGCACCTTCGGCAACATCGATCTTCTGGGAGCGGGTGAGGCTCAGTCTTCCTTCGGCCGCTCGATGCGGATCACCTGCGGTTCACCCACATGATAGCCCTCGCCCTTGATTGCGGCGACCGCCTTGCGAACGCAGTCCTCTGTTGTCGCGTGAGTCACCATGATGATCGTCTGGTGATGCGACGGCGCAAGGTGCTGCTTCGAGCGCTGGACGATCGATTCCAGCGAAATATGGTTTTCCGCCATGTGGGTCGCGACGCTTGCAAACACGCCCGTGCGGTCGAGCACGGTCAGGCGAATGAAATATCCGCCTTCGTGGCTTCGCATCTGCGCCTTGCGGTAGGGCTCGAGCGATTTGGCGGGATGGCCGAGAACGGGCACGCGCTGGGCGCCAGGTCGGCTTTTTGCGATGTCCGCGATGTCACCGAGAACAGACGAAGCCGTCGCATTGCCGCCGGCGCCGGGCCCGACCATCAGCAACTCACCGAGAACATCGGACTCGATCGCCACGGCATTGGTCACGCCGTCGACCTGTGCAATCACGGAATCGACGGGCACCATCGTCGGATGGACGCGCTGTTCGATGCCGGTATCGGTCCGCTGTGCAACGCCGAGCAGCTTGATGCGGTAGCCGAGATCGGCGGCAGCGTGGATGTCCTCGATCGAGATGTTGGTGATGCCTTCGAGATAGATATCGTCGGCCGCGATCTGGTTTCCGAAGGCGAGCGTCGTGAGAATCGAGAGCTTGTGGGCGGTGTCGTTGCCTTCGATGTCGAAGGCGGGATCGGCTTCTGCATAGCCGAGGCGCTGTGCCTCCTTCAGGCAGTCGGCGAAGGACAGGCCTTCCTTTTCCATCTTCGTCAGGATGTAATTGCAGGTGCCGTTCATGATCCCGTAGATGCGGGAGATCGTATTGCCCGTCAGCGATTCGCGCAGCGCCTTGATGACGGGAATGCCGCCRGCAACCGCTGCTTCGAAGTTCAGCAACGCGCCCTTCTCTTCCGCGATCGTCGCCAGTTCGACGCCGTGGTAGGCAAGCAGCGCCTTGTTTGCTGTCACCACATGGAGACCGCGCTGTAGAGCAGCGCGTACGGAGCTGTTTGCCGATCCACCGACGCCGCCCATGAGTTCGACGAAAACGTCGATGTCGCCCTTCTCCGCCAGATCTTCCGGCCGGTCGAACCACTCGATGCCGCCGACGTCGATGCCGCGGTCCTTGGTCTTGTCGCGGGCGGAAACACCCGTAATCAGGATCGGGCGTCCGCACGTTGCGGCCAGCTCGTTGCTGCGCTGCTGAATGATACGGACAAGCGAAGCACCAACGGTACCTAAGCCCGCAATGCCAATTTTGAGGGCATCTGCCATGGATCGATCCTGAAATGTGTCATGAAGGGCAGCCGCCGGAAGCGGCTGCCGTTGAGGGATAATATCAGCGATGTGCGTTGAGCGAGATGACGTTGTGCATCGTCTCGTCTGCCGTCGACATGAACTTCTTGATGTTGCGGGCTGCCTGACGAATGCGGTGCTCGTTCTCGACGAGCGCCAGGCGCACGTAGTCGTCGCCCATTTCGCCGAAACCGATGCCTGGCGCGACAGCCACGTCGGCTTTCTCGACGAGCAGCTTGGAGAATTCCAGAGAACCGAGGTGACGGAACTTTTCCGGGATCTTGGCCCAGGCAAACATCGTCGCTGCCGGCGGCGGCACTTCAAAGCCGGCCTTGCCGAAAGTATCGACCATGACGTCGCGGCGGCGCTTGTAGACGTTGCGGACTTCCGCGATATCAGAGCCGTCGCCGTTCAGCGCGTGCGTTGCCGCTACCTGGATCGGCGTGAACGCGCCGTAGTCGAGGTAGGATTTGACGCGTGTGAGCGCGGCGATCAGACGCTCGTTGCCGACGGCAAAGCCCATGCGCCAGCCGGGCATCGAGAAGGTCTTCGACATCGAGGTGAACTCGACCGTCACATCCATCGCACCCGGAACCTCGAGAACCGACGGAGGCGGCTCGCCCTCGAAGTAGATTTCCGAATAGGCAAGGTCGGATAAGACGATGATATCGTGCTTCTTCGCGAACGCGATGACGTCCTTGTAGAAGTCCAGCGTCGCCACAAAAGCCGTCGGGTTGGACGGATAGTTGAGGATCAGCGCCAGCGGCTTCGGAATCGAATGGCGAACGGCGCGTTCCAGCGGCGGGAAGAAGCTCTCGTCCGGCTCGACCGACATCGAGCGGATGACGCCACCGGCCATCAGGAAGCCGAAGGCGTGAATCGGATAGGTCGGGTTCGGGCAGAGGATGACGTCGCCCGGTGCGGTGATTGCCTGCGCCATGTTGGCGAAGCCTTCCTTGGAGCCCAGCGTCGCGACGACCTGCGTGTCAGGATTGAGCTTCACGCCAAAGCGGCGCGCATAATAGGCAGCCTGCGCCCGGCGAAGGCCCGGAATGCCCTTGGAGGACGAATAACGATGCGTGCGCGGGTCCTGGACGACTTCGCAGAGCTTGTCGACGATCGCCTTCGGGGTCGGAAGGTCAGGGTTTCCCATGCCGAGATCGATGATATCGGCCCCGCCCGCTCGCGCGCTTGCTTTCAAACGGTTGACCTGTTCGAAAACGTAAGGCGGCAAACGCCGGACTTTGTGAAACTCTTCCATTTCTTTCCCCACGGAAATGCGGCCACCGCGGCCGCGCTCGAAGTTCGTCCTAAATTCCCGGCTGTTCGCGATACGAACTTCAGAATCACCAACGCCGTATTCATCAGACTTGCGTCGCACGGCATTTCTTTGACGGAAAGCCGCGCAGGCCGTGCATTATCGGGAAAAATTCATCTTCCGCCACAGATGGAAGGCTTTGCTTCCAAATTGCAGCGAAGGCAAGGCCTAATTGGCGATTTCTGAGAGCGTTTCGGCGCCGTGCTCGGCCGCTAGCTTGCGAAATTCCGCGACGCGACGCTGGTACTCGGCTTCCGAGATCGTGCCGGCCTTGCGCTGGGCGGCAAGCGCCGTCAATTGCTTCTGAACCCCGCCAGCCTCGTCGTCGCTCATCTGAACGTTTGCGGCCGTGAGCGGTGCCCCGAATCCCGGATAGCCGTCCTTGTAATGAGACAGGCCGCTCTCGGTCGGCTCTTCACCCTTTGTCGCGCTCATGACAACGGGCGTCGGGGCCGCTTGCCTTGCCGCGAAGGCGGCCTTTTCCTCGGGCGTCTGCATGCATCCGGCAAGCGCCATGGCCGCGGCGGCGCCGATGAGCGCGATACGGGTCATGTTTGCGATGGTGCGGATGCCAATTCTCGTCATTTGCCAGAGGTCCCAAATCCTGAGGTGCTTCGACTGTTAGATTCGTCGCCGCCACAAAGCAATAGCACGAGCGTGCGTCAGCGGAACTTGTTTTATAGATCTTTCCAGATGTACAACTCAATTTGCAGGAACATGCCGCCGCCGGAGGAGACACGTGACCGACAGCAAGCAGCAAGACGGCGACAAGGCAAAGAGCCGGGGATTCGATGCGAAGGACCTGGATCCGTACCTGATGAAAGATCCCGAGGCGATGGCGGTCAACTTCGCCCGTGCACTGGAGAATCTCGGCAAGGCGGCCACGGCCTGGCTTGCGCCACGCGAACGTGGCGAGATCGCAGAAAATGCAGCGGAGCCGGTGACCGACATGGTCAAGACGCTCTCCAAGGTCACCGAATACTGGATCTCAGATCCGCGCCGCACCTTCGAAGCGCAGACCCAGTTGATGAGCAGTTACTTCGGTATCTGGATGCGCTCGATGCAACGCATGCAGGGCGAAACGCCGGCGGAGGAACCGGAGCGCAACGACAAGCGCTTTGCCGATGAAGACTGGCAGAAAAACCCGTTCTTCGAGTTCCTGAAGCAGGTTTACCTCATCACCGCCGATTGGGCGGAGAAGATGGTCGCCGAAACCGACGGGCTCGACGAGCACACGAAGCACAAGGCCGGTTTCTATGTGAAGCAGATCACGGCCGCCCTCTCGCCGACCAACTTCGTTGCCACCAATCCGCAGCTTTACCGCGAAACGATCGCGACCAGCGGCGAGAACCTGGTGCGCGGGATGAAGATGCTTACCGAGGATATCGTGGCGGGCCAAGGCGACCTGAGGCTTCGCCAGACCGACATGACCAAATTCGCCGTCGGTCGCGACATGGCGCTGACCGCGGGCAAGGTGATCGCGCAGAACGAGATCTGCCAGATCATCCAGTACGAGCCGACGACAGAGACGGTGCTGAAGCGCCCTCTCCTCATCTGCCCGCCGTGGATCAACAAATTCTATATCCTGGACCTCAACCCGCAAAAATCATTCATCAAATGGTGCGTCGATCAGGGCCAGACCGTTTTCGTGATCTCCTGGGTCAATCCGGACGCGCGGCACGCGCAAAAGGATTGGGCCGCCTATGCGCGCGAAGGCATCGACTTTGCCCTCGACACCATCGAGAGGGCGACGGGTGAGAAGGAAGCGAACGCCGTCGGCTACTGCGTCGGAGGCACGCTGCTTGCGGCAACGCTAGCGTTGCACGCCAAGGAAAAGAACAAGCGGATCAAGACCGCTACCCTCTTCACGACACAGGTCGATTTCACCCACGCCGGCGACCTCAAGGTCTTCGTCGACGAGGAGCAATTGGGCCGGCTTGAAGCCCACATGGAGGAGATCGGCTACCTCGACGGCTCAAAGATGGCGACCGCCTTCAATATGCTGCGGGCTTCCGAACTGATCTGGCCCTATTTCGTCAACAACTATCTGAAGGGCCAGGAACCGATGCCCTTCGACCTTCTGTTCTGGAATGCCGATTCCACCCGCATGGCGGCGGCAAACCACGCCTTCTATCTGCGTAATTGCTACCTCAGGAACGCGCTGACGGCGAACGAGATGATCCTGGACGGTCAGAAGCTGTCGCTGAAGGACGTCAAGATCCCGATCTACAATCTCGCCACCCGCGAAGATCATATCGCGCCTGCAAAATCGGTGTTTCTCGGCAGCCAGTTCTTCGGCGGCAAGGTCGATTTCGTGCTGGCAGGCTCCGGCCACATAGCGGGCGTCGTCAATCCCCCGGACAAGAAGAAATACCAATACTGGACCGGCGGCGGCGTAACCGGCGACTATGAGACGTGGCTTACCAAAGCGGCTGAGAACGCCGGCTCGTGGTGGCCACACTGGCAAGCCTGGATCGAGGCGAAGGACAACAAGCGCGTGCCCGCCCGGAAACCGGGAGGCACCGCGCTCAACGCCATCGAGGAGGCGCCGGGAAGCTATGTGATGGAGCGAGCCTAAGAGCGACGCCCCTGCTCGGCTTCGTCACTCCAGGAAGATCAGACTGGCAGGTGACGGGGGCAGCGGTCGGGAAACGAACTCCTGAAAACCAGCCGACTTGGCCATATCGGCCAGTTCCCGCTCCGTGTAGGCGTCTCCCTTCGGTGTCGTGGCCAGCATGACCATGGCGAAAGCAGCCGGGAACTCGGGCGACACCCGATCCTCGTTCGGAACGAACTCGACGATCGCAACGCGGCCTCCTGCCGCCAGACTTGCTCGCGCCTTTTTCAGGAGCATGACGCAGCCTTCGGCGTCAAAGTGATGAAGGAAATTCGGCAGCAGGATGAGATCATAGCCACTGCCCCAATCAACCTCGAAGGCACTGCCGGGTCGGAAGCTGAAGCGCCCCGCTACTCCTGCATTCGTTGCATTTTCCTCGGTCACCGCAAGAACCGGCTTCCAATCAATAGCAACCACGCTGGCAGATGGCGCCACCTTGGCGATTTCTATACCGAAGGCACCAGGACCGGCGGCAACGTCCAGCACCTTGCTTGGCAGCTTTGACCATGTCGCAACGTCAGATGCCACAGCCTTCGCGCTCGCTGTGTTAAGCCCAAACATGCCCCTCGCAAACTTGACCCAAATAGGGTTGTCCGGCTCCACGTTGGCCAAGCCGACGGAGCCTCCGTTGCGGACGTAGGCGGCAGGGTTTTCGAGGAACAAGGACATCATTTGCGGCGACCCCATGAAATCGATCGCCGCACCTATATAGGCCGGGGAACGCCTGTCCAGAAAGGCCTTGCTCGACGGCGTCGGCGCATAATTCTCACCGCTCTTCGTCAGAAGACCCGAAACTACCAGGAAGTCGCAAAGAATGCGCACCCCACGCTCGGCGCAATTAATGTCCGACGCGAGCATCGCCGCCGTGCGCGCTTGCCCGCCAAATTTTGTGAAAAGATCGAATTCGATCGCTGCCTTCATCGCCGCCGTTTTCCGAAATGCAAACATCGCATCAACAAGCAAGGCTGGCGAGATTTCTTCATGAACCACTTGTGTCGAAGACATCGGCTTTCCCTCCCAACGTGGAGCCACGCGACGGGAGGTATTCATAGCAGAATCCGCATTCCTCGGCACGTCCTGACAAAGGAGGAGCAGGCAAAAAGCCGGCGCCCCAGGGACATGCCCAAAGCCTGCCCTCAATTTCGAACGGCTCGAGCGAGCTCGTAAAGGAATTGGTTACCATAATTCGGCATCCTGCCAATCAACCGGACATATTAGCGAGCCGCAATTTAGCCCTGATGCTTCTATACCGGCCCCGGCGAAGGAATTTCCATCGGTTCGTACCGCCGGCCCCAGTAACGAGTTGTGAAAGACGGGTCTCATGGCGTTTGCGGTCGATGTGTTTAGCAATAGCAGGCCTATAGGTACGTCCATTTCTCGTTTCGGTTACTCTTTCCGCTTTCTTTCAGGTGCAGCTCTCATCGGTGCGGGGTTTGCCGCTTCAGCGTGGGTCGTCGCTACACTTGCGACCATGCATATGGTCGCACCGGCCCCGCATCCGAGCGCCGGTCGCTTCGCCGACATCGCGCTTGCCCCCGCAAGCGTCGCGAAGACCGAGCCTGAGCAACGCCTCGTTCACGTCAAAAAATTCTCGCGCTTGCGCATGAGCACCGATGCCGAACTGGCCCTTGCAAGGGGTGTTCACGTAGCCGCTCCGTCGGCGGCGCTTGCGGCGGCATTTGTCGGGCAGTCCGAACCTCTTGCGCTCTCCGAAGCCTCCCCGAACAGAGAGCTGGCGACGGCTGTCGCGTCAGCGGCACCCGCTCAGCCCGCGCGCCCGGCCAAGGACGACACCGTAGAGGTGGCATCAGCGACCGTTGCCTCGACTGACCGTATCATCATCCCGTCGAAGCAGGAGGTCGCAGCCGCCGAAGGACCTGCCTTGCTGGCGCTCGCAGCAAGCCCTGCGGCCGAAATCAAGGGACAGGTACCGCCCGCCGCCACCAAGCCCGGCCCGGTCGAGATTGCGGCTCTTGCGCCGACTGAGCAGCCTGCACCGGGGGCAACCCAGCCGTTCGATCTCGTTTTGAGCGGCACCGACACCGCGATCCCCTTGCCCATGGCTCGGCCCGATGGCCTGATCAAGCGGGCTACCCCCAACGATCGCAGTGCTCCGGCTGAACCCGTACTTGCCTATGCGCGCCCGGATGCCGGCGCTTCCGATGATGACGACGATCAAATGCCGACGGTGAAGAAGGGGCTGTCCCCCGCGATCGCCCGCAATGGCGTCGCGGTCTACGACATTTCGGCCAACGTCGTCTACCTTCCGAACGGCGAACGCCTGGAAGCCCATTCCGGCCTCGGCAAGATGCGTGACAATCCGCGTTATGTGCATGCCAAGAACCGCGGCCCGACCCCGCCGCATACTTACAATCTGACGATGCGCGAAAGCCTTTTCCACGGCGTCGAGGCGATCCGACTGAACCCTGTCGGCGGTGCAGGCTACGTCTACAACCGCGTCGGCTTGCTTGCGCACACCTACATGCTCGGCGCCCGCGGCGACTCGAACGGTTGCGTGTCCTTCAAGGACTACAAGCGCTTCCTCGCTGCCTTCAAGCGCGGCCAGATACGCCAGCTGGTGGTGGTCACGAGCATGCCGAACAAGCCGACGTCCACCTTCGCTTCGTTGTTCTCGTCGCGCTCCTAATCAATAGTCAAAAGAAAACACCGCGCTCGATTTTCCCCGCACCTCGCCCCCATGCCATCATCCCCTTGTCCCGTCGCGGATACACCGCAAGGCGTTGCGGCGAGGCGGAACCGGCGCAGGGTGCGGAAGAAGGACGTGAGCTTCCGCATCAGGGGTCTGCAGAAAATGGTCTCCCTCTGGGGACGGCGGCGTCCGCGCGAATGCGGCGTTGAGTTGAGCCTCGGACGTGCCTGTGTGGCACACATGGTCCCCAGGGGAAGCGAAGCTTGCTCGGGCAAGGCCGCAGAGGGACCGGAGTTGCGGACATAAACCGACGAACGGGGCTCTGGGAAGAGCCATATGATTTTATCTCAACGAGGCAAATTCCAGCGCCCCGTCCAATGCATGCATGCTCAAGCCGCGGGTCGTGAGGATCGCGTGAGGGCGAAGACGCGTGCCGCTCGCAGAAAAGCCACTTGGCACCGATACACGACGCACACGGCAGAAATAGCATTCGCCCCATTGATCGCGATGGACGAACCCGGCATAGCTGCATTATGTACCAGAATGACAATCCTAAGGGCCTGCAATGGTGAATTATATCGAAGCCTCTTCCGCGCCATCGAAGAATACCGGCGCAATTAGGCTCTACGGTCCCGAAGCATTCGAAGGAATGCGGAAGGCGTGCCAAGTGACGGCGCGTTGCCTCGATGAGCTGGCGGCGTTCGTGCGGCCCGGCGTTGCGACCGATGCAATCGACCGTTTCGTGTTCGAATTTGGCATGGACAACGGCGCGATTCCGGCGACGCTCAACTATCGCGGATACACAAAGTCTACCTGCACATCGATCAACCATGTCGTCTGCCATGGCATTCCGGATGCAAAACCCCTGCGCGAAGGCGATATCGTCAACATCGACGTCACCTACGTGGTCGAAGGCTGGCACGGCGATTCAAGCCGGATGTACCCGGTCGGAACCATCAAGCGCGCTGCTGAGCGGCTGCTTGAAGTGACCTATGAATCCCTCCTGCGTGGCATATCGGCCGTTCGGCCCGGCGCCCGCACCGGCGCGATCGGGGAAGCCATTCAGACCTATGCCGAAGCCGAGCGCTGTTCCGTCGTGCGCGACTTCTGTGGTCATGGCGTCGGCGCGCTGTTCCACGACTCCCCAAATATCCTGCACTATGGTCGCGCGAACGAAGGGCCCGAACTGCGGGAAGGCATGATCTTCACGATCGAGCCGATGATCAATCTCGGTCGGCCGCATGTGAAGGTTCTGGCGGACGGCTGGACTGCGGTAACGCGCGATCGCTCACTTTCGGCGCAATACGAACACACGGTCGGGGTTACTGCCGACGGCTGCGAGATTTTCACGCTTTCGCCAGGCGGCCTCGACCGACCCGGCCTCCCGCCCTTGAACCGATGAGCGCTTGATGACGAAGGGTCCTGTTTCGCATTCCAACGACGCCGAACTGCCCTTGGCCACCAGCGATGCAAGCGACGAACGCTCCTTTTTCGCGGAACAGGCCGCCAAGCCGGCATCCTTGGCGAAGCAGGCCAGCCTCTCCGCCTCGCTTGGCAAGGAAGAGCACTACCACGGGCACCGCGAGCGCCTGCGCGACCGCTTCCGTCAGCATGGCGATACAGCCCTCGCCGATTACGAGTTGCTCTAACTGCTGCTGTTCAGGCTGATCCCCCCGGCGCGACACCAAGCCGATCGCCAAGGCGCTGCTCGAGCGCTTCGGCTCGCACGCTGCCGTCTTCGGTGCACCGCTGCCTCTGCTGCAGGAGGTAAAGGGCATCGGCGAAGCCGTGGCGCTCGATTTGAAACTGGTCTCGACGGTCGCACAGCGGAACCTGAAGAGCGAGCTTCGAGGCAAGCAGGTGCTGTCGTCCTGGTCGTTGGTGATTCAATACTCACGCCGCGATGGCTCACGAGACACGCGAGCAATTCCGCATTCTCTTTCTCGACAAGCGCAACGCATTGATCGCCGGCGAGGTTCAAGGGCGGGGCACGGTCGATCATACGCCGGTCTATCCGCGCGAGGTTGTGCGGCGGGCGCTGGAGCTTTCGGCCACAGCCCTGATCCTCGTGCATAATCATCCCTCCCGCGATCCCACGCCGTCGCGGGCCGATATCGACATGACCAAGATGATTGTCGACACCGCAAAGCCCCTCGGCATCACGGTCCACGACCACATCATCATCGGCAAGGACGGTCACGCTAGCCTGAAAGGGTTGCGTCTGATATAGGGGTCTAAACCTATAGGATTCTAAAGTGCTTCAGGTATCCGTCAGGTTTAGGTGGCAAAGGGACAATGCTGCAATCAAACTGCTCCGGGACCTTTATGACGCCAACCGCCTCTCGCCGATTTCCTCGCAGCGCGATAGCAGCGCTGTGCTTGCTCGCCGGGTCTTTTCTCGCCGGTGGCAGCTACGCCCTCTACCTGACAGTTACGGACAACTTCCACGCGGTCGTCGATGGCGAAGTCTATCGTTCATCGCAGCCATCGCCTGAAGCCCTTGCGGGTTTCTCGAAGCGTTATGGGATCAAGACGATCATAAACCTGCGAGGCAATAACCCGGTACGGAGCGCCGAAGTCGAGCAGGCAAAGACACTTGGCATCGAGCATATCGATTTCCCGATGTCGGCCTACAAGGAGCTTTCGCCAGAGCGAGCGATGAAATTGATCCAAGTCATGAAGGACGCGCCGAAACCGCTGTTGATCCATTGCAACTCAGGCGCGGATCGAACCGGTCTCGCTTCCGCTCTCTATCTGGCCGGCGTCGACAAGACGAGCCAGGGGGTTGCGGAGAAACAGATGTCCATCTTCTACGGGCATATCGGGTTGCCTTTCGCTCGCGCCTTCGCCATGGACCGCAGCTTCGAGAAGCTGGAACCCTACTTGGCTTCAATAAATCCAGACCTCTCCTCCTAAAGCATTTTGCAACATTGACCTGCCCCGGTGGACGCGCGACATATTGCGTCGCAAAATGATTCCAGCTTTCCAATCGGGGCCAGCCTAATGTTCCAGTACGATCTCGTTGTTGTGGGCAGCGGCCCGGCAGGCCGCCGCGGCGCAATCCAGGCAGCCAAGCTTGGCAAGAAGGTCCTGGTCATCGAGCAAGGCAAGCGCGTCGGCGGTGTTTCGGTGCACACCGGCACCATCCCCTCCAAGACGCTGCGCGAAACGGCGCTCAATCTGTCCGGATGGCGTGAGCGCGGCTTCTATGGCCGATCCTATCGCGTGAAGGAAGAGATCAGCGCGGATGACCTTCGGCGCCGCCTGCTGATCACCCTTGATCACGAAGTCGAAGTGCTGGAACACCAGTTCGCCCGAAACCGGGTGCAGCACATCAGGGGCAAGGCAAGCTTTCTCGACCCGTCGACACTCGAGGTCGTCAAGGATGATGGGGAAGTGGTCAAGGTCACGGGAGCGAGCATCCTGCTTGCGGTCGGCACGAAACCGTTCCGTCCGGACGACATCCCATTCGATAACAAGACGGTGCTCGACAGCGACGAACTGCTCGACATCGACGAGCTGCCGCGCTCGATGGTCGTGATCGGCGCGGGCGTCATCGGCATCGAATATGCGACGATCTTCAGCGCATTGGATACCGCGGTGACCGTGATCGATCCGAAGGCGACGATGCTCGATTTCATCGACCGGGAAATCGTCGAGGACTTCACCTACCAACTGCGCGATCGCAACATGAAGATCTTGCTCGGCACCAAGGCCGACAAGGTGACGCGTCTCGACAATGGCAAGGTTGAACTGAAGCTCGACAATGGTCGCCGCCTGGTGACAGACATGGTCCTGTTCGCCGCCGGGCGCATGGGCGCGACCGACACGCTCAACCTGGACGCGGCCGGGCTCGAAGCTGATAGCCGCGGTCGCCTCAAGGTCAATCCGGAGACCTTCCAGACGTCCGTACCAGACATCTATGCCGCGGGCGATGTCGTCGGCTTTCCGAGCCTGGCATCCACCTCGATGGAGCAGGGCCGCATTGCTGCGCGCGTTGCTATCGGCGCGGTCGCGAAGGAGCCGCCAAAGTACTTTCCCTACGGCATCTATGCCGTGCCTGAGATCTCCACCTGCGGCCTGACCGAGGAAGAGATGAAGGAGCGCGGTATCCCCTATGAATGCGGCATCGCGCGTTTCCGCGAGACTTCGCGTGGCCACATCATGGGGCTCGATACTGGGCTTCTGAAACTCATCTTCTCTCTGAAGACGCGCCGGCTGCTTGGCGTGCACATCGTCGGCGAAGGAGCGACCGAGTTGGTTCACATCGGCCAGGCAGTGTTGAACCTCAAGGGCACCGTCGAGTACTTCGTCGAAAACACCTTCAACTACCCGACCCTCGCTGAAGCCTACAAGATCGCAGGCCTCGACGCGTGGAACCGCATGGGCGACATCAAGTCGGAGCTTTAATCCCTCCGACTAACGGCAACCGATTCGAATTTGATAATTTCTTGAACGAAAACAGACACCTACGCGCCGTCCAAAATCCATTCCAACTGACTTATTTGTGTCGAATAGCATCGGTAAAAGCTTTACTTGTATAATCCACCGTGTCTGGTAGCGTCCATTTTCGGGGATTCCTCTTACCAGCGAGTGACCGTGCAAGATCTTCCAAAGACTGCCGAACGGACCTTTCAGCTCATCCTCATCAAGCCGTCGCACTATGACGATGACGGCTATGTAATCCGGTGGTGGCGGGCGATGATCCCGTCGAATTCCTTGGCTGCGATCTATGGAATCGCTGCCGACTGCGCCGAACGCAAGGTATTGGGGCCCAATGTCGGGATCGAGATTACGGTCATCGACGAGACCAACACTCGGGTCAACGTCCCCGCACTTCTCAAGCGGCTTGAACAGCACGACAATTTCGGGATGATCGCCCTGGTTGGTGTGCAGTCGAACCAATATCCGCGGGCGCTCGACATTGCCCGGCCCTTCCGCGCTGCCGGAATTCCGGTTTCGATGGGCGGTTTTCACGTGTCGGGATGCCTGGCCATGCTCGACGGCAAGGCGGTCGGCCTCGACGCCTGTCGCGAGATGGGCATCTCGATGTTTGCTGGAGAGGCAGAAGGCCGGTTGGATCGCGTTCTACAGGACGCCGCCGCCGGCAAGCTTGAGCCGCTCTACAATTTCATGAACGACCTGCCCAGCATCGAAGGTGCCGCCGTCCCATTTCTGCCGAAAACCAATGTCGCGCAGACGCTCGGCCTCAGCACGAGTTTTGACGCCGGCCGTGGCTGCCCCTATCAGTGCTCCTTCTGCACCATCATCAACGTGCAGGGCCGCAAGTCGCGTTTCCGCTCGGCCGACGATGTCGAAAAGCTGGTGCGAATGAACTGGGCGCAAGGCATCCATAAGTTCTTCATCACCGACGACAATTTCGCACGCAACAGGGATTGGGAAGCAATCTTCGACCGCCTGATCGAACTCAGGGAGAAGGACGGCATTCCGCTCGGATTGATGATCCAGGTGGACACCCTCTGCCACAAGATCCCGAACTTCATCGAAAAGTCAAAGCGTGCCGGCGTCACCCGCGTCTTCATCGGGCTTGAGAACGTAAACCCGGACAACCTCACGGCGGCCAAGAAGAACCAGAACAAGATCACCGAATACCGGAAGATGCTGCTTGCCTGGAAGGCACAGGGCATCATGACTCTCGCCGGTTACATTCTCGGTTTCCCCGCGGACACGCCGGAGACGATCCGCCGCGACATCGCGATCATCCAGCACGAACTGCCTCTTGATGTCATTGAATTCTTCGTGCTGACACCACTGCCGGGCTCGGAAGACCACCAGACCTTGTGGAAGAAAGGCGTCGAGATGGACGCCGATCTCAACATTTACGACGTGGAGCACGTCTGCACCGCGCATCCGAAGATGAGCAAGCAGGAATGGGAGGGCATCTACCAGGAGGCCTGGTCGCTCTACTATTCGCCGGAGCACATGAAGACGCTGCTGCGCCGGGCCGTTGCCACGGGCGTGCCGCTCGCCAGCCTCGTGAAGGTCCTTGTGTCGTTCGCCACAACTGTACCGTTGGAGAACGTGCATCCATTGCAGAGCGGCCTTCTACGTCTCAAGCATCCCTCCGAACGGCGGCCCGATATGCCGCGAGAAAGCGCTGTAACCTTCTGGCCGCGTTTCGTCTGGGAGACGGTCACCAAACACCTGTCGCTAGGTGCGACCATTGCCAAGCTTGCAATCAGCGCCTTCTTCATCGCACGAGACAAAGCGTCCAAAGCCTATATGGACCAGGCACTGACACCGGTCGGTGACCATGAGGATGAGACGCTTGAACTCTTCACGAAGACAGCCGGCGGGCGGGCTGCTGTGTCCCACATTCACAAGGTCGCGGAATTGACCCACGCCCACAAGGCCCGACCGGCAGTCTGAGGTCGACCGCCGCCGCCGACAACGCAAGAACGGGCCGGTTAAATTTGTGCCGCAGAGATCGCCGCTATATTGAGTAGTGACGCAGCTTGAAGCGTGTCGAGAAATTCCACGCACTCAACCAGCCTGCCGTTCTCGAAGGTCATCTTGTCCATGATTTCGGTATCGAACTTGGTCGTACTATGACGCATCTGGCCGACGCGATGAACCGGTGCAACATTTCCGTCGACACGGATGTCGAGTTCCAGCGCCGTCATGTCCCAGGTGTCAATGAACTGCCGCATCGTCGCGCGGAGTGCAGCGCTGCCGACAACCGGGTTGGTGAGTGACGCCAGATACTGGCTGCCTTCTGCCCGGAAAACGCAATTGTCCCAAGGAATGACATAAGCGCATCAAGGTCCCCCCGATGCCGCGCCTCGAAAATCCGCCTTGTCAGGTCTGCGCCGGAAACCATCGTCAATCCTTCCCCTGCCAACAACGCTTAGATTGCATCAGATCATTCCAAAATGCAACCATATCGTGTTACCTGGACGGACGGCAGCCTAAAAGCAGGCACGCGACCTGGAAAAGAAAAAGCAACGGTGTTAGGCGTCAATCACCGTTGCTCGATAGTCTCTCATTTTGGCATTGAGGATTATGATCATCCTTCGCATGACCGCGACGAGAGCGACCTTTCCGGGCTTTCCTTTCGCTTTCAGTCGTTCGAAGACGGCC
>NZ_JBFTQH010000045.1:0-39896 GCF_056398905.1 Rhizobium sp. 01T417 | reverse complement strand
GGTCCGGGCAATGTCGGCGTGAATGAAGCCGCGCTCCGTCACCTCCAGCCAGACCTGCGACGCTTGCACGTCAGCCGCATGAATCTCGTCGGTGATCAATGTCAGGAACTGACCGCTTTCCAGGTCCTGCGGCGATATGTTGATCGCAACATGCATGTCGCGATGCTCGGCGAGCGCCATTTTCATGTTCAAGATAACGTTTTGGATCATGATCGCCGTGACTTGACCGATCATGCCGTTCTGTTCTGCGAAAGGAATGAAGAGGTCAGGTCTGACCCACGTGCCATCAGGTTTCTTCCACCGTATCAGGGCTTCAGCGCCGATGCATCGGCCCGTTGATAGTTCGATGATTGGCTGACAATGCGCGAGAAGCTCTTTCTTGCGAAGACGGGCCGAACGGTTCCCATGCAGGCGATCTTGAAGTCGTCGAACGGGTCCTCGTTGGCGCCAGTGGGCCGTTGGCAGGGTTCCGCCTTCCTGATGTCATTGCCGGTGATCTGGTTCGTTCGCCATAATTCCGGTGTGGGCTGCAAGTTCCAATCCGGGAGCAACCGCGAAGGGTGCCGCCGCGGCGGTTCCCTCTCCACGTGGTTGTCGGAAGCGCGTAGCATGACCGCGATCGCGGTGGAGACCAGGACCCGATTTCATGATCGTTTCCTGTCAGCGGAGCGTGGCTAAGTTTCCTGTCAGCGGACCGTGGCCAAGCGGTGCGCTCGGTCGCAGGCGCGTCGCCGATTTTCGCGCCTACGGTCGAGTGATAACCCGGCAGGCCACTCGCTTGTTGCGTCCCTATCGCACGCTCGAGCAGTCTAGCTCACGCACCCGCTGCGAAAAGCCGGCTCCTTGGAATGTTGGATGTCTCGTCGCCGACCGGAACAATGTCGATCACTCAATGAGGCGGAACAGATGCTGCACTCCTGAACTTCGAAGCACGTCATCGTGGTTCAGACGCAACGAAGCGGTAGCGGGCGTTATTCGGACGATCCCGACAGTTCTTAGGCTAGGCAATCGGCTTATCGTTGAGCAGCGACAGCGTCCAAGAGACCGCCTGCGTCTTTGCCGTGGTAGTCGCGCTTGAAGGAGGCGATTTCCTGCTTTCTCCGGGCCACACGGGAGAGCGATAACTCCGGGATCAGGTCGCTGTTCCAAGCCGCCCATAAAATCGCGCGGGCCTTTCACTTCATCTATCTGGAAGAAAGCCGAGATCGATGGAACAACGACGATCGGTGGAGGTTCTATCTGTACCGCTCGGCTCGTTTCGTACCCCAGCAGGTTCAAACGCGGCCGACCGGCTTTCTTTTTCTTTGACGGATCGAGGCAACGTCCCGGAGACGGGGGACGTCCGATCATCTCATGGACGGGAACATCCACCATCACGCGGAGTTTGGTGGCCGCAAGCTCGCCATAGGAGGACACCATGGCTCCCGAAAAGACACTCAACGACCTTTTTCTTGATACGCTCAGGGACATTTATTTTGCCGAAAAGCAGATTTTGAGGGCCCTTCCAAAGATGGCTCGCGCGACGCAGTCGGAAGAAGGCAAAGCCGGATTCCTCAAGCATCGCGACGAGACACAAGGACAAATCGAGCGTCTCGAACAGGTGTTCGAACTCATCGGCAAATCGGCTCGTGGCAAGACCTGCGAAGCCATCCAGGGCATCCTCGCCGAAGGCGAAGAGATCATGGAGGAATACAAGGGCTCGATTGCGCTTGACGCGGGCTTAATATCGGCGGCTCAGGCAGTCGAGCACTATGAGATTGCGCGTTACGGCACCCTGATCGCCTGGGCCGACCAGCTCGGGCTCAGAGAGGCTGCGCCTCTTCTGCAGGCAACCCTTGCCGAAGAGGAAGCCACCGACACGAAGCTTACCCAGCTCGCACGGGCGTCAGCAAATCCCAAGGGAAGAAAGGCCGCTTGAATCTTAGGAAGGCCATCCACTGGGGCGGCCTTTTCTAGTTTCGACCTCATGCGGCATCCAAAAATGGAACGAAGAGAATGACCAAGAAAGCTATAGTCACGCAATCCGACACTGTTACCATTCACGACCAGAGCCCTCATCGCGGCGAAGGCGGCGAACTCCACCAGTTCGCCGAAGATGGCCACGACGTTTTGACAACGGCACAAGGCGGCCCTATTGCCGACGACCAGAATTCGCTTCGGGTCGGCGCCCGCGGTCCGCTCGTCGTCGACGACTTCCACTTCCGCGAAAAGATCTTCCACTTCGACCACGAAAGGATTCCCGAGCGCGTCGTCCATGCCCGCGGCTATGGCGCGCACGGCTTCTTCGAGACCTACGAATCCTTGGCGGCCTACACTCGTGCCGACTTGTTTCAGCGGGCGGGCGAGAAGACGCCGGTCTTCGTCAGGTTCTCCACGGTTGCAGGCAGCAAGGGATCGTCAGATCTCGCCCGCGACGTCCGCGGCTTCGCCGTGAAGATGTACACCAAGGAGGGCAACTGGGATCTAGTCGGCAACAACATTCCGGTATTCTTCATCCAGGACGCCATCAAGTTTCCCGACCTTATCCATTCCGTCAAACCGGAGCCGGACCGCGACTTCCCACAGGCGCAGTCGGCCCATGACACTTTCTGGGACTTCATCAGCCTGACGCCGGAAAGCATGCACATGATCATGTGGGTTATGTCTGATCGGGCGATCCCGCGCTCCTTGCGCTTCATAGAAGGCTTCGGCGTTCACACCTTCCGTTTCGTCAACGCAAAGGACGAGTCGACCTTCGTCAAGTTCCACTGGAAGCCGAAGCTCGGGCTGCAATCGGTGGCTTGGAACGAAGCCGTGAAGATCAACGGCGCCGACCCTGACTTCCATCGGCGCGATCTCTGGCAGTCGATCCAGTCCGGAAATTTCCCGGAATGGGAATTGCAGGTTCAGCTCTTCGACCAGGACTTTGCCGACAGCTTCGACTTCGATGTCCTCGATCCGACAAAGATCATTCCGGAGGAAGTGTTACCCCCTCAGCCGGTTGGTCGGTTGGTTCTCGATCGCATGCCTGACAACTTCTTTGCGGAGACCGAGCAGGTCGCCTTCATGACCCAGAACGTCCCTCCGGGGATCGACTTCAGCAACGATCCGCTGCTGCAGGGGCGCAACTTCTCCTACCTCGACACGCAGCTCAAGCGGCTGGGTGGCCCGAACTTCACGCATCTGCCGATCAACGCGCCGAAGTGTCCCTTCCACACTTTCCAGCAGGACGGCCACATGGCGATGCGCAATCCCGTCGGGCGTGCGAACTACCAGCCAAACTCCTTCGGCGAAGGGCCGAGGGAGTCGCCTGTACAAGGCTACCGTCACTTTCCCGCCGAAGAGGAAGGCCCAAAGGTGCGTCTGCGCCCGGAAAGCTTTTCCGACCATTACAGCCAGGCACGGCAGTTCTACATCAGCCAGACCCCGCCCGAACAGCGTCATATCGAGGCGGCCTTGACGTTCGAGCTCAGCAAGGTCGAGACGCCCGCGATCCGGGAGCGGATGGTCTCGCATCTCCTGAACATAGAGGAGACGCTTGCCTCCACCGTCGCCCAGAAACTCGGTTTCCAATCCATGCCGGAGCCCGCCGACGCGGCGATGCCAACCCGCCAGGACCTCGAACCGTCGCCGGCCCTCAGCATAGTGGAGCGTGGTCCCAAACGCTTCGAGGGACGCAAACTTGGCATTCTGGTAACCGATGGCGTCGACGCCAAGCTGCTCAAGGCCCTTGGGGACGCCGTCACCAAGGAGAAGGCAGTCTTCGACGTGATCGCGCCGAAGGTGGGCGGAGTCACAGCCTCGGACGGGACGCTGATCAAGGCCCATCACATGATCGACGGCGGACCATCGGTACTCTTCGACGCCGTCGCCCTCCTCACCTCCGCCGAGGCGATCGACGATCTCGTCAAGGAGGCAGCGGCGCGGGACTTCGTCGCCGACGCTTTCCAGCACTGCAAGTTCATCGGCTACGATCCGTCGGCACTGCCACTGCTTGAAAAGGCAGGAATCGCCGACGCTCTCGACGAGGGAGTGATAGCGCTACCTGGCGACGATGGCCTTGCGGCTTTCGTGGAGGAGCTGGGAAAGCTGCGTGTCTGGGGTCGCGAGCCATCGGTTAAGCTCGGCAAGGCGTCTGCGCAGATCAAAGCATGATTGGCGAGGCGCGGCAGCAATGCCGCGCCAGCCCAGTTTCTTAACCGACAGGAGCGAACCACCGTGGTTCGAAATTTCGCCACTTCTGTCCTGAATGTGGCTCGCGACTGTTTTCGGCGGACGAGAAGGAGGCGGAAATCAAGCTCGGCGTCCTGCACGACGCGCCGATGCCGCTCACCCCGACCTACGAGCTCTGGATCAGCGCCGCGAGAACTAGATTCGCCCGATTGAAGGCGCCGAACAGTTCGAAGAAGATCGGCGACAAAACCTAAGCCTTCATTCGTCGTCGGTAGGCGATCGCCTCGTCCACAACCGCCGACGACGGGAGCGTGATATCTAGCCATCGCGCTAGCGCGATCATTCCGTACTCCGGGAACCGTTCGCTATAACAGATGCTGGCGGTCTCCCTGCCGAGAAAGGCCGCAAACGCGACCTGGTCGTTGGCGACCTTGTCGGCATCGTGCGTGTTCACGACGACGAGGTGCGCGCATCCTGATCGACGACTGCGACAGGCGCAGACAGGACAAGACTAGTTGAATGCCAAGGACTATCAGTTGCCGTTCCCGTTCGATGCAAGATAGACAAGCTGTCCGTCCACCTCGGCCCGCTGCAGCTTGAGGCGGCAGACCAGCAGAAGGCTGGCGACGCTAAGGTTAAATCGCGCGACTAGGCATCGAGTGCAGCGTTGCTCCGCCGGTCGTTGAAAGCCTTCAAGATGGAGATCCGGCCATGCCATTTACCCTGCTGTTTAAAATAGCGGCATGCATCGAAACTCCGACTGGCATCGCCCTCTTCCTTCTGCCGAACACGGTTACCCAACTACTGCTTGGGGAAGCCCTATCGGGCGCTGGTCGGGCCGTCGCCTCCCCTCACCGAGTTGACGTTGTTCGCACTGGGCATCATGGCGTGGTCGGGAAGGAAAATTTCTAAAAGAAGCCCAGCGCTCGCGGGCATGATGATTTACAATGTCCTGACGGCCATCTACCTGGCGGCGGTCTTCTTCCAGGCAGCGCATGTCGAAACGCTGCTTCTGCCCGCGATCATGCTGCATGCGGTGTTGGAATTGCTGCTTGTATACCCCTGGTCGTCTGAGGGCGATCTAAACCCGGAATGGACGACCCCGCAACAAGAACGGTGGCGGTCTCCGCTGCAAGGCCGCCCGCACCAACATAATGGAATGGCATTCATCTCGTTGGTCGACCATGCTTTCAAACGGAAGGACGGACGGTGTCTAAACGCTAGATTTCGTGCTGGCATGCGCTGCGCTTCATTTTCCGCCGATCACTGGGCAGAACAGATCCGATCACTTTTCGACGCCTACTGCGCGGTAAAAAAGGTCAACAGCACCTTGCCCTTCTCGCCGAGCAGACAAACGAAGCGGTCAGGCTTTCCGGTCTTCTCCTTGCGAGCAATATATGCCTCGCCCAGGATCACGGTCTTGATTGGAACGTCGCCGACCTTTGTGTCTGCCTTACTCACCGCCAGGCTTTCAATATCCATAACGAGATCCGTAACCTCCGGCGATCTTTCTTGAAGGGCCAGAAGGCCCGTCGACTTGCATGCCGTCACAGCGGGATCCACCGTCGCTTGAGCGTGGGCGTCGGACGCGAATGCCACTGCCGCCGCAGCGATCATACAGACCCGCGTTATCATAGGCGCCTCTCGTGGCGAAAAAACCCGCCTCCCCACGGGCGTTTCGGGAGCGTGGATCCTGTCGGTCACGCCTTGTCGACGATCTTCTTGACCGCCTCCTTGGTTTCGCCCTTGGCGACCTGCGCCTTGCCCTTCGCTTCCTGGATTGAGCCCTTTGCCTGTTCCTCGTGGTTGTCGATGGCCTTGCCAGCGGCCTGCCGGGCTTTTCCTGCGATTTCGTTGGCAGTGCCTTTGATCTTGTCGGACGTGCTTCCCATCGGATGTCTCCTTTTTGACGGTGCCCACTCACAAATGCCAGAATGCGCACTTCGTTCCCGATTAAATCGCGGGAACTTTTTAGTTCGTGGAGATTACCCGTCGGCGCGGAACGAAAGCTCTCCACCGGGCGTTCGGAAACGTCTCTCGGAAACGGCGCTTGTCATCGCTCATGGAATGGAAACGGCCACGCTGATCTACGGTTTCCATTCTCGGGCGAAAGTCTTCCGGAGGAAAGCGAGCGCCTTCTGCGCCCGGTCCACGAGATCGTGTGCCCGACGGCCGGCTCGATATCGAGCTCGACCTTGAAGCCTGCCGTCTCGAGCTGAGCCGCTGCTAGCGAAGAAGCCATCGAGGGGATGGTCCGATCCTCCTTGCCGTGCACGAGGAGCACGGGCGTGTCCTTACTCGTGCCGGAGACCGGCGTTGGCGGCAGGAGACCTGCGAAAGACACGAGTGCGCCGACCTTCCATCGTCCGGAGGCGACCGCGTCAAGGGCGACGATCGCGCCCTGCGACACACCGACGAAAGCGATCCGGGCGAGCGCGTTTTCGAAACCCTCTTTCCTAGCAGCATCGCCGATGGTCTTATCGGAAGCCTGTCGCACGGCCTGGATGCGTCCGGGTTGTAATTGCGCGCCGTCGACGCTGAACCATTCGTGACCGCCCTCCTGATGGAACGGTGCAGTAAAGCGCGTCTCTGGTAGTGAAGCCCGCCACGAAGACGCCAACGGCATGAGTTGGGCGCCGGAAGCGCCGAAGCCGTGAAGAAAGACGACGAGAGATCTGGATGCGGTGTTTCTTTGACTCGGAATAAGCGGAGGGCGCTCGACCCGTCATGGGGAACGCCCTGGTGACCCGCACAACCTTGCGACGTTGATATCCCGGCCAGCGGCTGGATAGCGAAAGTCGACCGTCTAGTCGAGTTCGACCTTTCGTTCCGGTGACTGGCTTAGTGGTCGGGGGTCTATCATTGCATTCCCTTATGCTAGGGGCGAGGTCCTACGGACGGGTTGGACGCTCGTGTGACGTTTCGATGCCCGCACCGAGAAATCGGAAAACCGGTGCGTCGATCATTTCAGTCGTGTCCCATTAACATGCAGCGACGTCGGGCAATTAACCTGCAGCGGCGAGGGGCGACCGGATGAAAGGCACCGTCTGCTCCATAATGCCGGATTTCTGCGAGCCTACGAAAGCTTCTCGAGCAGATATCGAAGTCTGTTCGTAGTTCTGTAGCGTCCTTCGCCTAGGCTGTACGTCTGATCATTCTAGCGAGAGCGATCAAAATGCACGCGCCGATGAAGCCGGCAATCAGGTAGCCGAGCCACCCGGCGAGAACCACGCCGAAGAGAGCGAGGATAAAATTCGCCACGATCGCGCCGACGATCCCGAGAAGGATGTTCATCAGTACGCCCATGTTGCTTTTCATGAACAGTTCGGCGAGCCAACCGGCGATGCCGCCGATGACGATTGCGGCGATCCAGCCAATACCTGCGTTTTCCATATGAGGTCCCCGAGATTTCGTGATGATATGGTCGACGGAAGACCCGACGACCAGGCAATAAACTCTTTCGAGGTTGGTTGGTTCCCATATGGCAAATGCACGCTTTCCAGCCCATTGCGGGCATCTGGGCGGCATCACCTAATACGGTTGTTTTTCTCGAGTGGCCTCTGCGCCAGCGCGCTGTTCAGGACGCCGAGCCGACGTCGGAATGAACGATCAATAGGTCCACGTCGTGCGCCGGCGTCTTCCCATGAAAGCGTGATCCGAAGCCGTAGATTTGAACCCTCTCCGTCATCCGCGCCGCGCGGCCTTCTCGCGCTCGCGTTCCGGTAGAGTCTGATAGTTTCAGAAGTCCTCTTGTCCCAGAGCCCCCATGAACTCGGCGATGGTACCATATATTCGAGGGGCTCGGACATCGTCGTGACCTGACCTGAGCGGGCTTCTGCAACGACAGCGTCGATCGGCCGGGAGCCTGAAGAACAGTCATTGCGTAGGGCCACAACGTCGGCTGCGTCCAGTTCGATCGCAACCGAGAGCGCTCTGAGCAGCGGCCGAAAGTTCTTTCTTGCCCCCTGTCTCCCTGCTATCCTGAAAGTGAGGAGACGGCGCCATGAGCGAGAGCCGAAAGCTGGCTGCCATCCTGGCTGCGGACGTGGTTGGGTACAGTCGGCTTGCCGGCGCCGACGAGGAACGCATCCTGGCGAGGCTACGGGCACTGCGCAGCGATCTCATCGATCCGACGATCGCCGTTCACCATGGCAGGGTGGTGAAGCGAACTGGCGATGGTGCGCTGGTCGAGTTCCGCAGCGTGGTGGACGCCGTGCGTTGCGCCATTGAGGTGCAGAACGGTATGGTTGAACGCAATGACGGCGTGCCGCAGGACCGTCGCATCGAGTTCCGGATCGGTATCCATTTGGGCGATGTCGTCGAGGAAAGCGACGGCGATCTGATGGGCGACGGCGTCAATATCGCCTCGCGATTGGAGGGCGTCGCCGCGGCGGGCGCTATCTGCCTATCCGAGGATGCCTATCGCCAAGTCAAGGCGAGGCTCGACCTCTCGGTCAGCGATCTCGGCAACACGCAACTCAAGAACATCGCCGAACCAATCCGGGTCTATTCGCTGCAAGTCGGCAACGCCGGGACCAAGGCAGCCGCGGCCTCGGAAACCGCGACGAGCCAACCTGCGACGGCAACGTCGCCGAAGCTGTCGATCGCCGTCCTGCCCTTCGCCAACATGAGTGGTGACGCTGAACAGGACTACTTCGCCGACGGCATCTCGGAAGACATTATCACGGCGCTATCGAAGTTGAGGCAGCTCTTCGTCATCGCCCGCCATTCGTCGTTTACCTTCAAGGGCAAGAACGTCCATGTGCAGGAGGTGGGCACGAATCTCGGCGTGCGGTATGTTCTTGAGGGCAGTGTACGCAAATCGGGGAACAGGGCACGCATTACGGCGCAGCTTATCGACGCGACCACCGGCGGGCATCTATGGGCGGAGCGGTTCGATCGCGACCTGACCGACATATTCGCTGTTCAGGACGATGTAACGCAGCAGATCGTCGATGCGCTGGCGGTCAACCTGACAGAGGGCGATCGGAAAAGGCTGGTGCCGGGGCAGACCGGGCATCCCGAGGCGTACGACTGCTTCTTGCGCGGCCGGGAGCTGTGGCATCGCCTGACGAAGCAAACGAACAGCGACGCCCGCGACCTTTTGCAACATGCCGTCGAACTGGACCCGAACTTCGCTTCGGCGCACGCCTTTCTCGCCCTGACCCACGGGCTCGACTATTTGAACCGGTGGAGCGCGTTGCCGCAGCGCTCGATTCAGCAGGCCGAAGAGGCTGCGACGCTGGCGGTGGCACGGGATGATAGCGATCCCGTGGCCCACTGGGCACTGAGTGTGGTCAGTCTTTACTCGCGACAGCACGATAGAGCTCTCAGCGAGGCCGAGCGTGCAATAAGTCTCAATCCGAACTTCGCCGAAGGGCAGGTCAGCCTCGGGGAGGCACTTCTCTATTCAGGCAGATCCGAGGAGGCACTCGCCTGTTTCGATCGGGCCAGGATCTTGAACCCGTACTTTCCGGATGTCGTTCTCCACTTTCAGGCTTGGGCCTGGTTTCAACTGCGAAGGTACGAAGAGGCGGTTAAATTGTTGGTGCAGCGCGTGACTCTCAATCCCGTCACCGACGTCTCGCGCGCGCTTCTGGCCGCATGTTACGGACACCTCGGCCGTTTCGAAGAGGCTCGGGCGACGTGGCAAGAGGTGCTGCGCGTCAATCCCGACTACTCCTTGGAATACCGCCGCAAAGTCTTGCCCTTTAAGAACCCCGCCGATTTCGAGCTCGTCATGGAAGGGCTACGCAAAGCCGGCGTCGTATAATGATGGGTGACAAATGTCCGATCTTGAACCACCATTTCCACAGAAGATGAGCAATAGCCAATGCCGGCTTAACCACCACCTCCAGCGTAATCGCTAGCAAGGTCTGCTTCGAGGAGTCTGCAAAGCCTCTCTCTAAGGCCGGCATGGCGGCGCAAAGCGGAAAATCATTTCCGAAAGGCTACTGAGCGATTGCGTAAACCGCGATAGTTGTGACAAACAGCGGGTGATACGGCAATGCGGACCCTGTCGGGCTCACTGGAGCGGACCGGCCCAGTACAAATGTCAAAACGGACGGTTCCGTATTCGGAATGCGATGCGTGATCAACAGAGGCGCTGCCCTTGCAACACGCGATTAGCTCCAACGCCATGCGATCTCCCCCCGTATGCGCCTGAGAACACGCCCCAGTTCGTTTCGACCTCGACCCGCTTGTCGTTCCCGGTTTTTCCGATTGAAACAATCGTACATTCCCGTTTCCTCCGCCACCTCCGGACAAGTAAACCTTCGGCCAATCCGGCACGCCGCTATGCGCGCCACCAAAAGCGGAAGGGACAGAGGAATGGAAGCAAACAAACATCAGGAACATATACTCGTTGTCGGCGGCGGTTCCGGTATGGGTCTGGCCGTGGCCAACAGGCTACTGGAATGGGGAGCAACGGTGACGATTGCCGGTCGATCTTCCGAACGGCTCACGCTGGCTCGCGAACGGCTTGGCGCTGATACGCCACGACTCCACACTGTCGTCGCAGATGTCACGCGTGAGGACGACGTAGAGCGACTGTTCGCATCGACGGGTGATCTCCATCATATTGTCTGGACCGCAGCCGACGTTGGTGGCGTCTACGTGCCTTTGGACGATATGGATATTTCGACGGCGCGCCGGGTGGTCGATTCGAAAGTGATCGCGCCGGTCATGCTCGCTAAGCATGGGGCTCCGCGCCTGATCCCCGGCGGCTCAATTACCCTAACCTCCGGTATCGCTGCCTACCGACCGGCGCCGAAGGGTTCTGTCGTCGCCGCTATCAACGGAGCACTTGAGTCTCTGGTTTACGCCCTCGCCGTCGAACTGGCACCACTGAGGGTCAATGCCGTCTCGCCGGGTTGGGTCGACACCCCTATTTGGGAGTCCGTTGCGGGCGCGGGCAAAACCGCCGCGTTGGAAGCTATGGCAAAGCGGTTGCTTGTCCAACGGATCGGACAGCCGGACGATATCGCACAAGCGATCGAAGCGGTGATTCGCAATACGTTCATGACCGGGACCGTTGTCCATGTCGACGGCGGGCAGCGTCTGGTCTAGCGCCCGAAACTTTCCCTGGCGACGGCGAGAAAGGCAGCCGTCGCCGGAGGTCGCGCGCGCCGGGCGCGCCAAATCATTGTGAGGGGCACTGTCGAGCTGGGGCCCGACCACGGAACGGCGACGACAAGATCGCGCGCGGGAACAAGGGCCGATCTCGGAACCATCGCGCATCCCAGCCCGGCCTCGACCAGCCCTTTTATCGAACCAATACTTGCGAACTCCCCGATGATCCTTGGGCTTGCCGGGAGCGTTGCTGCGAAGGCCTCATCGAACATCCTTCGATAGATGCATCCAGTCGGAGTGACGAGGAAAACCTCCCCGGCGAGGCTCTCCGGCCCGATCATTGCGTGCTTTGCCAGACGATGGCCGGCCGGCATGACAATCATCAGCGCATCTTCCGCAACGGCCTCGCCTTGGATGTCTAAGGATGCTTTTGCCTCCCCGAAAAGGAAGCCGATATCCAAGGCGCCGCTTTTCACCCCGCTGCGCAGACCGCCGCTGTCAGCGGTTTTCAGAGCGAGTTCCACCGCCGGGTAACGGCGGTGGAACTCCGCCAGCAGTTGCGGCAACCGGTTGGCACAAAGCGTTTCAAGGCCACCGATAACGAGACTTCCAGCCACCACGCTGCCAGCGTCGGCAATAGCTGAATGCGTTTCCTCGGCCAGCCTGAGCAGCTCCGCCGCGTAAGCGACCAGCCGCTCTCCGGCGGGCGTGAGCATCAGCTTTCTGCGGGACCGGTCGAAAAGCCGAGTACCAAGGTCGGCTTCCAACGCCTGGATTTGCTCGGTTACACTTGATTGAGACAGATGAACGCGTTCGGCCGCGTGGGTGAAGTTGAGTGTGTCGGCGACAGCGGCGAATGTGGTGAGATGGCGAAGCTGAATGTTTGCCTCCAGTCGAAAAGAGCGAGAGTGTCTCCGATGTAGCATTGCTTATTACAAACTGCCACTTGTCGTAGATTTATCGCTCCGCTCCTCCGATCACTCGAATAGCAGACTGACCGCCTTTCGGAATTAGGGCGGGTTGTGTCGACGACCGGCATGGAGGCGCGAAGCCGACCTTGGTTGGGCTCATCCTCTGCGGTCGCTTCGGGACCGAAAGCAGTCAATGCGTAGTAACGCTGCCATCAAAAATTTCAAAACGACTTGCCAGAGTCGATTCTCAGGCCGCAATCAAAATATCAACCAAGCGCGTAGCGGCAGCTGCCTTCCAACTCACCCCGGCGCCGGGATTGGCGACAGCCGCAACCGCGCGCAGTAGATCGAGGGGATGTATCGAGTCGGATTTCACCGCTCGCAACAGCGATGCGGGCAGTCAACATCCCGATACTCTCCCTGATTTGCGCACCCGAGGCTGCCTAGAGATCCGACGCAACATAGACCTCAAGAAGGAAAAACTGGCGGCGCGCATGCAGACGGCGGTCCTGAGGACCGCCGTCAATTTTGATCAGGCGAAGCCTTCGAGTACGACCTTGCCGATCGTCGAGCCGCTTTCGAGTTGCTCGTGAGCCTTCTTGAGATTCTCGGCGTTGATCGCGCCGAGGTTGACCGTGGCTGTCGACCGAATACGCCCGGCATCGACCGCGGTGGAAATCTCGTTGAGGATTAGGCCTTGCTGATCCATGTCGGGCGTCTCGTAAATGGCGCGGGTGAACATCAGCTCGTGGTGGATGGAAACCGCCTTGCGCTTGAACTTCATGATGTCGAAACCCGACGGATCGTCGATGAGGCAGAAGCGACCCTGCGGCGCTATCAATTCAGCGATGTCATCGACGTGCTGAGCGGTCTGCGTCGTCGAGAAGACGAAAGCAGGAGCGCCGATACCCAGTGCCGCGATCTCGCCTGCGAGGGGCTTGGAGTGATCTATGACATGGTGCGCGCCCAGCGACGTGACAAAGTCCTTCGTTTCTGGACGCGAGGCAGTCGCGATGACAGTCAGGTCGGTGAACTGCCTGGCAATCTGGACGGCGATCGATCCGACACCGCCCGCACCGCCGATAATAAGGACCGAGGGAGCCGCACCGGGGACAGGCTTCTTCACGTCGAGGCGGTCGAAGAATGCTTCCCAAGCGGTCAGCGAAGTCAGTGGAAGCGCTGCGGCTTCGGCCCATCCGAGCTTCGACGGCTTCTTGCCGACAATTCGCTCGTCGACGAGATGGAATTCGGCGTTCGCACCAGTCCGGGTGATGGAACCCGCATACCAGACTTCGTCGCCGGGCTTGAAGTTGGTGACAGCGTCACCGACCGCGGCGACAACGCCGGCGGCGTCCCAGCCGATGACCTTCCACTCGGCATCCCCTGCAGGTGGCGTGCTACGGCGGACCTTGTAGTCGACCGGATTGACCGAGACGGCTTTTACCTCGACGAGGATGTCGCGGCCCTCAGGCATCGGTTGCGGCAGCTCGATGTCGACGAGCGAATCTTGCGCCGAGATGGGTGACGGCGTCTTGTATCCGATGGCTTTCATTGATGTCTCCATTTCCTGTTTGTCAATGTCACTTGCCGAGGTCGCGAAGGGCCGCCTCGCCAGCCTCCTGGTCCTGGGCCCAGCTTCCGCCCGAAATCCCGAGGCCGCCGATAATCGCGCCGTCTTCCATGATCGGGAAACCGCCCGCAGCCGCCATGACACGGGGGACGTGCCTGAGGTTCGACGCGCCTCGATCTTCCAGGAGATCGACCCACTGCGCGGTTGAAAGTCCGAACGAGGCCGCGGTGTAAGCCTTGTCGATGGCGATGTTGACCGCGAGGTACGAGCTCCGATCACTTCGTTCGAAGGCCTTGAGATTGCCTGCCGCGTCCACGATCGCGACGACCGGCTCGAACCCGACGCGCTCGGAGGCGGCGATGGTAGCGGCAACGAGACGGGCCGCGGCTTCGCGGGTGATGGAGCGGGAGATGAAGCTATTTTGAGACATGCGTGTTCCTATTGGATTGGTGCGAAGCTAACGGTTTTCGCCAGCGGTCGCCGACTGATGTGTTCGTCAGTGATCCCAATGTAGCGATACATTCACACATGCGGGATACGCACAACGTTTGCCAATAGTATCCGTTTTGATACCGTAAAAGCCGCGGAAAGCGCTTGGAATTAGCTCGTTTAGATAATGATATCAGCTAGTTGCATAGGCGGCGCAGGTCGCCGGACACGCGACTGCCTGGCCTAGTGTGTCTGGACGGGCCGGCTTTCGGCCTTGTCGGCGCAGTACGTGCCCTGTAAATGCTGAACAATCGAGTACATGCCAGAGTGCATGTAGGTGCACAAAGGATACTAGCATGGCCAAGGTCCGACATTCGCGTTTCGACTGCAATCCCGGCTGTTCCGTGGAGGCGGCCATTAGCCTGATCGACGGTAAATGGAAGTGCGTTGTGCTCTTCCATCTCTTGGGTGGAACGATGCGGTTCAACGAAATCCGACGCCATGTCGGCGGCGTAACGCAACGAACCCTGACAAACCAACTCCGCGAGCTTGAGGACGATGGCCTTGTCGAGCGAAAGGTCTATGCGCAGGTGCCTCCGAAGGTGGAGTACACGATCTCGCCACTGGGCCGCAGCCTGGAGCCCATCCTTGTCTCCCTGAAGGCATGGGGAGATGAAAACATCGGTCGGTTCGGAAAGCCCGTGGCGGCGAACGCCGCTTGACCGCCGCGCCCCCAGGTTCTCCAGGATCGTCGCCGCTTCCATGGCGGCGAGGATCGAGGCGCGACAGCGATTGTTTTCTGGGACGTCAAGCGACTGGCATTGCGCTCAAGCGCGGCCACCCGCTCCTGCGCATCTGGGCGTAACGAACGATGAGGGTTCGAACCAGATCCACCTTGCTCGGAAAATGGTGGTGTATGCTTGCCTTGAGAAGGCCGACGACTTCAGCGCCATGGTCAATAAACTGCTCATAGGACGCACTAACTTCCAGTAGGAAGGTCAATCGTGTTTATGGTTTTCCGGTATGAGTGGTAGCGATCGCACGATGCCGTTTGACGACTTCACCCATAATGAACTTCATCAGGCTCTCGATGAAATTCGGATCGAGTCCGGCGCTCCTTGACAACTCCTTGAGCCGAACGTGCTGGCGCTCTTCTCTCTCCTTATCCACGGCGGGTAGACTGAACTGTGCTTTGAGCACGCCGATCTCGTTTGTGCTACGAAAGCGCTCCGCCAATATATGAACCAGAGCCGCGTCGATATTGTCGATTGTCTGCCTGTGCGCCAAGAGCTGCGCTTCTGCGTTTGCATTTTGCATCACATTACCTTTCGCTACTTAATGCCGTCCCTTATCCGAGATCGCCTCACGCGTTGTGGTTGAATTCGGATCATTTCAGACGTTCATATCCGTCAATTCTTGGGATGATGCCCCCGTCGCTATTTGCCTAGGCCGCCGCTATTCGACGCTCAACTTGCAATTCCACTCGTCATCTTGGAGTTTCCACACAGCCTCGGCCGATAGCGGTCATCACCGCTCACCAGAGCGCCCGCCAACAAGCTGCATCCGGCGCTCTGGTCGTCTCTTTGGTCAACCGTCGGTCGAGAGGGTGACCGCCCTCCATGCCTCGATCTCACCTTGCATGCGCTCAAGCCTTGCCGATACGAATTTGAGAGCATCGCTTCCAAGCAGGAGTTGCGGCGGCGGATTGTCGGAGGAGATCAGCGTCAACACGGCGGTCGCCAGCTTGTCGGGATCGCCGAGCTGGTGACCGCTCTTTTCCTGACGCGCCTCGCGGATGGGATCGAACAGGGGGTCGTAATCGGCGATCGACCTGTCGGTGCGAACCATCGAACGTCCTGCCCAATCCGTCCGGAACGACCCGGGACATAGGGTCGTCACATGCACTCCGAACGGAGCCATCTCGGACCGCATGACCTCCGATATGCCCTGCAGAGCGAACTTGCTGCCGCAGTAATAGGCGATGCCCGGCATAGTGATCATTCCGCCCATCGAGGTTACGTTGACGATGAAGCCGCGACGTCTTGATCGGAAACGGGGTAAGAACGCCTTGGCGACCGCGACGGCACCGAAGACGTTGACGTCGAACTGACGTCGCATCTCTTCAAGCGAAGATTCCTCGAGCACGCCCTCGTGACCATATCCAGCGTTGTTGATGAGAACGTCTACCGGGCCGTATTCGTTTTCGACGTGCTCGACGACGTTCGGAATTCGATCAAATTCGGTTACATCGCAAAGCACTGTATGGGCAGCCGGGAGGAGTTCCTCGACCTTCGCTCTCGAAGCTTCAGAGCGGACAGTGCCAATGACGGTATGCCCATCGGCTATTGCCGCCGTCGCGATTGCCAGACCGAAGCCGGAATTCGCGCCGGTTATGAAGAAGTTTTTCTTAGACATTTTTGCTTTCCACATTGTTGCCCGAGGACTTGACTGATATTCTTTGTGCAGCCGTTATTCGATCTCATTTTGTCTAAAGCTTTTGCCAATTCCTATGACAGTGCAGCTAAACCAAGAAAAGCGGCGGGAGCTGGTTGAGCTAGCCGGAGCTCTCGCACCGCGCCAAGGCTACAACGCGACCGGACTTCGTGACGTCCGGCTCCTCAGAACCGAGGCAGTGCTGAACAACGTGCCCGTGCTTTACAAGGCCGGAGCGGTCTTTGTGCTGCAAGGCCGCAAGCAGGGCGTGCTTGAAGGTGAAGTCTACGTATACGATGATGATCACTATCTGGCAGTGGCGGTGCCTGTTCCATTCCGCATGGAATCGGTGGCAAGTCCGGAGAGGCCGCTTCTGGCGGTCTATGTCGAGTTCGATATGACGCTTGTTGCCGAGATCGTTGCTGCGCTCGAAGGGCAGCACCTGGAGAAGGCGACCAAGCCAAAGACCCTCATATCCAGCCGTATGGAGCCAGAGATCGAAGACGCGGTCATGCGCCTATTGAAAGCGCTTGCCAGCCCCGTCGAGACGGCGGTCCTAGGGAACAGCATCCTGCGGGAATTGTACTACCGAATTCTGGTTGGTCCGCAGGGTTCGGCAATGGTCGCCGCGCTGCGGCAGAAAGGCATGGCCGGACGTATCGCGCAAAGTCTCGCCCGCCTGAGTGAAAGCTTCTGCTCCGAGATTTCGGTCGCAGCTTTAGCCAGCGACGCAGGCATGAGCATTCCTTCCTATCACGCGCACTTCAAGGCGCTGACTGGAAGCAGCCCGATGCAATATGTGAAAGCGATGCGCCTTCATCAGGCAAGGCAGATCATGGCCCGAGAAAGCAGAACCATAACGGAAGTCGCACTTTCGGTTGGCTATGTCAGTCCCGCCCAGTTCAGCCGTGACTTCAAACGCCACTTCGGCCGTACGGCGGCGGAAGAGGCGAGATGGGTCCGCCAGCATCTTGGGGAGTTCATCTCGGACGAGTGACGTAACCGCTGGCGCATTCGATCTCGCCCTTCAGGCGGGAGCCGTCATCCGCGCATTGAACGAAAGAAACGAGGTTTCCCATCCGCGCCGGTCTACGATTCGGGAGCGAGCTTGGCGCTGATTCGCCACGACTTCAAACCGTCGTCGCGGACGTCACGCGTGTCCGCTTTGAAGCGGACACTGTGAGTCTTTCAACCGCCAAAATGGGGCTCAAAACAGCCGTTCCACGATACGAACTCCTACGGCCGTAAAGGGGCCGAAGGACCGCCACGAGCCCGGCCAGATCTTCTTCGATCTCCTGAAAGCGGGGGGCGAGTGACTGATAGAGGCGCCTACGGAAAGTTCTCGCCACTTCGATTGCTTAACAGTGAGACGATAACCTGATCTCGGACCTTCCGCTGATGTGTACCGGAATGTCAAACGTGCCGATGGCACGGAATCAGACACCCCGGCATCGACCACTGCTAGAGCTTGCGGGTGCCAAGCCACTTCACTTTTTCCGGGTCGCGATGATCAAAGAAGCTGCTGGTCTTTTGGTCGAGCGAGCCGATCGCCGCGACATCTTCCTGGTCGAGTTCGAAGTCGAAGATCGCGAAGTTCTCGGCCATACGCTCCTTGCGCACGGACTTCGGGATGGCGACGATGTTGCGTTGGAGCAGCCACCGGAGCACGACTTGTGCGATGCTCTTGTCGTGCTTCTCGCCGATCGACTGCAAAAGCTCGTTCGTGAACAGCCCGTTCTTCCCCTCCGCGAATGGACCCCAGGCCTCAGGCTGCACGCCGTATTCCTGGAGAATTTGCTGAGCGTCGTCCTGATGGTGGAACGGGTGTATTTCGATCTGATTGACCGCGGGGACGACCTTGTTGTGGAGCACGAAGTCCACCAGACGGTCGGGATAGAAGTTGCTCACCCCGATCGCGCGGATGCGGCCTGCCTCGTAAAGCTCCTCCATCGCGCGCCAGGCGCCGTATACGTCGCCGTAGGGCTGGTGGATGAGCCAAAGGTCGAGATAGTCGAGCTGCAGCTTGTTTAGCGAACGCTCGAAAGCGGCCTTGGCGCCCTCGTATGTCGCGTCCTCGATCCAGAGCTTGGTCGTGACGAACAGTTCCTTTCGATCGATTCCGTGCTTTCGGATGGCGGTGCCGACCGCTTCCTCATTGCCGTACGAGGTCGCGGTATCGAGCAGACGATATCCAACGTCGATGGCATCTCGCACGCTGCGCTCGCACTCGGCGGGATCAGGAACCTGGAATACGCCGAATCCCAGGATCGGCATCTGGACCCCGTTGTTCAGGGTGACGGAGGGGACGGTAGTGGTCATCTTCATTTCCTTTGTCTGGATGGGATTGCTACTCGCTGGCTTTACTTTCCGACGCGTGCCTGAAGGTGCGCGGGGTATCTGTCTCCGACAATGTCGATCTTCGCGAGGGCGTCGGCGATTTCGGAAGCGTCGCTGACGGAGAGTTCGACCGACACGGCGCCGAGGTTTTCCTCCAGGCGATGCAGCTTGGTGGTGCCGGGGATCGGCACGATCCAATCCTTCTGCGCCAGCAACCATGCGAGCGCGATCTGGGCGGGCGTTACCCCCTTGGCTTCGGCGATCTGCGTCAGAGCTGTTACAAGCGCCCTGTTCGCCTTGAGGTTCTCCGCCTGGAAGCGCGGAACCACGCTGCGGAAGTCGCCGGGGCCGAAGGTCGCCGTTTCGTCGATCTTGCCCGTGAGAAAACCCTTGCCGAGCGGGCTGAATGGCACAAACCCGATACCGAGTTCCTCGAGCGTCGGGATGATCTCCTTCTCGGGCTCGCGCCAGAACAGCGAGTACTCGCTCTGGAGCGCGGTCACTGGCTGAACAGCATTTGCCTTGCGGATGGTCGGAGCGCCTGCCTCCGAAAGTCCGAAGTGCTTTACCTTGCCTTCCGCGATGAGATCCTTGACGGTTCCCGCAACGTCCTCGATCGGCACGTTGGGATCGACGCGGTGCTGGTATAGAAGATCGATCATGTCGGTTCGCAGCCGCTTCAAAGATCCCTCGACAGACTGACGGATGTAGGCGGGCTGGCTGTTCATGTGCTGCCCGCCATCCGGGCTCGGGAGCTCGAAGCCGAACTTGGTGGCGATGACCACCTTGTCACGGATCGGCTGGAGCGCTTCCCCGACGACCTGCTCGTTGGTGAACGGTCCGTAGACCTGTGCCGTGTCGAAGAAGGTCACGCCGCGGTCATGAGCCGACCGGATGAGGGCAACGGCATCCTTCGTATCGGTCGCCGCTCCATAGCCGTGGCTGAGGCCCATGCATCCGAGGCCGAGCGTCGATACCTCAAGCGTTCCGATAGTTCGTTTCTTCATAGTCATTCTCCTTGATCAGGCCGCGCATTCGGTCGGCTCGACTTCTTCCTGGGACTGAAACTGCCGCTGTGCGGCTGGAACGATGGTCAGTAGCGAGATCACCAATGTCGCCACCATCATCACAGTGCCTGCGTCGAACGCATGGGAAACACGGTATGCTGTAAGGTTCGGGCCGTTGAGGCCGGACGAGCCAACCGCCGCTATCGCGATGAGGACGGCAAGACCTACCGAGCTGCCGATCTGATGCGCGACGTTGACCGCGCCGGATGCTGCTCCGGCGTCCGCATGATCGACCCGAGCGACGCCGGACGATGTCAGTGGGCTGAGCGTCAGGCCCTGGCTGATGCCGATCAAGACCATCGGCAACGCCACCGCCGTCCAATAGTTGGAACCCGCTCCCGCCCGGCTGAGCCAGGCCATGGCGACGATGCCGATCAGCATCCCCACGATAAGGACGGCATTCCGGCCGAAGCGCCTGATGAGGCGGGGCACGACCACCGCGACCGGGACATGCAGCATCGTGGCGGGGACGAAGGCAAGTCCCGCCAGTGCTGGGCGCAGACCCGCGACCTGCTGCAGATACAGCGTCGTGAAAAAGAAGAAGCCGACCATGGCGCTGATGTAGAGGACACGGGCGCAATAGGCGCCCGAGCGCTCGATGTCAGCGAACAGGCGAAGCGGAAGGATCGGCTGCTTCGCACGACGTTCGATCAACACGAAGGCGCCCAGCATGATGACGGCGGCGACCAGTGTCGCCAGGGTTACAACGTTCCATCCCGCCTGTGCGGAGCGGATGAATCCGTAGACGAAAGCGGCCATGCCCAATGTCGAGGTCACCGCACCAGGCAGATCGAACACTCCCGCTCGCCTATTTGTTTCGTGGATGTAGATGCGTGCCGCGATAACCGTGGCGATGCCGATCGGGAGATTGATCAGGAACCCGATGCGCCAGGAGAGCCAGTCGGCAAGCAATCCGCCAACAACGAGACCGACTGTCGCGGATACCCCCGCTGCGGCGCTGTATAGCGAGACAGCCCGGACACGCTCTTCGCCTTCATCGAATGTGGTCTGCAGGAGAGCGAGCGTCGTTGGCGCGAGGATCGCGGATCCCAGTCCCTGGATCGCACGCCACGACAGCATCCATGCCGACGATTGCGAGGCGCCGATGGCAACGGAGGCGACGGTGAAGATCGTCATGCCGACGACGAACATCCGACGGCGGCCGAGTATGTCCCCCGCACGCGCGCCAAGCAGGAGGAAGCCACCGAAGGTCAGCGTATAGGCGCTCTGAACCCAGGCAAGCCCGGCGTCCGTGAAGCCGAGCTCGTTATGGATCTTCGGCAGACCTGTGAGGACGACCGAGATGTCGAGCACGATCATCACGTAGCTGATGAGGATGATCGCGAGGATCGCTCTCTTGTTCGATGACGAGGTAGCTGTGGTTGCGTCAGACATTGCAGTCCCATTGACTTGCTCGCTTGACCGTCCTCCGCGGCAAGCTGCGTTGCGATGACGGAAAGATAGCTCTTGCTCACCATATCGATTAGGGGCAGTAATCGGGATGAAGCTATAAGGATGTCTAATGAATGCCGCAGGAGAACTTCAACGATCTGGTTGCCTTCGTGACCGTCGCGCGCGAGGAGAGTTTCACGCGGGCGGCGGTGAAGCTCGGAGTTTCGCAGTCGGCGCTTAGCCAGACCGTCCGCGGACTGGAAGAGCGGTTGGGCCTCCGCTTGCTGACACGAACGACCCGCCGCGTGTCTCCGACGGCAGCGGGCGAACGTCTTCTCCAGACCGCCGGGCCGCGCTTCGAGGAGATACAGGCGGAGCTTGCGGCCCTCACCGAGATGCGTGACAAGCCAGCGGGGACGGTCAGGATCACGGCAGGAGAGCACGCCGCTATCTCGGTCCTTGCGCCCTCCCTCGACAAGTTCCTTCCCGACAATCCAGACGTAAATGTCGAGATCACCGTCGACTACGGTCTGACCGACATCGTTGCAGAGCGTTACGACGCAGGCGTCCGCCTTGGCGAGCAACTTGCCAAGGACATGATCGCGATCAAGATCGGGCCAGAGATGCGCATGGCCGTGGTCGGCGCTCCGTCCTACTTCCGCCAGCACCCGTGGCCGGAAGTCCCCCAGGATCTCACGGCACACAATTGCATCCAGATCCGCATGCCGACGCATGGGAACATCCTGCAGTGGGAGTTCGAGAAGGACGGCCATGAATTGAACGTCCGCGTCGAAGGACAGATGGTGTTCAACAACATTGCGATGCGTCTCGATGCCGTCCGGCGCGGTCTCGGCCTTGCCTACATGCCTGATGATCTTGTGGCCGAGGATCTAGCCAAGGGCAGCCTGATACGAGTTCTCGAAGACTGGTGCGCACCCTTCCCCGGATATCACCTCTACTATCCAAACCGCCGCCACGCTTCCCCGGCATTCCAGCTCGTCGTGGAGGCCCTTCGGTACAGAGGGTAACGGCACGTACAAAAGAGGCGATTGATAAGGAGCGCTTATACCTTCAATTGGGAATGCGCGCCTAATCATCAGAATGGCGCTCGGGTAATCTCCTGCCAACTCAACGTTTCAAGGCAGGAACCGAACATGTTCGCCAGAACCCTATCCGCCCTCTCGCTTTCCCTGTTGCTCCTTTCATCGGGCGTGGCTGGTGCCCAGAGCGGTTCGAAGCAGGAACCGCTGACAATTCAGGAGCAAGGAAGCTTCTCCGTCGGCGGCACCGTATCGAGCACGCCTGGAACCTTCGACAACAACGCTCCCACGGCAGCAGGGCAAACCCTGCATGGCGACCATGCCTACGTGTTCTACCAAACGCCGCCGAATCCCAAGCCTCTGCCGATCGTGATGCTTCACGGTGCCTTCCAGTCCGCCCGAAGCTGGGAAACGACGCCCGATGGCCGCGAAGGCTTTCAGAACATCTTCCTTCGCCGCGGCTACCCGGTCTATCTCGTCGATCAGCCGCGCCGCGGCCGCGCAGGCAACAGCACAGTCGCGACGACGATCGAGCCGACGCCATACGACCAGCTCTTCTTCGACCAGTTCCGCATTGGCAAATGGCCGGAGTATTTCTCGAACGTCCAGTTCTCCCGCGACCCCGCAGCACTTGATCAGTTCTTCCGCTCGGTGACACCCAACACCGGGCCGTTCGACGCCAACGTGATCTCCGATGCCATGTCCGCGCTGTTCGACAAGACCGGTCCGGCGATCCTGTTCACCCATTCACAGGCTGGCGGCCCCGGCTGGTTGACGGCAATCAAGAATCCGAACGTGAGGGCCATCGTCGCGCTTGAGCCGGGAAGCGGCTTCATCTTTCCGGAAGGCGAGGTTCCAGCCGACATGCCGAGCGCCGCTGGAACGCTCAAGGGTGAAGCGGTGCCCCTCGCCGATTTCGAGAAGCTCACCAAGCTGCCGATCGTCATCTACTACGGTGACAATTTCCCGACCGAGCCGACGGCCGAGCGCGGTCAGGACAACTGGCGTGTTCGGCTCGCAATGGCGAAGCTCTGGGTCGATGCGGTCAACAAGCATGGCGGCGACGCTACGCTCATTCACTTGCCCGACATCGGCATCAGAGGTGGCACCCACTTCCTGATGTCGGATCTGAATAACGTCGAGATCGCCGACCAAATCGCAAAGTTCCTGGCGGAAAAGAAGCTCGATTGATCTGTTGAGGCGCCCCTCCCGAGGTTGTCGCGACGAAGCACGCTCGTTGCGTCGCCCAGCATCGCATCAGCATGCGCACTAGATTTCGAACGATCCCCCGACGAGCACCGTTATTGGGCTCGAAGACAATCGCTGGGCCTTCGGTGCCTATCTCGCGGTATCAACATGTCCGATCAGCACCTCGAATCGATCATCATAAGACCCGCAGTACGAGCTGACGCTGCAGTCCTTGGATCCTACGGCGCCGCGCTGATGTTGCTGCACAACAAGTGGGATCCAGCCCGCTTCATTCCCGCCGGGCCAACCACCCCCGACAAGTACGCTTCGTGGCTCGCTAGCCAGGTCGTCCGCGACGACGTCGTCGTCCTCGTAGCCGAAAATCGGGATTCTATCATCGGTTATGTCTACGGTGCGCTCGAGGGCGCCGACTACATGGCTCTGCGAGGTCCTGCGGGGGTTATTCACGATATCTTCGTCGATCCGCAAAGGCGGAGGGAAGGTGTCGGCCGACGCTTGCTGGAACAGGCCATCACGATGCTTTCAGGAAGAGGCTCTCCGCGGATCGTCCTGGCGACTGCCTACAAGAACACAGGTGCTCAAGCTCTGTTCGAGCGAATGGGCTTCCGAGCGACCATGGTCGAAATGACGAAGAATTGCGAGTGACCGGAGCTTGCGCAATCGGCCTGGGGTCCATCTAGCATCGTCCAGCCAATCCTTGGCTAAATACCCCCTGTTCTTCGTTGCGGTCGAATGCAATCGAAATTCGAGCCTTCCGGGCTCCGCAGGTTTTATTCCTTCAAAGCTTATCAAGTGATCGTGATTGATAAGCAGCCCTAATAGGCTCTAGCGGCACAAGCCGTCTAATCGCCCGTGCTGTCAGCGGCTATCTTTTCTCCAACAATTTCGAACACCGACCTTCAGGAGCCCGACATGACGGAAGTCATCGACAGCAGACGACGCGAGTTTCTGAGCGCGACCGCGCTGATTATTTCAGGTGCCATCATAGGAGTTCCACCAATGACCACCACCGAAGCTATGGCAGCCGACTACAAGCAAAACCCATTCACGCTGGTCTACGACGGCGCGATCACTAGGAACGAGCCGGGCAAGGTGAACATCCACCCCGTGACCTACAAGCTCAACAATCTCGATATCGTGGCGAACGTCTATACGCCCGCGGGCTACAATCCCAGCAAGAAATATCCGACGGTCGTGCTCGCCCATCCCAACGGCGGCGTGAAGGAGCAGACGACTGGTCTCTATGCGCAGCGACTCGCGGAGCGCGGCTTCATCACGATCACCGCCGACGCCGCCTATCAAGGTGGGAGCGGCGGCGCGCCGCGCAGTATCGATAAGCCTCAGTACCGCATCGAGGACGTTCACGGGATGGCGGACTTCATCAGCGGTTTCCCCGGCGTGGACACTGCGCGCCTCGGACTGTTCGGTATCTGTGGTGGAGGCGGCTACTCTCTTGCTGCCGCCAAGACCGACAAGCGCTTCAAGGCGGTCGCGACGTTGAGCATGTTCAATTCCGGTCGTGTCCGTCGGAACGGCTTCCAGGATTCCCAAATGGACACGATCCAGAAACGGCTGCAGCAGGCCTCGTCGGCCCGTGCCCAGGAAGCCGCGGGTGGCGAAGTGCTCTATGCAGGCGACGCCAATCTGACGGACGCACAGATCGATGCGCTTCCGTTCGACCTCTATAGGGACGGTTACCGTTATTACTGGCACACCAATGCTCATCCCGGCTCGACCTTCAAGTACACGATGAGCAGCCTGATGGACCTGATGCGCTGGGACGCAACGGACGAGATCGGCCTCATCGATGTCCCGCTCCTGATGATCGCGGGCACCGCCGCCGACACCCTCTACATGACCGAAGACGCGTTCCCCAAGGCCACGGGCACGAAGGACAAGGAACTCTTCAAGATCGAAGGCGCCAAGCACATCGAGACCTACTGGGTTCCCGAGTACGTGGATGCGGCGCTGGGCAAGCTCGCACCGTTCTTCGACCGGACGCTGGTCTGAGGAGGAAGCGATGACGCGCCACTTGTTCCTGAACGCGTTTCTGACGGTCGGCATAGTTTTGGCGGCGCTCCCCGGCGCCGTCTGCGCCCAGCCTGTCAATGAACCGAAGGAAAGTCCAATGACCTCTCGTGCCCAGCAACTGATGGGTGACACGGCCCCGAAACTGGCCGAACTGACTGATGACGTACTCTACAAGGACATCTGGGAGAGACCCGGCTTGTCCAAGCGGGACCGGAGCCTGGTGACAATCTCGGCCCTGATCGCGCTCAATCGTCCTGATCAGCTCAAATCACACATTCGCCTCGGCCTGCAGAACGGCCTCAGCAAGGACGAGATCGTCGAGACGATCACGCACATGGCTTTCTATTCCGGATGGCCGAGCGCCGTCTCTTCGGTGGCGATTGCCAAGGAGGTATTCGCCGAATGACCGAAAAGAAGATGACAATGGCTTCCGCAATGGCGGCGGCGTTCGTGTCTGCGGCTCCCGCGTTGGCAGGCGAAGCGATCACTATCACGCACGGGGGATCGCAGCCAGCAATCATCGGAGCCCCTGATAGATTTACCGGGTCCGTGCGGGTCGAAGACAACTTCAAGGCAAAGGCGCCAGCGACGGTGGGCGGCGCAACCGTCACTTTCGAACCCGGCGCGCGCACCGCGTGGCACAGCCACCCTCTCGGCCAGACGCTCATCGTGACGAGCGGAGTGGGCGTTGTCCAGATGTGGGAAGGGCCGCATCAGGTGATGCGGTCCGGCGATACCGTATGGATCCCGCCTGGCGTGAAGCACTGGCACGGCGCATCTCCGAGGAATGGAATGACGCACATCGCCTTCTCGGAGTCCTTGGATGGCAAGTCCGTCGACTGGCTCGAGCTGGTCACCGACGCCCAATACTCCTCTCAAGCAGCGGAGGGTCAGCAATGACGCGTCTTCCCCCACGTCTTCTCGTTCTCGTCGCCGTAGCCTGCGGCATCGTGATGATCGGCCGGCAAGTGGATGCCGAACCGACCAAGGCCACGATGCCTGATATCAGCAAGCTTGTTCACTACACCACGGTGACGCGCGGCGAGGTCACCGAACACATCATGACGACGCGCGAAGCGATCGAGGCCGTGAAGGCGGGCAAGCCCGTTCCAAATGGCACGCATTTCGCGCTCGTCGACTACCGCGAAGGGGAAGTCTTTCGCTACTTCATCATGGAAAAGGGTGCCGGATGGGGCGAGGAGTACGACGAGAACCGCCGCACCGGCGACTGGCAGTTTCAATGGTTCAAGCCAGACGGAACGATCAACGCCGCCGAGAACACCGCGCGCTGCCAGAGCTGCCACAGTTCTCGCGCCGACCGCGAGTTCCTATACACCTTCAGCGACATCCGGCGTTTCGAGTTCGAATGACATGACGCTGGGGATCCGCCTCATCCTTGACTTTGCGAGCCTTGCTCTCGTCGTCCTGTCCCTTGCCTACTGGTGGCTCGGCAATCTGTCGCACGAACTGTTCGGCACCGCGCTTTTTGGGCTCGTGATCGTCCATAACGTCTTCAACAGGCGATGGTACTCAAATGTCGCACGGAACCTTGGTGACGGCCCGAGGCTGCTGAATGCGGTCACCATCGCGTGCCTTGCAACGGCAATGACGGTCATGCTGGTCAGTAGCGCACTGATCTCGCGCGATCTCTTTCCATTTATGTTCTTGGATGGAGCATTCGCCGTCCGCGAGATCCACATGTTCGCCGCCCACTGGCTGCTCATGATCCTGGCCTTGCACCTCGGCACCCGATGGGCAGTGGTGATGAACGTGTTTCGCGGCGTTTTCGGCATCGAACGGCCGAACGTCTTTCGGTCAGTTGCGCTTCGCCTCCTGACTTTCGCCGCCGCCGCATGGGGCGTCCACAGCACCATTGAGATGGGCTTCGGACCCAAGCTGATGCTGACCCACACGCTCGACATGTGGGACTTCAACGAGTCTGCCCTTGGGTTCTTCGTCAACTACGGCTCGATCGTCTGCCTGTACGCTGCGGTAACACACTATGCTTTGTTGTTGAAGGGACGACGCGCCGGCGCCAGCGACCCAAGATCCGGCAAGCTATCGCCTCCCCGACGGTCTTGACGGGAAAGGAACCATCGACCCTGCTATTCCGCAATCGGGCAGTTGAGGCGAATCGAACCCGCGCCCTTCGACCGGTTTAAAGTCGAAAGAATGTTAAGGTCTTGTTTTGATGATGTGAGAGGAGAATTCTTCCGACTTCGAATGTGAAGTATTTACCTCGGCAATTCATCGGGCCATCGCTGCGCGCCATCCAGTACGCGCAGGATGCGGATTGTCTCGACCGCTATTTAATAGGTCGTTATGGTCCCCGCGATCCGACCGGGCTGCTGCTTACAAGGAAATCCCGTAGCCTCGGGAAGCGATACGCTCGTCTACCGCAATAGCTGCGACTGCGTTCTGAGGCTCGATATTCGAAAAGATGCTGTCGCGGTTCGCGAGCGCGAGTGCCGACCAAGTAACTTTCACGACTTCCGGTTACCTGCCCTAGCGCTCGCGGCCGCTCACCGGGCGGCAAATTGCGCTTCCGCCTGATCGTCGGATACGCCGGGTTTTGTGTCTTCCAGCGCTACGAAACCAGGCGTCGTGCGCCTCGCTATTAGGGACCAGTTCAATTGGAAGTGTGCCTTCATTGGCGGTACGGGTCAGAAGATTCCTAACGGCATCCGAAACGGTGAGACCCAAACGGGCGATCGCTATGCCTCGTTACCTTGACGGCACCGCAGCAACCTATGCTTGGGGCTCCCTGAGGAGTATTATCCAATCCTGAAATACAAGCTTGTAAGCGGGACAAAGCAAGGCCTGCATAGGGCGAGGAGGTCCATGCTTTCGGGAGGAAGAGATGAAATCCAGAACCCAAATCAGTGGAAGCCCGTCGCGTCGCCGATTTCTGAGCGGCGCAGCCATGGCCGGTGCGGCGATGATTACGACACCGAGTGTGGTCAAGGCACAGGGCCCAGTCAACATGCGCTGGCAGAGCACTTGGCCGTCAAAGGACATCTTCCACGAATTCGCGCTTGATTTCGCAAAAAAGGTTACTGACATGACCGGCGGCGATCTCAAAATAGAAGTGTTGCCGGCCGGGGCCGTCGTGCCTGCTTTCGGCCTGCTCGACGCCGTCTCCAAAGGGACGCTCGACGGCGGGCACGGCGTGGTCGCGTACCATTACGGCAAACAGGCGGCGCTGGCGCTTTGGGGCTCGGGGCCGGGCTTTGGCATGGATGCCAACATGCTGCTCGCATGGCACAAATACGGCGGCGGCAAAGACCTGCTCCAAAAGCTCTATCAATCGATCGGAGCCAATGTGGTTTCGTTCCTCTACGGACCGATGCCGACCCAGCCGCTCGGCTGGTTCAAGAAGCCGGTGGTGAAGGTCGAGGACTTTCAGGGCCTGAAGTTCCGCACCGTCGGTATTTCCATTGATGTGTTCACCGGTCTCGGTGCCGCGGTCAACGCGCTGCCGGGTGGCGAGATCGTCGCGGCATTGGACCGCGGTCTACTGGACGCGGCCGAGTTCAACAACGCCTCGTCCGACCGGGCCCTCGGTTTTCCGGACGTTTCCAAGATCTGCATGCTGCAAAGCTTTCACCAGAATGCCGAGCAGTTCGAGATTCTGTTCAACAAGACGAAGTACGATGCTTTGCCTGACCAGATGAAGGCGATCATCTCCAACGCCTCGGAGGCCGCTTCCCAGGATATGGCCTGGAAGGCGGTCGACCGCTATTCGAAAGACTACGTGGAGATGCAGACAGTCGACAAGGTCAAGTTCTACAAAACGCCGGACGCAATCCTGAAGAGGCAACTGGAAATCTATGACGATGTTGTGAAGAAGAAGAAGGCGGAAAACCCGCTGTTCAAGGAAGTCATCGAGTCCCAGATAGCCTTTGCGGAACGGGTAACGCGATGGGAACAGGATACCCTTGCCAACCGTCGGATAGCCTTCGATCATTATTTCGGCCGCGACGGTGTTGCGAAGGAACTATAACGTCATCGCCGGAAAGCGATGAAGCTCTGGCGAAGATAGTCGGCTATTTCGGGGGCAGCCGTGCAGGTTCAGCAGTTTATCATCAGGGTCGATGCGATCAGCGTATGGGTCGGCAAAGCCGCCGCCTGGCTGATCATCGGGCTGATGACGCTCGTCTGCGTCGAAGTCTTCAAGCGCTACATCATGAACATGCCAACCGCGTGGATATTCGACGCCACCAACATGCTTTACGGCACCCTGTTTATGCTCGCTGGAGCTTATGCGCTGGCGCAGAACGCCCATGTCCGCGGCGACTTTCTTTACAGCTCGCTGCGACCCCGAATACAGGCGACGCTTGATCTCATCCTTTACATCCTGTTCTTCCTGCCAGGCGTCGCCGCGCTCATCTATACCGGTTATGACTATGCAGCACTTTCCTGGCGGATTGGCGAGCATTCGACCATCACAGCCGAAGGTCCGCCGATCTACTACTTCAAGACAGTCATTCCGATCGCGGGCGCGCTTGTCATGCTACAGGGGCTCGCCGAGATCGCGCGCTGCATCGTCTGCCAGAAAACCGGCGCATGGCCGGGCCGGCTCAAGGATGTGGAGGAGATCGACGTCGTCGCGGAGCAGCTTGCCAATAGCGAGCACATAGATACGCAGACGCGCGAGGCGGCGATCGAGCGTGCTCAGGATATCGACAGGGCGGCCCGGCAACGAGGCCGAGGTGGAGACATGGAGATGTGAGTGATCCGTTCCTCGGATTGACGATGCTAGTTCTCATTGTGGTCGTCATCGTGATGGGCTTCCCGACAGCCTTCACGCTGATGGGGCTCGGCATGGTCTTCGGCTTCTACGCATTCTACAATCCCGCCGAACATTGGATCGACAATCGCGTCTTCGATTTGATGGTTCAGCGCACCTACGGCGCTATGACTAACGACGTCCTGGTCTCGATCCCGCTCTTCGTGCTGATGGGCTACGTGATGGAGCGCGGCGCGCTGGTCGACAAGATGTTCTACAGCATCCAGCTTTCGTTCCGGCGGGTGCCTGCCTCGCTGGCCGTAGCGACGCTGATTATCTGCACCTTCTGGGGTATCGCCAGCGGCCTCGTAGGCGCAGTCGTGGTGCTGATGGGCGTCATCGCGATGAACCCGATGCTGCGCGCCGGCTATGACGTCAAGCTTGCCTCCGGGGTGATCACCGCGGGCGGCACGCTGGGCATTCTGATCCCGCCATCGGTGATGATCATCGTCTACGCTGCCGTCGCGGGGCAATCGGTGGTCAAGCTCTATGCGGCCACGATGTTTCCCGGCTTCTTTCTGGCATTTCTCTATCTCGTCTACGTTCTCGCCTGGGCGATGATCAACCCAAGGATCGCGCCCGCCTTGCCCGAAGAACAGACGCGAGTTCCCGTGGCCGCCTGGATGGGACGCTTTCAGGGGCATTATTCGAACAACATGCTCGCCGGGCTTCTCCGTGCACTGGTTTCACCATCAAAGGCGATGGCTATCGAAACGGACGAGGGACGGCTCACCTATTGGAAGCTGGTCAAGAATGCCTTCGCCGCGCTCGTGCCTTTGTCGCTGACGGCTTTCACCCTGGCTCTCATCTGGTGGTATGTCGTCATCCACCCCCAGGATTCGGCGGAGGCGGAAGTGCCAGAAGGGCTAGAAGAGCTCGGCGGACCCGGAGCGGATGCCGGCCCGGCGGTTTTAACTGGGCCGTCAACCAGCTTCTACCTGACGTTCGGGATCATAGCGGCGATGGCGATGGTGGTCCTCGTGCGCTACTACAGGAATATGAATGCCGAGCGGCTGCAGGTGGTGAAGCTGCTGGCCTCGTCGGTCATGCCGCTCGGGATCCTGACCGTCGTCGTGCTCGCCGTCATTCTGTTCGGCATCACGACGGCCACCGAGTCCGCCGCGGTCGGTGCCGCCGGCGCTTTCTTGCTAGCGTTCCAGGCCCGGACGCTCAACTGGAAACGCACAAAGGAGGCAGTGTTCCTCACGGCGAAAACCACTGCCATGGTCTGCTGGCTCTTCGTCGGCTCGGCACTCTTCTCCGCAGTCTTCGCCATTCTTGGCGGCCAGGCGTTGATCGAGCAGTGGGTGCTGTCGCTCAACATGACGCCCGTCCAATTCATGATCTTGTCGCAGGCGATCATCTTCATCCTCGGCTGGCCGCTGGAATGGACCGAAATCATCATCATCTTCGTACCGATCTTCCTGCCGATGCTCCGACACTTCGGCATCGATCCGATCCTCTGGGGCGTGCTCGTCTTCGTCAATCTGCAGGCGGCGTTCCTTTCGCCGCCGGTTGCGATGTCGGCCTATTACCTCAAGGGTGTCTCGCCGCCGCACGTCACCCTCAACCAGATCTTCGCAGGCATGATGCCTTATATGCTGATCGTCATTCTCTGCATGGTTATCATGTATGTCTGGCCGGGCATGACGCTCTGGCTCCCAGCCTATCTGTATGGCTAAACGAAGTCTCAGCGTTGTATCTATGCACAGCATGGCTTGGCCACATCTGTTCCTAGAAGGCATCCTCACTTATTCGGATCGCGTCGACCGCGAAGGAGCGTCAACTGCGGTCTCTGCCCGCATTCGGCTTGAAGTTCACCAGCTGGGATTTGAGCTCAATTTCACGAACGCCCGAGCCGCCTCACTTGGGCTCACCCAGTCGAAGACGCGTTGTTCCTCCGCTACCGTGGGCTTGGCTCATTGAGCCGGTGTGATCAACGCGACAGTTGGGAAATAAGATCGGTACCGACCGACATCTCGCGTTAACAGCGGGAGCTGTTGAACCGCGGCATGGGCGCCAACGATAAAATCCGGCAGGACTCCTGTACGAGAACCACCGGCTCGACGATACCGTGTGAATACTTTTCCGGCGAGAAATAGCGCGGCTCGCGGAATGGGCGCGACTACCAGTCCCGCGTCGTCTATGAACGCATCAAGTTCCTCGATCCGCTCATAGCGAACCGCAAGTTCGGCATAGACTACATCATTGATCAACAATGGACCGGCAAGACTGGCCGTCTCAAGTTGCTCGACCGACCAGTCTGCCCAGGTCGAGTCATTAGTCACAAGGTCGAGCAAGACATTCGTGTCGACAAGCGTCACGCTTCACCACGCGTGAGTGCCATGATCGCATCCGTATCGAGCCCTTTTCCGGCATGCCCCCGAAGCTTTTGAAAGCGGCTGGCAGGTTGCTGTCTATCAGCCCTTGTCAGCACTATGCTACCATCCGCAGCTCGACGGAAGTCGACCTCGCTTCCGGGCACAATGCCAAGCAGCTCTCGCACCGCTTTCGGGATTGTCACCTGTCCCTTGGCTGTTACTGTCGTTGTCATGCTGTGCGCCTCGTAATACCTTTCTTTGACTAGGTATTACTTTCTGATTCCGATTTCAAGATATTTGTCCCATCCGACTGTTGGCTGGAAACCGCTCAAAAGTAAGCGGTGCTAATGGCGTCAGGTCTGAAGTTCCAGGGCATGAGCGCCTCATTGCACGTTGCGAACATGGAATGTGCGTTCGCAATCCTTACCTATGCTCGCACGCCGTGCCCGTTCCCCAAACGACCGGCGGAGGTCGGCTTCCCCGACATTTTGTGTCTGGGCGAGCCCACCGCCCTAGTCCGCCGGACTTTCCTCATCAGACAAACGGTGGGGTCGCCATCGCCAGCGGAAGAAATACTCCACTAAGGTTTAAGCTTGCATTATTCGAGTGTCCCGCAGAAGCCGCGTTGCGACAAAGTCATTGCGGTAGGCTATCCAAACCGAAATTGCTCCTAGATAGTTCCACTGTATCTGGACGAATGGAAAAGCACCTATGGCAACTGGACTTCTCGCACTGCTCGATGACGTCGCGGCAATTGCGAAACTTGCGGCTGCGTCGCTGGATGATGTCGCCGCTCAAACAGCAAAAACAGGCGCGAAAGCGGCGGGAGTCGTGATCGACGATGCGGCGGTAACACCGAGATACGTGGTTGGCCTGTCGCCCGCGCGAGAATTGCCAATTATCGCTAAGATCGCCCTCGGATCCTTGAAGAACAAGCTTCTCTTTCTTCTGCCGGCGTGTATTTTTCTCGGCTACTTTGCGCCTTGGGCGATCACGCCGCTACTGATGGTCGGGGGCGTTTATCTTTGCTACGAGGGAGCCGAAAAGCTCTATGAAGCGATTGCCCCACACGACGCGCACAAGCATGAGGCGGCAGAGATGGGAACATCCGACCCGGTCGCGTTGGAAAACCAGAAGGTTGCGGGCGCAATCAGAACGGACTTTATACTCTCAGCGGAAATCATGGCACTAACCCTCGCGAACGTCGCCGCTTCCAATATCTACACGCAAGCTGCTGTCCTGGCGTCCGTCGGCATCCTCATCACCTTGGCCGTCTATGGCGTTGTCGCCCTCATTGTGAAGGCGGACGACATAGGGCTCGCGCTCGCTACTTCCTCAGTCGGCTTGGTCAGGGCGTTCGGCCGCGGCCTCGTTATCGGCGTCCCCTTGTTTCTCAGCATCCTCGCAATGATTGGGACCGCCGCCATGCTCTGGGTGGGCGGCAGCATTCTCGTCCACGGAATGGCCCAACTGGGCTTCCATGGACCGGAACATTTCATTGACACGATTGCAGTCGGCGTCGGTGCCGTATCGGCATATCTCACGGGGGTTCTGCATTGGACGACCACATCCGCGCTTCAGGCAGTGCTGGCGATTTTGATCGGCGGCATGACCATTGTGTTGGTGCATGCGTCGGCCCGGTTGATCAGGCGGCTCCGACCTCAAAATCCGTAAGTGGGTGTCACCTAATTCTTTCTGGGTGAACTCTGACGAACCGCGATCGGTTTCGGGCGCGCCGTTCGAGCTCCGTCGACACAAAGGCCCACCCGTAGTCGCTGTTGATGGCGTCGGCATCATATCCCTTGTCGGCCAGCAAGCGGCGAGGCCTGTTTACCGGCATCGCGAGAGGAGCTGGAACAGCGAGATAATGTTTCGCCACCCGTTAGGACGAAGCCAAGGGGGCGTCAGCTCGGGCATGGATTGTCATAAAGCCGCCGCGATCGACCAAAAGCCTCCTTATGAGTCCCCCTTTAGCGCCCGCTGCCTGTGAATGGCCCCGAACCGTGGTGCTGGTCCAGCATGTGCTGCCAATCGTCCGTCAGGCCCATCTCGACAAGCCAAGAGGGCATCCCATACCCCTTGCTCAGCCCAGCGCCGGAACCGGACATAGACAGAATTCCACTTCCCGTATCGCTCATGCATATCCCGCCACGGGCAGCCGACCCGCAAAACATGCAGCATGCCGTTCATGAACTGACGGTTATCATGGGAAGGGCGCGATTTGCGGCCCGAACAAGCGCTCTTTCAGGATCGTATCGCGCTCGTTCCAGAGCGCGAGCGCAAAGCAGAGCCGCTGGCCGTCGTTCGAGATGCCGCCAAGGCCATCTTCGCCCCAGCGACAGGCCCGCGAGCGCGCTTGGTCGTGGAAACACAAGAGACGCTGGCGCTCCTGAAGGTACTGGCGCTCACCAACCGGCAAGTGGAGGAAGGCAAAGTGCGCCCCGTTGCGGACGCCTTTTCGCGCATCCGCAAGCGTCTAGCCGACAGCCAATCCTGATGCCATATCGTGTCGTTTGCTGAGGAAGCGGAACGCGACATCGAGGATCTCTATCGCTTCATCGCCAGCCGCGATGGGACCGAGGCGGCAGAGCGCGGGCTGTTCTATGGCTGCTCGAGTGAATTAGGCTTCGCCCCCTCGCATTCTGGCAATCGCACTGGTTTGGCGAGCTTCGCCAGCGCCTCATCCTTTGAGCACGGGGGGAAGCCAGCTAGCGGCATCGTCTCTATGAACCGACTGCGCTCCACCGTGCTTAGGCCGGGTTCGTTGATCATGCTCTCTACAGTCAGGTCCGGGTGCTGCTTGAGAGCTTCTGTAGCCGAGGCAGTCGCTTCATCGGTTCGGCCGAGAGCCGCGAGGGAGCTGCTTCGAACCACCCATGTCCACTTTTGGTAGTTGTTAGGCGTCATGCGCTCCAGCATTTTAACCGCGTCCTCATACCGGCCCGCCATAAAATAGGCAGGTGCGAAGAAGTTGGACGCCCACATCGGATAATTCGGGTCCAGCTTCATTACCTGGTCGACCATTTGAGCGCCGCGATCGGGTTCGCCGAAGCGTGCTGCAAAGCCAGTATAAAAAGTCAGGATTTCGGACGAACCCGGAGCTAGACGAAGGGCCGTATCCAGCTCAGACTTGGCACGGCCCATGTCCCCCTTGTTGGCAAGACTCATACCAAACACCGCGTGTGCTTCAGCATCGCTCGGATCAAGCTGCACCGCACGTTCGGCCACATCGTCGGCCGCCTTGCGATTGCCCTCTGGATCGACGCCAAACAACTCCAGAATCTCATGAGCATGGTAAAGTTCTACCCAAGCCCGTGCCAGCGCCGGGTCCAGCTCTACGGCGCGGTTGAGAAACGTGATGGCTTCCTCCTCATCTGCTCTAGTGAGCTTTTCAATCTTCTCGGACCCCAGAAGATAGAAATCATAAGCATTCAGGTTTTCAGGCCGCTTGCGTTTGGCTGCCGCCCGCCCGGCCTCTTGAACCAGTCCCACACCGCCGCCGAGGCGGTTGGCGACCTGCTCTGCGATTTCGGTTTGAACGGCGAACACGTCCTCATCCGGCCGGTCCCAATTTTCCGACCAAAGATGGTGGCCGTTTTTTGCATCGATCAACTGTGCTGTGATCCGCACCCGACCGCTCTGCCGCTGGATCGAGCCTTCCAGCACAAAGCCGACATGGAGCGCATTTGCGACCTGGCGGACATCCACCGGCTTGCCTTTATAAGCATCCGTCGAGTTCCGTGCGACCACCTCGAATTCAGGAAACCGCGCGAGGTCGGTGATGATGTCCTCAGTCAGGCCATCGGCCAGACGCCCGGCAGCCCCGTCGCCGCTAAAATTGTCGAAGGGCAACACCGCCACCGACGGTTTGCCGCTTAAAGGTTCTGGATGCAGGAACCACCATACCCCGCCCCCCGCCAGAGCAAGCGCCACGATCGATGCTGTCGTCGTTTTTGCCCAGCGCGGCATCATTCCGAAAAGCGGGCGACGCGCCCGTTTGCCATTAAGTCTCAGCCGATACATCCGCACCGGCCGGCTGATGTTCTTGACCTGCTGCTCGCCGGCGAAATCGAGCGGCCAGTCGAGTTTTCCCTGGAGATGATCGTATGCCGTCCCCGACACCATCACGCCGCCCGGCTCGGCAAAATGCTCCAGCCGCGCTGCCACATTCACCCCATCGCCATAGACATCCCCATCCACCAACACCACATCGCCCAGATTGATCCCGACGCGGAACACGATACGCTCAGGCTCCTGTAGGTCGGCGTTACGCGCCGCCACGGCATTCTGAAACTCCGCAGCGCAGGCAACGGCATCAACGACGCTGTCGAAGGCAACGAGCGCGCCGTCGCCCATCAGCTTGATGACACTGCCATGGCGCTGGGAGATGGCGGGATTGATCAGCTCGGCGCGGATGGCTTTCAGTCGCTTGATAGTACCGGCCTCATCGGCCTCCATCGCCTTCGAGTAGCCTACCATATCCGCCGCCAGGATCGCGAGCAGCTTCCGGTCGAGAGCGGGAGTACTCATCTTCGTTGCCCTGCATGAACATGCAATATGTCGGAAGTCTACACCCATCGACGCGCAGCAACTAGCACACCGCCAAAACCGTGAGAGAAGCACGGGCCGCGAAGGACGCCGGTTGGTCGGTCACAGCTCCTATGGAACAGTGATTTTCGGTTGGATTGCGCCAACGCGGGACATTGACAGAGGTGGATGTCATCGTATCTTCGCGTGAAGGTTCGACGGGGTGAGTCATGTCCGCGGTTACGCAACACATCATCGATCGAGGCGACGGCGCGCGCGTCGAACTTTTCCAGACTCAACCGTCTACACCAAACAATGGGGCGATACTGTTCGTACATGGAAATTAGGGTGGGCTTCTCTTAGGTGGAAGAGAGGCTGTCGATGACGGATCGCTGGTTCGGTTTTCATTTCGCCTAGGTGTCACGGCGGCGGCAATCTCTCAGCCTGGTTTTGGTGCATCGGACTGGCCTGCCGATTTCTGCGGGCCGACCACTCAGCAAGCTTGGAGTTTCTGAGGCAGCAGCCATCAGTCGATCCCGGGCGTATAGTTCTCTACGGAAATAGCCGAGGGGCTGTGGCGTCCGCAATGGTGGCCGCGAAAGTTGATGGCCTCAGGGCGCTAATCCTAACCGGTGGCATTTACGATTTTACGAGAAGCCTATGGAAGCAGTTCGAGAGGCTTGCAGCAAGCTATTCAGAAAGAGGCAGGCGTTTCAAACGAAAGCTTTTTGGAACGGTCCGCACTCCATCATTCGCAACAAATTCAAGCTGAAACCTTGCTTCTACACGGCAAGTACGATGATCGTGCATCGGTCGATCAAGCTGAACGATTTTACGAGGCTCTCGCACAGTTGGGTGTGCCGGTACAGTTCCATGCGCTCGAAGGCGGTCATCGCCTTCCCCGAGAACAGGTCACGCCCATCCTCCGGGAATTCTTAACGCGAATATTTTCGCCAGTCGCAGCGCTTCACTGATCTGCGCCAGCTTCGGGGCGACTGCGGACGACATCTCAACCCGCTCCGCTCAGAAATGCGCTTGACGTCGACGCGCCGATTAGAGAAGCGCAAATGCTCTCAAATTCGACGGTCGTAAATGATTGCGCGATCTGGCATTCTTTGGGTCACAATCAGGATTGAACGGAGGATACGAAAATGAGTGAAGAACACAATCAATTTGATGGTCCTCAGTTGCAGGGAACCCATTACAAGCGGGCCGATATGTCAGGCGCTAATTTCGATGGCGTAAACCTTGCAGATGCGCGGTTTTATGCTGTTTTGACTAAGGCAAGGTTCACCGACACCAATTTAAGCGAAGCGGTTTTTGACGATATCACCCTTGCGGATGCGCGCTTTAGTAACGTCAATCTGTCTGGGGCCGCCATCACGAACGCAAACCTTTCGCGCTTAATCATAAGCGGCGTCACGTTGGCAGATTCGGACATCAAAGATGCCGATTTAACTCGGATGCGAATCAACGGCGTTCTGGTGACCGATCTGTTCATTGCCTATGAACAGGCGAAAACCTCAAAGCCATTTACTGCTGAGATAATGGATGACGACTCGCCCCACAAACCGGACACGGCTCGGTGACTACACCTCCCACCCTGATCTATACCGACGCTCTTGCAGCAGGGAGACGAGTTCAAGTTTAACGTCCAGGGTTTTCCTCAACCGTGTTGAAAGAGCATCTGACAAATGATCGCCGCTCCAATCTCGCGTTGTGGCATATACGACATAGGGATTTATCACGCATTTGAAGTCCAACATTAGCGAGATGGCGGTTGGTGCGTAGGCCATATAGCTATGGGGTAAGCCCCCAGCGCAGACAAAAGTCACGACCTGATCGAACCACGCCGCTTTCTTGCCACCTTCTCCTGTAGCGCCTGTTAGCTCTATCAGATTTTTAGCCGCGCTGCCGATGGACCAATTGTAGATTGGGACCGACAGCACAATCCCGTCGGCATTTTTAATAGCATCGTGTGTGTGAAGATATGATGGATGAAGATAGCAATCAGCGTTGTCGAAATCGGGGAGAGAGGTGTTCCGTAGATCAATGAATTGCGATTCATGACCGCGTAATTGCAGAAGGCGCTCCATTTCCCGAGCAAGAACATAACTGCGACTTCGGGGATCGAGACTACATGACAAGATGGTGATCTTCAGCGCTTTCGAATGACCGGTCATACATTCCACAATCGCTTGACAAAATTCCGCTGCGAAAAGCAATTCGCCACCTCAACCATGGTTGAGGTCAAGTTAAATAATAACCCGCGGTGCGCCGCCCCATCGCAGAAATTGCAACAATTGATGACCGCAATGGGCCGGCAGGATCTTTAGATCACGTCTCACCCTGAGGGTTGCAGGCTCGGCGGTGCCTTGGCGTCGAGCCGGACAGTACGGCCCTATTATGGGATAAGAACGCAGCAACCAAGAGGGCTTTATTCGCCGGTCGCCACCTGGACCAGCCACCGCCGAATTGTAGCCTCCTCTATCTCATTGAAGCCCGCAACCAACTCCTGTTCGAGGATATGTACCTGTGTACGGCATTCGGCCAATAGGTTCGATCCTTTCTCTGTAAGGCTTATTCGAAGAATGCGCCCGTGCACCGGATGGGGCGA